>JBJMWI010000082.1:0-19838 GCA_045810225.1 Burkholderiales bacterium
ATACGGCGGCAAACAAGTACCACTGCAGCTCCAGCCAGGCGTTGGAGCTGCGGTTGAAGACGTAGCGCACCAGCGCATTGACGGTGCTGACCAGGGCCATCGCCAGAATCAGCCAGATCACGATTCGGCCAACGCGCTCATTGACGGCATCGATCGCGCGCGACAGTTTCAGCAAGGCTTTCATGATGGCAGGCTCTCCAAGTGTTCCGCCGTGGATTTGCGCTAGGGGCGCGGGCGCGCTGATTCTCCCCGATCCGGCCTTTGCGCGCAAAAATGGTTGGATAAGCGCGCGGGCCCGCGCCGCATTATGATGGTGCATTCTTCAACCATCGGACGCCATGACCATGTTCGAAACCGCGATCGCAGGCAGCCTTCCCAAACCATCCTGGCTGGCCGAGCAGCACAAATTGTGGCCGCAATGGAAACTTGCCGGCGAGGAATTGGCCGAGGCAAAACGCGACGCCACCTTGCTGTGGATCAAATCACAGGAAGACGCCGGTATCGATACCGTCGGCGACGGCGAGCAATCGCGCCAGCATTTCGTGCACGGCTTCCTGGAATCGGTCGACGGCATCGACTTCGAACACAAGGTCAAGATGGGCATTCGCAACAACCGCTATGACGCGATGGTGCCTACCGTGGTGGCGCCTTTGCGCTTGCGAGCCCGCGTGCATGAGCCGGAGGCCCGCGTCGCCCGCGAACATACCAGCCGAAAACTCAAGTTCACCATGCCCGGGCCGATGACCATTGTCGACACGGTCGCGGACTCGCATTACGGCGACAAAGTCAAGATGGCGATGGCGTTTGCGGAATTACTCAACCAGGAAGCGCGCGCGCTAGAGGCGCAAGGGGTCGACGTAATCCAGTTCGACGAACCGGCTTTCAACGTCTACATGAGCGACGTAACCAAATGGGGCATCGACGCGTTGCACAGGGCCATCGAGGGTCTCCGTTGTACGACTGCGGTCCACATCTGCTATGGCTATGGCATCAAGGCGAACATCGATTGGAAAAATTCTCTGGGCAACGAATGGCGCCAATACGAGGAGATTTTTCCGGCACTGGCTAAAAGCCGCATCGACCAGGTTTCGGTTGAGTGCATCAATTCGCGCGTGCCGATGAGCCTGCTGAAGCTGCTCGAGGGCAAGCAAGTCATGATCGGTGTCATCGACGTGGCGAGCGACAAGGTGGAGACCCCGGAGGAGGTGGCCAGCGTGATTGCGGAAGCCATGAAATTCCTGCCCAGGCAGAGCCTGCACCCGTGTACCAACTGCGGCATGGCGCCCATGCACCGGGATGTTGCCATGGCGAAACTTTCCGCACTCGGCGCCGGTGCGGCGCTGGCGCGCAAGAGATTTGGTTGATCCCAGGCCTGCCGTACCGGGGGCCGCCGCCGACCGGGGCACAGAGGGCAATTTGTTGTCGGCTTCTCGGCTTATTGAAATCTCTGCGCTGCACACGGCCAGCACGCTACTAGCCGTGGATGGCGCGGCTATCCGGCGGCGCTTCTGCGCGATCCACCATGCCGTAATCGCGCACGACTGACGCTACGCGCAAACGGTAATCCGCGAACACGCCTGCGCGCCCTTTCGCCTGTGCCGAGCGGTGCCGTTCCAAGCCGCGCCACTTGAGGATGGCTTGCTCGTCGCGCCAGAACGAAATCGATACTAATTTTCCGGGCGTTGTCAGGCTCTGGAAGCGCTCGATGGAAATGAAGCCGTCGATATTGGCCAGATCGGATTTGAGCGCAGCCGCGAGGTCGAAATATTCCTGGGCGCGTCCCTCTGCCGGCCAGACTTCGAAAATGACTGCGAACATGGCGATCCTCCCCAAACCGGACGATGCGTTATCGTAACCCAGCAGGGAACGTGTCCCAGCAGCAAGGCGCGCACTGCATTCCGCACGAGCCCGGGCAGTGTTCTAATACGGAAAACATCGTCAGGGAGATACAGCATGGACGAAGTCTATCGAATCGAGAATGTGCCGCTGTTCGCGAACTTGCCAGATTCGCAGCTAGAACTTTTGCGCAAAGATGCCGTGCGCCAATTGTTCAAAGCAGGTGAGACCATATTCAACCATGGCGACGTGCCGGAGCATCTTTACATCGTGGAACAAGGGGTCATAGATATTGTATTGCCGGCGCGCGGCGAGGAAATTATTCTTGCGAGTCTGGAAGCGGGCTCCTTCTTCGGCGAATTATCCGTGTTCGACAGCCACCCGCGCACGGCGACCGCGCGCGCGACCTCGGACGCCAGCCTGGTATGCGTTCCGTTGCAAACTATTTCGGAATTGACCAATCGCAGTCCGACCGCGGCGCGCCAGTTCATGAGCGTGATCATCCACCGCCTGCGCACGGCCGATGAGCTGCTGGCGCGGGTGCAGATCAAGAATATCAACGAGGTGGTTGCCGAACAAATGAGCATCGGTCAGCGCGTTGCGGACATGGTCGCGCGCTTTGGCGGCTCCTGGATCTTTATTATCAGTTTTTGCGGCTTCCTGTTGCTGTGGATGGCTATCAATACCCATTACTTGCTGAAAGCACCGCCGGATCCATTCCCGTACATTTTCCTGAACCTGATACTGTCGTGCATTGCGGCGTTGCAGGCGCCCGTCATCATGATGAGCCAGAACCGGCAAGCCATTAAGGACCGCCTGCAGATCGACCAGGACTTCCAGATCAACATCAAGGCCGAATTCGCCATCCAGCAGATTCATCGCAAGCTCGATGAACTGCGCGCCGGCCTGATTCACCACCGTCGCAGCATCCTCAAAGACAGGAATGAGTAAAGGACTGAGACTGAGGTACGAGGCCCTGCTTCGCAGGATACCGGGCGCTGCCCATAACTGAGGACTGAGTGAAAGACGAAAACAAAGGGGCCGCATTGCGGCCCTTGTCTTTAAACCTTGCTTCTTATATTTTTCCCTCAGTCCTCAGTCCTCCTACCTCAGTCCTTTAATTCCGGGGAACTTGCGCTGCACCCGCTTTTCTATCCTCACGTTTCGGACCAGCAGAAGTCATGCGCGGCCGGAACCTTAGCCAGAGGAGAAAATCATGCGCGACACGAAACCCGTCAAAGAGACGCCAAATCCCCAGACGTTTGCCATTAACAGTCCGGAAAAATCCGCCGAGAGCAAAAAGCAGCGCCACCAACGCCGCAAGGCGATCCGCTTGCAAAATTCCCGCAGCAAAGTGAAATAGAGAAGGCGGGATTGTCTGCCAATCGCGCCCATGTATCAGGAGCAGCTGTTCGACTCGCAAAGCCATGGGCCGAACGGGTTTGTGTATCAGCCTGGATTCATTGGGCAGCAGGAAGAAGCGTTACTGTTGCAGGCGATTGAACAACTGCCGCTGCAAGAGGCGCACTACAAAGAGTTCATTGCAAAACGCAGAACGCTTAGTTATGGCGCCCAATACGATTTTGGCAGCAACACGCTCTCAGCGGCGCCACCGCTTCCTGAATTCTTGCTGCCGTTGCGCGAAAAGGCCGCTCACTGGGTGGGGGTCCCGGCCGACCACTTCACGCATGCGCTGGTGAGCGAATATCGGCCCGGGACGCCTTTGGGCTGGCATCGCGACGTTCCGAATTTTGAAATCATCGTCGGCGTATCGCTACGTAGCGCGTGCCGCATGCGACTCAGGCCGTATCGGCCAGGCGAACGCAATCGCAGGCAGGACGTGATTGTCCTGGAACTGCAGCCTCGGTCTGCTTACCTGCTGCGCGATACGGCACGCTGGTCATGGCAGCACAGTATTGTCGCCACCGCACAACAGCGTTACTCGATTACGTTTCGCACGGCACGCGCGCAATCGAAGAATTGAGAGTCCGTTCGGGCTATTTGGTGTGATTCAGCCTCTCGAGATCGCCATTCTCGCTGTACATCAAGGCAGCGGCGGGCGTATTGACCTGTGTCCAGTACACCGCATCAAGGCGCGCCGTGTCCGTACTCGCTTGATCCAGCGCATGATCGCCATTAGCCAATTCCACGCGCCACTTTCTGGTTTCTACGGGAACAATAATCAACAGGGGCCGCATATGTCACCTCTGGTAAATCGAATGGCCATCTCGGTAGACTTTTCCATTGCATACATGTTCCCCCAGCACGACGCGCCAGGTATTTTTTAGAGGTAGCGCGCTCATCAGTTCAGTAATTCATCCATATGCGAGTTGCGCTGAAACCATTTTCAACAGCGTTGGGTCGAAGCTTACGGGTACAGGGTTTTTTGTGGAAAGGAAGTGTTTCATGCAGACGCTTCTCTGTGCCCTGGATTGAAAAAAGCACGGCAACGGACGCGCGGTGCAGCATGACTGCGTGGTCTAAAGGAGTTAAATCGTGTTAGGCACCCGTATTCCTGGATTCGGCATCGGGCCGCAGCGTTTTCGCCAGTTCTCCCTGCCCCATCGCGGCGGGATAAAAAAGCTATTGCAAAAAATACAAGGCAGCGGGGTCGACGCGCAGCCGTTTGTGCCAGGAAGAGGTTTTTGATACTGGCTAAAGTTAGGAGACATCATGACCAAGATATTGCGATTTCTCGATTCTTCCGGCGACCGGGAGATAATGTTTGATGACAGCGAAGCGATGGCGGAAGCTCGTGCCGAGGCACAGCGTCTGTTCGAGTCTAGCCTGGCGGCCGGCGCGGTCGCTTTCGGTGTGAACCGGACGGGCGGACAGCCCGATCGCAAAGTCGGAGATTTCTCTTCGCTGGAAGACGAGACGGTCGTTGTTCCCCGCATCGTCGGGGGCTGAAGGAAAAGCGGCTGTTGCAGGCCGGTAACGCAGGTCGGACGCTCGCCTTGCCCTTGTGGCGGGGCGGGTCTCCGGAATTCTTTAGAGGTTATGGAAATTCGCTTCAATCGACTTTTGACGGCGTTACCACTTTTGCGCCGCAGCGTCAGGCGCCTGTTCTTCGATGAGGAGGACGCCATGGAGATAAGGGTACTGTTTATGGATGCCCCAGGGTCGCACTCGGCCGCGGAAGCGCGTGCCACACAATTGCTAATTCGGGTTCTGGACCCGATGCAACGTCAGGAATATCTGCGTTACGGTTGCTTTACCGTTGAGGCGCCTGGCTGGGGCCGTTTTCAGATCCTGTCGCGAAGCGTATTCAACGTCCTGAGCATGGAAACCGGGCTGGCATATTGCGCAGCCCCGAATATCCCGGTGCCGATCCCGGACCTCATGCTCTCGCAAAAATTGTTGCTGGAACACGACCCGGGCCGTTTTTTTCAGGTCGCGAACCAGCGGCGGCAAGATTACAGCAGGTCCAACGTCAGCTTGTAGTTGGATAACGATTCCCGGTGGCCGAGTTGACCGGCCCTGTCAGGCCTTTGCCGAGCGCACCGCGATCACGAAGCTGATAAACCCAAGGCATGCCACCAATCCCAAGCCTGCTTCCGCCACGCGGGCTGGCAAGCCGTGCGCCAGCAGGCCGGCGAACATCACCGGCGCAATTGCCTTAGCGATAAATGCTGGCCGGGCAAGCCGCCCGAGTAACGAGCCCAACCGCTGCTGACCGAACAGTTCCGCGGGCGCTGTGCCGCGCACGATGGTCATGATCCCGTTGCTTGCGCCAAACAGGACCGCAAAAGTGACCGCCCACCAAAAGCTTTGGCCGGCAAATGCCAGTACTAGTATCGCGACGGCAAACAGGCCGAACGCCATGATGCCGACCCGTGTTGCGCGCGCGTGGCGCGCGAAATTGAATTCCACGATGCGGGCTGCAACTTGCAGCGGACCGATTATCGAGCCAATAAGTACGGCGTCCCGCGCAGACAGGCCGCGCGCTTTTAGCATTTCGATCAGGTGGGCAAACACGACTGCCATGACGAACATCGCAATCGAAAAGGCAGCGGCCAGCCAGAAATAACTTGTCGATGGCCTATCGCGTTCATTGCCGGGTAACTCAGCCGTTTTTGGTTGGACCGGCGGGTTCACGCCTGGCACCAGAAACCAGTGCAGCGGCAGGCATACCAGTAAATGTAGCAGCGCGAACACCCCAAATGTTGCGCGCCAGCCGAGGCCGGCTTCCAGCACACTGGTCAGTGGCCAGAATGAAGTACTGGCAAAACCGGCAATCAGCGTCAAGGCTGTCACGCTGCGGCGGTAATGCTCCCGTGACAACTGGTGCAGCGTCGCGAACGCCGGATCATAAAGTGTGGCCGCCATGGCTATGCCACCGAGCACCCAGCCTGACAGAAAGGTGACCGGATTTTGGGCAAGCGATAGCGTAAGAAACGCTGCTGCGCCAACCAGCGAGCCGGCTGTCAATACATTCCGGCCGCCACGTTCATCCACCAGTTTGCCGACCATCGGGGAGGCCGCCCCCGAGACCAACATGCCGATCGTGAATGCTCCAAACAGCCCAGTCTGCGAAAGGCCAAGCGCGGCCTGAATCGGCGAGGCAAGTACCGCGATGCTGTAATACAGGCTGCCCCACGAAATAATCTGTGCGATCCCAAGCGCGGGAATGACGTGCCAAAGGCGCACCTCCCGGCCGGTGTGATCGCTACGTGTGGAAATTGTTGAACCGCTCCGGTTGATGTGGACGTCCAGGGGTGTTGGGCTCCCGCGCCGAGCGCCCGGAAATACTACGTACCTGCCTAGCCGGCCTTCTTCCAGCCGGATAGCTGATGCGCAACCTCGACTGAAATCGGTGCCACTACGACGTCTTTCGGTGGCACGTAATTAGTCGCCGGTTCGACTTCAGCGAGCCGTTCTTCGATGCTTTGCTCGTGGTCCTTGAGCAGCGCCTGCAATTCTTCCATGCTCTGTTCCAGCGAGGCGGCTTTCGCGACTGCCGGAGCGGCTGGGCGAACGTCGTGCCCGCAGTAGCGGCACACGAGCGCTTCGGCTTTGATGGATTCCGCGCAAAACGGGCATTTCTTGCTGGTGCCGACATCGAGGGGCTGGGTGCTTTCACCGGGCTCGAGCAAGCGGGGTTCATTCATGAAGTCCAGCGGAGCGGGTTCCGGTTCGACGTCCCGGTCGCGCACGTCGCGGTTGACGGCCCAGATAATCGCACCGAACCAGCCAAGCACAGTCCATCCAAGCGCCAGATTGATGAGCCCGATTGGCGCAATGAAGCGATGCCTGCGGCCGGCGGCAACGAACAGCGGAATGAAATAAGCAATGAGGAAGAGGGGCGCTACTACGATGAGCCATTGCTCCATGCCGGGAAAATATTTGCTCGCGGCTTCAGTCATGGACTCGGAACAGCTGAAGATCTTGGAGCGTCAACTGCACGCCCGGGGGAACGCGAATCAGAAAATCGTCTTTCAGTACCTGAATTGCCAATGACATTTACCGCCTCTTACGGGTCGCCAAGCGTATTTGTATTCCGAATAGTCTCTAAGTGCAAGCATTGTGCGCGGAAAGGCGCTGCTGCAGAACCATGAAACCGATGGGCCCGACAGGCGATTTGCGCAGGCATTTGGTATTCTTGACCCACCGCAACCCGACTGGATACAACGATCAAAATGGCATCGGACAGCCCCGCGCTGCAGAGTCAAAACATCGTTCCGTGGCAACCAAGCCAACGTTACCCGGATCCCGCCATCCACATTCTCGACCAGAGTTTCGCAAGGTATCGTATAAATTCGGCATCGGTCGAACGGATCGCGCACGGCTTCCGCTGGTGCGAAGGGCCGGTATGGTTTGGTGACGGGCGCTATTTGTTGTGGAGCGACATCCCCAATAATCGCATGCTCAAATGGGAGGAGGAGACGGGCATCGTCAGCGTATTCCGCAAACCTTCCGGATTTGCGAACGGCAATACGCGTGACCGGCAAGGCCGTTTGGTTACCTGCGAACACGGGGGCCGCCGTGTCTCGCGTACGGAATACGACGGCACCATTACGCCGGTCGCCGACCGCTTCGACAACAAACCGCTCAATTCTCCTAACGACGTAGTGGTGAAGTCCGACGGGTCCGTCTGGTTCACCGATCCGCCGTTTGGCTTGCTGGGCAATTACGAAGGCCATCTCGCGAAGCAACAACTACCGATGAACGTCTATCGCGTGGACGGCGCGAGCGGTGAAATGTCCGTGGTCGAAGGCGAAGTAAACCGTCCCAATGGTTTGTGCTTCTCGCCGGACGAATCCATCTTGTATCTGGTGGAGTCCGGCAGCACGCCTCGCAACATTTACGCATACGACGTGACCGATGGCGGCAAGCGCCTTACGCGCAAGCGCAAGTTCCTGGACGCAGGAGCTGGCACACCGGATGGCATGCGCTGTGACGTGGACGGCAACATCTGGTTCGGTTGGGGAATGGGAAGCGCGGAACTCGATGGTGTGGTGATCTACAACGCCGATGGCCGGTTGATTGGACGAATCACGCTGCCGGAGCGCTGCGCGAATTTGTGCTTCGGCGGCGCAGCGCGCAACCGGCTGTTCATGGCGGCGTCGAAGAGCGTCTATGCGCTATACGTCAATACGCAAGGGGTCGCCGGGGGCTGATCGGCTTGTGCAACACCTATCGCTGCTGTGCATTCTCGGACAGCAGTTTGGTCAGTGCCGAGACATCGACGGGTTTGGTCATATGCGCATTGAAACCGGCGTTCGCGCAGCGCAGCTTGTCTTCTTCCTGCCCCCAGCCGCTGACAGCAATCAAGAATGTATCCTTGCCGCTGGCATGTCCCCTGATCCTTCGGGCCGCGTCATAACCATTCAGCTTTGGCATGCCGATATCCATCAATACAACATCGGGATGCAGTTCAGCGACGGCTTTCACGGCTTCCAGGCCATCGCAGGCAGTGTGAACTTCATTGCCGGTTAATTGCAGCAGCATGGCCAAGGTGGAAGCAGCGTCCTCATTGTCATCCACCACGAGTATGCGCCGCCTGGCGGAAGGCTCCTCCGGCCGATTGCCCGGCGTAGCCGGCTTTTCTTCAGAACTCGGCACGGTCACGATTCCGGTTATGTGGGTGTTCCTTAATAAGCGTACAAATCTGAACTGCGCGTGCGCTGCATGCCCGGACGGGTTCGGCGTTGCCAGTTCGTGCGCGAACCCAGCCGGCGTTCGCGCTCGGATGATTGCTGGGGCAGAAGGGCAGTGGATTTACGCGACGTGACGCGCATGAATGCTACCGCGAGCAATAAGCCGCCGGCGATTTTGAGTAACGTAGACTTGTCCAAGATCGTTCTCTCCATGACTAGTACGGTTGCACATGGGGCGTCGCGCTCGCGCGCTTGCCGTCAGTTAAGTCGAAAGGATATCCAGCGCATCCGGGCGAACACCTTCAGTGAGTGGTTATTTTAGGTGAAAGCGCTGGTGAGGTGAAACACCAACTCCCGAAGTCGACAACGCTGATCAACCCAAGTTCCCGAGCAAGGTTACCGTGACACATTGCATACGCGCTGATCAAACCTGGCTTTTAGCGCTGAGCCTGTCATTGCGCGTGGCAAAGTAGGTGATGAGCGCGGACGCCAAAGCGCACGCCGCCAAAAAATAGACGCCCATCTCGAAGCTCTTGGTGCTGTCCTTGATCCAGCCGACGACAAACGGCCCTACATAACCGCCGAGATTGCCGATGGAGTTGATGAGCGCAATTCCGCCGGCGGCCGCTGCTCCGGTGAGGAACAACGAAGGCATTGGCCAGAAGCAGGGGCGTGACCCGTACAGTCCAACCGCAGCTACTGACATGGTCACCAGCGCCCAGGCGGAACCGGTGAAGAACGCCGTGCCGGCAAGCCCGATCGCGGCGAGCGTCGACGCACAAATCAAATGCCACCGGCGTTCCCTGTGGCGGTCAGACGAATGGCCCCAGAAGATCAGCCCAACAACACCGACCACGTACGGAATGGCGGTCAGCAGACCCGTTATGAAATTGGAATGACCCAACCCCTTGACGATCTGCGGCAGGAAAAAAGTGATGCCGTAGCCGGCGACCACGCTGGTAAAGTAAATCAAGGAGAGTGCCAGCACGCGCCGGTCCGTCAGCGCGCGGAGCAGCGTCAGCCTGCCGGCGGTCTCGATGCCCGCCCGCTCCAGTTTGAGCTCTGTTTCAAGCCATGCCTTTTCGTCGTCGTTCAGCCATTTCGCCACGGCTGGCCGGTCGGTCATCTGCATCAGCACGACGACGGACAGCAGAACCGCGGGAATGGCTTCGATGATATATACCCATTGCCAGCCCTTCAGTCCCAGCACGCCATCCATTTCCAGCACGGCGCCCGAAACGACCGAGGCCAACGCGTTGCCGAGCGGGACGGCAATAAACAAAGTTGAAATTACGCGTCCGCGATACTGTGCTGGAAACCAGTACGTGAAGTACAGGATCATGCCCGGGAAAAAACCGGCTTCGGCTACCCCGAGCAGGAAACGCAGGACGATGAAACTGATCGGCCCGGTGGCGATAGCCGTCAGACCGGAAACAATCCCCCAGGTGAACATGATGCGGGCGATCCAGCGCCGGGCACCCACTTTTTCCAGCACGATGTTGCTGGGAACCTCGAACAACGCATAGCCGAGAAAGAAAATACCGGCGCCCCATCCGTAAGCATAAGCGCTCAAGCCCAGATCCTTGTTCATGGTGAGTGCGGCAAACGCGACGTTGGTGCGATCGATGTAAGCCACCAGGTAACTCACCACCACCAGGGGCAACAAGCGCCAGGACACTTTCACGATGGTCCTGCGACGGAAATCGGGCGTGAAGCGGGCGTCCATGTATTCTCCCGAACGGTTTTATCTGGCAGAGCTGCACAGTCTTGCCTCGATTATGCAGACAGAACGTTCCAGGCGACAAACAAATCGCGGCGGCGCCTTTCGAGCGCAAAGGGTTTATGCTTATGTTGCGCAGCGGGCCGTTCAGGCCCGATTCTTACAAATTATTTCAGGAGCACATCGTGGGAACTCTCAACGTTAATGGACGACAGGTCAACGTAAATGTCGAAGATGAAATGCCGTTGCTATGGGTCTTGCGCGACGAGCTCGGCATGACTGGCACCAAGTATGGATGCGGCATCGCCATGTGCGGCGCGTGCACGGTTCATATCGATGGCAAGCCGGTGCGCTCCTGCGTAATGCCAGTTTCGGCTGTCAGCGGTAAGGTCACTACCATAGAGGGGCTGTCGCGAGACGGCGCGCATCCATTGCAGAAGGCATGGGTGAAATTGCAGGTACCGCAATGCGGTTACTGCCAGAGCGGCATGATCATGGCTGCAGCGGCCTTGCTTAAGGAGAACAAGCATCCCACGGATGCCCAGATAGATGCCGCCATGACCAACCTGTGCCGCTGCGGGACATACGTGCGCGTGCGCGAGGCAATCCATCTCGTCGCACAGTCCGCATAGGAGCCGATGATGAAATCACAAACATTCAATGCTGGACGCCGCGATTTTCTGGTCAAGAGCGCTGCTGTTTCCGGAGGCCTTACGCTGGGCATCCATTTGTCGGGCAGCGTGCTGGCTGCAGATGCGCCGGCAATCACTGAAGTCACCCACTGGATCGTGATCCAGCCCAACGATACCGTAGTGATCCGCATTGCGCGCTCGGAACTCGGGCAAGGCTCCTTTACTGGCCTGGCGCAATTGGTCGCCGAGGAACTCGAGTGCGACTGGAGCAAGGTGCGTTCGGAGTATGCCGATGTCAACGACCATGTCAGGCGTAATCGAATTTTCGGATCCATGTCCACGGGGGGCAGCCGTTCCATCCGCGAGTCGCAGGAGTATTTGCGCAAGGCCGGTGCGAGTGCGCGCGAAATGCTGGTCGCAGCAGCGGCGCAGGAATGGGGCGTGCCGGCCGCGGAATGCAAGGCCGCGCGCAGCGTGATTTCGCATCCGTCCGGCAAGAGCACGACGTTTGGCAAAGTAGCCATCGCCGCTTCAAAACTGGAAGTACCGAAGGAGCCGAAACTCAAGGATCCCAAGGACTGGAAACTGATCGGCACTTCTCCACCGCGCTTTGATATCGCGGACAAGACCACTGGCAAGCAGATCTACGCAGCCGATGTGCGTTTGCCCGGCATGCTGCACGCCTCCATCGTGCAATGCCCCGTATTCGGCGGCAAGCTGAAAAGTTACGACGAATCGGCAATCAAGGATGTCATTGGCGTCAAGCGCGTGGTGGCCGGAGAGGACTGGGTCGCCGTGGTTGCCAACAACTGGTGGCGGGCCAACCAGGCACTCAAGGAATTGCCGGTGGAATGGGATGTCGGCGAAAGTGGCCAGGTCAGCAGCGGTTCCATCATGCAATTTCTGCGTACCGGCCTGGATGCGAAGGACGTGCCGGTCGCGCGCAAGGACGGGGACGCGCTGGCCGTGCTCGGAAATGCCGCCAAGGTGATCGAGGCCGAATACCACGCGCCTTATCTGAATCACGCAACCATGGAACCGCAGACCGCCACTGCCGTCGTGACGGACGACAAAGTCGAAGTCTGGGTCGGCACGCAAAACGGTGAATCGACCATTGCCGCAGCCTCCGAAGCCGCCGGCATTCCGCTCGAGAACGTGATTGTGCACAAGATGCATGCGGGCGGCGGATTCGGGCGACGCGGTCCGCATCAGGAGTACACCAAGCAGGCCATATGGATTGCGCAGAAAATGCCGGGCACGCCGGTGCGTCTGCAATGGTCGCGCGAAGAGGACATGAAGCAGGGCCGCTATCGGCCGGTCGCGTTGGTGAAGCTGCGCGCCGCACTCGACAAGGATGGCAACTGGAGCGCCTGGCATGTCCGTCAGGCGGATCAATCCATTTTCATTACCGTGCGTCCGGCAGATATCAAGAACGGAATCGATCCGGTCAACGTTCGATCATTCCAGGACAATCCCTATGCCGTGCCGAATTTCATCGACGAGTACGCGATGCGCAACACGCACGTGCCACCGGGTTTCTGGCGTGCCGTGGCGCATACGCATAATCCTTTCTTCCGTGAATGCTTCATCGACGAAGTGGTGCATGCGGCCGGCAAGGACCCTGTTGAGTTTCGCCGTCCGCTACTGCAAGGCAAGAAGGATTTGGGTGTGCTCGAGGCGGTAGTCAAGGCGGCCGCCTGGGACAAGCAGCCAGCCAAGGGCATTCATCGCGGCATTGCGGTGGTCGATTCCTATGGCAGCTTCTCGGCCGCCGTTGTCGAGATCGCAGTCACCAATGCTTCAATTATCGAGGTAAAACGCATTGTCGTTGCCATCGACAGCGGCTACGTGGTGCATCCGGATGCAGTGATCGCGCAGATTCAAAGCGGCGTGATCTGGGGCCTGAGTTCGGCGATGCATGAGGAAATTACCATCAATGAAGGCCGAGTCGTGCAAAGTAATTTCTCGGATTACCGCGTGCTGACTCTGGCTGAAACGCCAAAAATAGATTGCGTGCTGGTGCCCACCGGCGGGTTCTGGGGTGGCGTGGGCGAACCGCCAATCGGTGCAGTAATCCCGGCACTGGGCAACGCCATCTTTGCCGCAACCGGGAAACGCGTGCGTTCGCTGCCGTTCAAGAACCATGGCTTCAGTTATAAAACATGAGCTTGAACACGTGTCCCCACAAGGATACCGGGCTTTGCCCATAACGGTCGTGATGACGCAGGGGGCGCAAAGTTAGAACAATCGGGCAGTACTTGAGTGTATGAGGTGAAGAGCTTTAAAGCTTTGGATACCACGTCACGACCGTCACGCCGTCACGATGCCAGCCGGCGGCGCGCGCTGGGTGTGCTCGCTTCCGGTGCATGCCTGCTGGTCATCAAACCCGCCATGGCCACGCCAGACGAGCTCGCCACCACGCTGCGGGAAACCTTTGGCGATCGATCCATCAATCGCGGCAGGGTAAAGCTGGAGATGCCGAGGCTCGCGGAAAACGGCAGCGTCGTACCCGTCAGCGTGAGGGTCGACAGTCCGATGACGCCGCAAGACTACGTCAAAAGCATTTATATCTTCGCGTCCGAGAACCATTTGCCGCGTGTGCTGGAGGTGCAGCTCGGTCCACACAATGGCAAGGGCGTGTTTTCATCGCGAGTCAGGGTGGCGCGCTCGCAGCCCATTACCGCGGTGGCGGTCATGAGCGACGATACCGTCTGGTCGGCGGCAGTTAATGTCGAAGTCGTAACGTCGGAGTGCGGGCTGTGAGCCGCATGGGAACGGCGCGTGTGCGCATGCCGGAAAATGCCAAGCGCGGCGAAGTCGTCGAGATCCGTACCATGGTCCAGCATCCGATGGAGTCCGGCTTCCGACTGGACAACCAGGGCAGGGAAATTCCCCGGCACATCGTTGAGTCATTCAGCTGCACCTACAACGGCAAAGAAATCTTCCGTGCCACGCTGCATCCCGCCGTTTCCACCAACCCATTCTTCACGTTTTATGCCGTGGCGAGCGAGAGCGGCGATCTGGTGTTTACATGGAAAGACGATCTGGGAGGAATCGCGACCGCGACACAGCGCCTGACTGTCGCTTAAAGAACGAAGAACAAACATCAAAATAGCGCGGCGAGTACACCCCGCGAAACGGTCGTTTTTCTTGGGTTGCCGAGGTCAGGACGCTCGACCTCGGATCGTTACGGTGAGCCCTCGGCTTCCATCTTTTCTGCACCGCTGTTTTCCACATACTTGCGTGAAGTCCGTGGATCCAGTCCGGTGCGTTTGGCGACTTCAGCGTAAGTGCCAAAGCGCCGATATAGCAGCGCGCTGTATTGCGCAAGAAGTTCAGCGGCGCTCATGTCGCCCGATCGCAGCCTGTCCAGAAGCGTTTCCTCTTGTCCCTGCACCGGCAAAGAGTCCGCAGTGTAAACGCCTGTCAAAAGTATGCGCCGTACCGCCTGCTCCAGTTCCCGTACGTTGCCGGGCCATGGGTAGCCCTCAGGCAGGCTTTTGGCGAGTGCAGTCAGGACCGTGGCGACTATGTCCGATCCCTCCAAGCCTGTGATTCGCGCAACCAAAAGCTGCACCAAATGCTTCAGTTCTGCAGGTGACTCCGCAATGCGCTGCCGCAGCGTGGGCACATGGATTACGTCAGAACATAGTCGATAAAAGAAATCATCGCGGAAGCGGCCCTCCAGTCGCAATTTTCCAAGCGACTGATTGGTGGCCGCGATGGCGCGTCCCGCGAAACGTTTTTTCTCATGCCCGCCGAGCGGGGTGAAGGTGCGCTCCTGCAGCACTTGCAGCAGTTTGATCTGCACCGGAATCGAGACCTCTCCAATCTCGTCCAGAAACAGCGCACCGTGCGTGCTGCACCTGGCGAACACCCCGTCATGATGATCGATCGCCCCCGTGAACGCGCCTTTGCGGTGGCCGAACAATTCCGACTCGATCAGTGCTTCAGGAAACTGCGACAGATTGATCGAGATAAATGTCTCCGTGAAATTTGCCGCGAACCGGCGTTGCTCGGGAAGATAGGGAATGAATCCCGACCGGCCGATCGCAGCAGCGGCGGCGCCTTTGCCGGTGCCGGTTTCGCCGAGAAGCAGCGTGGAAAAGTCTTCCATGCGGTTCCATAGCGCGGCCTCATACCCGCGCATGTCATACGTGAATATGTTGTTCCATAGCGCCTCGCGCAGCCGCTGCATGGATGGGCATTCGCCCGCAAGTCCGCGGTGGATGAAATAGAACGCGCGCCGTAACTGAAAGTAGAAGGCGAAATAGCGCACCGCCCTTTCTTCCGCCAAACCGCCCCTGACCAGTTGCGCAATCGCATCGCCGGCAAACGGTACCGCGAGCGAAGCGCCGCTTTGCATCGCCTGTCGCTCGATCAGGTTGTCGAGCTGTGGAACGTATCGGTGGTAGCAAACGTAAAGGACAGCCGGGTCCAGGAGCTTGCGATCGTCCGCGCTCAATTCATTCACAGCCGGCATGCCTTCCCGCAACCACGGGGCAAGTCGAGGACCGACGACCCGTGCCAGTGCTTCGCGGTCGTTCGTCAGATCGCCGGCTTTTGCGCCCGGCGCGAGGCGGACGATCAGTTCATCGCGCTGCGGACTGAACGGATTGCCGAAAACTACGTCGCCCAGCGCAGAGAAGAAGTCACGGTCTGATGAACTGAATTTCGATCTTGGCATGCAATAAATGTAGGTCATCCACACATAAAATGCCAGAGGAATATAACAGTATTGACCACGATTGCTCACAAACAGACATAAAAACAACGCATTGAATAATGGGCACGCTCAATGCAATGCGCAGCATGCCGGTGATGCAATTGACATTTGAGTACCGGACCAGCAGCCAAACCTTTATCGGAGACCAGAAATGAAAACGGTTACTAAGCAAAGCGTGATTGCAGTGTTGTCGATAGCGATGTTTGCAGGATGTGCGACGCCCAACGGGACTGATGGGCATCTGGCAGGCACAACGTTCTCGCAGGGAGTGAAGAACCTCGTCCTTTCTCCTTTCATGATTGTTGCCGGCATCGCACAGGGACTTGCGTTCCTGCCTTACACGCTCGGAATTGGTATCGGAGAGCTTAACAAGGGCCTGCTCCAGGCCAACGCCGTGCCGCTTGATGATTCGTACAAGGCGACGTTCGGCGTGTCTATCGACGATCAGCGCGTGGACCAGCAAACGGGAAAGATCCGAGATCAACCCGGCCAATACGGACGTTACCGTTCACAGGCGATATTCGAAGCAAACAGTGCATTGCAACGCCTGCTGGTTTCGCAAGGTATGCCGGAGGTGAAGGCAAAGAACTACGTCCTGGTCGGAAACTATCAGTACGCGTTCACGCGCGGACAGATTCTGCTTGCGGTGGTGTACCGGCATCCGGGCGAACAGCCTTTCCGGGTGTCTGCGAAGCAGACGCAGATCCCAACCATGTTCCGGCCGGGCCAGCGCGGCTGGCATGAGCCCTATCAATTCGATTCCGAAGGCCATCCACTCGATGAAGTGATCGATTGGGCGGCAATCGATTACAAGCTGCTGCGTCAGGAAAAGATTGTTGCGACCCTCATGGTGCTCGCAGCGGAAGCCATTAAATCCGGCAAGCGCTCACCCGAATACTGGGACGTGGAAAAACCGTGGATGGCCGGCGACACGACCAAAGTCATGGTGACCTCGCAAGAGCGCGTATCGCTGCCGTCCACCTGAGCGCCGCGCCAATACTCCATTCGACTTTCACATCTCTCATAGGTGATCTCATGAAATTTCAACTGAAAATCATCACGGGCCTGGCGACTTTAGCGTTGCTCCATGGATGTGGAAGTGGCGACGAGTTTGGCGAGGTTACGGTACACAGTGAACCCGGGCCGCCCCAGGAGACTCCGTACGCTCCATGTGGCACTTACAATGGACAGCCTGTTGTGTGTCAGCCACTGCGGCCCGACTTTTCGTCTCTTGCTGAAGAGCGCGCCGCGACTGGCGCCGGCGAATAAATATGAAGCCCCTCGCCGATTTCTCTGCACTGGCTTCGAAGCTGCTCGAGAACAGTCCGAAGAAATGGTTTCTCGTGTCGCATGTATCGAAAACAACCGCGTGGATCGGGCTCGTGGTCACTCGCAGGAAGGCCGCCTATTCCGGCAGCATCGGATGAATGGGCCGAGTGCACGGAAGCAGTTGTTTTCCTCGCCTGCGATGCCAACTCGTCGGCTCGCAGCCATCCTTTGCGCAGATGCGATCGGCTATTCGCGCCTGATGCAGGATGACGACCACCACACCCTGGAGACATTGAAGCGCTACAGAGCCTGCATTTCAAAAATATGCGTCGTACATAACGGCCGAGTCGTAAACACGCCCGGCGACTCGATTCTGGTTGAGTTTTCCAGTGCGATAGAGGCTTTTGCTGCTGCCATCGAAATTCAGGACAGCATTAAACGCGGCAATGGTCAGCTGGAGTTACAGCGCCGGATGTACTTTCGCATTGGCCTCGATCTTGGAGACATCCTGGTCGATTCGGACGGTAGCGTGTATGGAAATGGTGTGAATATCGCCGCGCGCATGCAGGCGCTTGCTGGCCACGGCGGCATCGTGATGTCCGGCAAGGTATTCGATGAGGTGTCTGCCCGTCTTCAGTACCGTTTCCATGCGCTCGGACGGCGGCGCGTGAAGAATATTCGCGACCGGGTGCGCGCTTATGAATTCACGATTGCTGCGCGCGGCACAATTCCCACGCGTAACTGCGTCCAGCGCCTTGCCGAAATTCTGTCTGGCGTATTGATTGCGACAGCGGATCTATTTGCTTCGGCGGGATCACCCGGCGCACATGGTGCGCTTGCGACGCGCACCGAGTGATCGAGCCGCCCACGCCCATGAGACACATCCCGACTTCGATGTTAGACAAGGCAGCCGAAGCATTGGCAGAGTCCTCTTCCATCGCCCGCGCTGGCCAGTGCGGGCCCGCTGCTCCGACACCGGCCAATCTCTGTCACATCCGCATCCATCTCCTTGGACAGTTCCAGATTTTTAGCGGCGACCGGCGCCTGGCACTTGGCCGCAAAAAGCCCAAAAGACCACTGGATTTGTTGAAAATCCTGATCACCACAGGCGGCATCAGAGCGGATACGGCTCGCTTGTCAGAGGGCTTATGGCCCGACTCCGATGGCGACGCGGCGAGAAATTGCTTCGACATCACGCTCCATCGGCTCAGACGAATACTGAACATACCGGGACTGCTGTCACTGTCCGAGGGCAGGCTTTCCTTTAACGCGAAAAATTGTTGGATCGATGTGTGGGCATTTGAACGCGTGGTGCAGCTGATTGAAGGCTTGCACTGCTCACCCAGGCAATTCTGCGTGCATGAGCACACCCCGCTCGTTGCCGATCTGCTGCGCTTGTATGCCGGGCATTTTTTGGAGCACGAAGATCAGGAAATCTGGGCAGCAGCATTCCGCGACAAGCTCAAAGCTAAGTTTGGCAGATCGGTTATGACTCTTGCAGCCTGCCTCGAGCGCCAACGCAAATGGCATCAGGCCGCGGCACTCTATTCCCGGGCGCTGGAACTGGATAATCTGGCGGAACCTCTTTATCGCCGGCTGATGATTTGCTATCGCGAGCTTGGGGAGATCGCAGAGGCACTCAAGACTTATCGCCGCTGCCATGAACTGCTGTCGATCGTCCTGTGCGTCAGGCCTTCCGTCGAAACAGAAGCCATACGGGAGAGTTGTCGATGAGTAGCGGCGTTGTGAATCCGTATGTCCAATGTAAGGCAGGCTCAAATACCTTCGCCTTGCGGCGGAGGTCGAAGCGTTTCCTCAACAACGAAGAGGTCAACACACATAATTCTGGAATCGCATGGCATTCAGTGCATGCTAGATGTATATGTGCATCGTCACGTCGTCGGCCGCAGTTTCCGCAGGAGCGCGGGTCAGGTCGCGCGCTTGTTCTTGCCCAAGGGGATATGCCCATGCAACGCGGTAAATGTTATTGCGCAGCCGTCGCATCGGGAACCTTGTTCGCGTTCGCGTGCCCTCCCGGTACGCTACAGGCGGGCGAGCCGGAAGATGAATCCAGTAAATTTCGTCCCAGCATCGCGCATGAACTGTCCGCGGGCGGCATAAGCCGCATCGGCCACCGGGATCCCGGGCTCATTGGTCGTGCTAACGGTGGTACCGGCACATCGGTGAATTTCGACGACGGCAACCTTAACTATGGCCGCGGGCTGGCATCGTTCGCGGTACAGGGCAGGTCGATCGTGACCGGTGGCTCGGATCGCGTCGAAGTGGGACTGGAAGCTGTTTACTTCTATGATTTCGTCAATGCGGATGGTCATACTGATTTCCACAACCTGAGCGAAGAAGCAATTACCCGCGCCGGCCGCAACATCTATGTGAATGAAGCGTTCATCGGGTTTAGGCAGCGTGTGGATGAAGCCATGCTCAGCGTGCGCGCCGGTAACCAGCGGTTGCGCTGGAGCGATAGCGCCTGGTTTGGCCAGAGCATCGCGCCTGTGAATGCGGTTGCTGCCTCGCGGCGCTACCAGCCGGGCAACACT
>JBJMWI010000083.1:0-32420 GCA_045810225.1 Burkholderiales bacterium
GAGATCACCGCCTCGAAGAGTGTTCTTCGTGGTCCGGCGGACGATGACGCGCTACCCGCAATCGGGCGCCAGGGCGCTAACGAGTCCGCGCGTCCGCCTGAGATCACCGCCTCGAAGACTGTTCTTCGTGGTCCGGCGGACGATGACGCGCTACCCGCAATCGGGCGCCAGGGCGCTAACGAGTCCGCGCGTCCGCCTATCTTGTTTTCGTTTTCCGACGCACCGATGACTGCAACGGACTTCGGGTTCAGTACGGTGCGCAAGGCTTCGCGCAGGACGTCCTTCATGTCACGGCCTCCAGATTAATTTACGCGTTCTTCGTGGCCCGGCATGCGCCGACGCGCTACCCGCAATTGCGCCGCAGGCTACTGGACTTTTTCGAAATAGGGAATTTTCCTGCCGGCCCGCACTATGAACCGCGCTCTTACCCTGGTTCCAATCTGTAGTTCCGTGCTGCCATGGGCCATCAGGCGGAAGCCTTCCTCGGCGTCAACCATGACAATAAGGTAAGGCGCATGCGCTCGCCAGTCATCGGTCGGAGCACGCGTGACCAGGGTTCTTGCATGCACGATGCCAGCTCCCGATGCCTGCAAGGTGGACGCATTGGGAGTGCCGCAGCGCGGGCAAAACCTCCGGCGAAAATACCATTTCGAACCGCACTGGCCGCAGCATTGGTAGGTGATGCCATCCGTGTCACTGGTCCAGTCCAGCTGATTCATGCGACTCTCTCCAAGACGAGCGACACATGTGACGACAGCACTCCACCGTCCCCGTGCAATAGCGCCAGCGTCGCATTCCTGGACTGTCGGTTTTCGGCGCGGTTGGTCAGTTGCCGATGCGTCTCCACCAGGTGCGCCATCGCACCACCGACGCCGCAATGACCGTAGGAAAGCAGTCCACCGTGAGTGTTCAGCGGCAGCGGGCCGTCGTAGTCATAAATGCCTTCCCGCGCCTGCCGGCCCGCACCTCCGCGCGGCGCAATCCCGATTTCTTCGAGCAACACCGTAAGGGTAATGGTGAAGCTGTCATAAATCGCGGCGTAGTTCACGTCAGCTAGTTTTGCGCCGGCCGCATCCAGTGCTTTGGCAGCTGATGTGGCCGCAGCGAACTGCGTCAGGCTTGGGGCGGCGCTGATGTGTTGATGACTATGCGCCTGCCCGGTACCGCGAATGCGCACCGCATGACCGTTACTGCGAACGCGGCTCACGATAAAGGCCGCTCCCCCATCTGATACCGGGCAGCAATCCAGTAACTTCAATGGAGACGCGATCGGCTTGGATTCGAGCACCGCCTCTACCGTAATCGGCGCCCTGAACTGCGCTCCAGGATGCATGCAAGCATGCTTGCGCATCAGCACGGCGAGCTCAGCCAAGTCGGATTCCGTCGTGCCGTGCTCGAGCATGTAGCGGGAAGCCAGCAGCGCGTAGTACGCGGGAATGGTCGCGCCAAGTGGCACTTCGTAAACCGGATGGCCAACTTGAGCCAAGGTTTGTACCGCTGAATCGCGAGTTTGCCCGGTGAGCCGGTTTTCCCCCGCGACGACCAGAATATTATTCGCCACGCGGGACTCGGCCAAATGGTGCGCCAGCATAGCCATCGCAAATCCGGTCGCGCCCCCAAGTTGTATCGCATGGGCATAGGCGGGATTCAGGCCAAAGTGTTCCGCGAACACGGTCGACAACATCAGGTGCGGCATGGTGGTTGAATAGCCGCACACCAGTCCATCGATGTCGCCGCGCGCAAGCTGCGCGTCCGCCAGCGCTAACGCTGCCGCCTCGCTCATGAGGTCCAGCGTGTTTTTATCCGGGTGGCTGCCATAAGCCGTCAGACCGACGCCGGTGATGAAGCTCATGGAAGCTTTGAATCGTGAATACCGTGATTGTCGGAATGTCGCATCAACAACCTGCGCAAATTTCTGCTATGCGCATTCACGGTATTCACGATTGTCATGGCTGTCTCATGTACGTTTCGGATTGCCGATGGCTTCCGCCTCGCGTTTAAGCATGCCGACCAGCTGATCCATGCGCGCGGACAGCCGGTCGGACAGCGCAGCAATGCTGATTGCAGCCACCGCACTGCCATCGGAACCAATAATCGGTACACCGACTGCTCCCATGCGCTCCACAAGCATATTCAGGAACACCGTATATCCGCGCTCGCGCGAGCGCTCTATTTCATCTTTGAGCCATTTCAGGCTGACCTTTGGATACTGCGAGAGCCGCTGGTCCACTAACGGCAAGATGGCATCGATCTCAGCTTGCGGTTGCCACGCCAACAGCGCCATCGCTCCAGCGCCCAGGCCGAGCGGACGCCGGCTGCCGAT
Organism: Burkholderiales bacterium; assembly: GCA_045810225.1. Lineage (GTDB taxonomy): Bacteria > Pseudomonadota > Gammaproteobacteria > Burkholderiales > JACQAP01 > JACQAP01. The sequence goes on from JBJMWI010000083.1 coordinate 2,324, forward strand.
GTCCAGGTAATTTGCCCGGATCGGGAAACTGCCGACTTCACGATCCACGCAGACCGACTCGGTACCACCGCTGCGCACCGACAGCAGCACGGAATCTTCTGACATCGCGGCAAGGCGCACCAGGGACGGCCTAGCCCGAGCGCGCAGATCATCCCGATCGCGCAGCGCAGCTGCAAGAATGAACACCTCATTGCCAAGCGAGTAAGTCTTGGTCTTGTCGTGGCGCTTGACGAAGCCCTCCCGGCACAAGACTTCCAGAATACGCAGGGTCGTAACCTTGTTCAGGCCCGCCTGTGCGGCGATTTCTGATAGCCGGCTGACCCTGGGCTCGGTCAGCGAACGCAGGATGCGACATGATTTCTGTACGGAGTTAATCGCGGATGCTCTAGTTGGCATAGCAAAATCTACAGAATTGGTCAGTTAAACGGTCGCCACAGGTGTCGCTGGTGACCCTACCGCACCGGGCAAACGCAGCGGCGGAGCGGTTAACAGGAAACGGGAGCGTTTATGGTCACGCAACCAGTTTGCGAGCGGCGTGAGATGCCAGATCTCTCCCAGGTTTACGCCCAGCTTGAACAGGCAGTGTTCGTGCAATGGCAGCGTTGCACAGGTTCCATCATGACTGGTGGCGGGGTGTGCTTCCACCGCGTAATTGTCTGCGATCAATGAGACCAGTCCGGAATCCGTGATCCACTGCAGCAGCTTGCGGTCGCGCCCATCGAGCGCGGCGCAGGAATGTTCCAGCTTTTGCTGATCCGGCTGTTTGTTCATTTCCAGGATCATTTGCGCAAATCCGGTGTGCAGGCAAACCATGTCGCCCTTTTCCACCACTACCTTGTCGCTTTCCATGATGCGCATGAGCTGGTCGTAGCCGACCGCCATGCCCTTCCGACCGACGTGCGCGTGCAAATCGATCATGACGCCGCGACCTTGCACACAGTGCACGGCCATGTTTTCCACACCCAGCGCTTTCACAGCGGTCGTGCTTTTCGCCGGCACATTGCCTATCGCGCCGGCATCGTCCGGGTCAATTGGACCAGAAATCTCCTTGCCCGCCCGGTAGCCGTTGTAGAACACTGCTTCCGGCTTGCCATCACCGTCGGCATCGAACAATTGACCCACGTGCGCAAGGCTGTCCCACTGCGTGGAGTATTGCAGGTGCAGGATCACCGCATCGTCGTTGATTACATCAGTAGCAGCCGGGTTGTCGCGCTGCACGATGTACACCATGTTCGGACGTCCGTTGCGCAACGTGGGCCTCAGAATCGGCGGATGCCGGCGCGGATTAAGTACGTTGCCGCCCGGATAATCCAGTGGCAGGCTCAGACAAAACACAATTCCTTCCTTTACCTCGGCGATGCCTTGCTTCACCTTTTCCGGGGTCAGCAGGTTCAACCTGCCGAGCTGATCATCCGGCCCGAAATCACCCCACGTCGAACCTTGCGGGCGGTTTTTCCAGCGTTTCGTTCCGGTCATTGACCCTGCTCCTCTTCAAAGTTCGCTTCGAGCGGCATGTCCGCCGAGGTAAGTCTGATGCAGCACATCGCTTGCCTGTATTTCCTTCGGCGTGCCTGCGGCTGCAATGCGGCCCGTTTGCATCAAATAGCAATATCCTGCGTGGCGCAGCGCTTTTTCGACCAACTGTTCCACCAGCAGAACCGCCATGCCGCCTTTGCGCAGCTCGGCCGCAACCGCGAGGATTCGGTCTATCACGAGCGGCGCCAGCCCCGCCGAGGGCTCATCGAGAATCAACAGCCGCGGTTCTCCGATCACCCCCTGTGCGACAGCCAGAATCTGCTGCTGGCCCCCCGACAGCCGCGACGCAAGATCATTGCGTTTTTCACGCAGTTCCGGAAACAGCTCGTAGATGCGCCCTAGTTTGCCACGGTCGCCGTGAGCACTGCGCGCATGAGTGCCGATCAGCAAATTGTCTTCCACCGTGAGCGTGGTGAACACGCGATGTCCTTCCAATACCTGAACCACGCCGGCTCGCACAAGATCGCGAGGACTGGCAGCACTCATATCGCGGCCGTCGAATTCAACCCGCCCGGCTTTCTTGTCTATCAAACCGGATATCGCGTGCAAGGTAGTGCTCTTGCCTGCACCATTACGGCCCAGCAGCACCACGAATTCCCCCTGGCGTACCGCAAGCGAAATGCCGTGTACCACCTCGGCTTTGCCGTAGGCGACGTGGAGATTCTCGACTTTGAGCAGTGGGCGGTCGCTCCTCACGTCAGGCTCCGAGATATACACGGATAACGTCCGGATCGCGCTTTACTTGATCAGGCGTACCGTGCTTGATCACTGCACCGACGTCCAGCGTGGTAACCCGATCCGAAATGCGGAATACGAAATCAGTATGGTGCTCGACCAGCAAGACCCCCACCCCGGACTCGGCCATGACCCTGATGACGCCGCCCAGGCAGTCGATTTCGGCCGGCGTCAAACCGCCGGCCGGTTCATCGAGCAGAATGAAGCGCGGCCGTTGTGCCAGGCCACGGGCAATTTCCAGGAAGCGCTGTTCGGCATGTTCGAGCAGGTTCGCTCGCCGGCCGATGGCGTGCGACAACCCGACACCATGCAAGAGCTCTTCTGCTCGGCTGCGCAGTTCCCGTTCATCTATGGTGGCCTGAGGCAGCATGAACGCTGTCGCAAGAAATCCGGCGCGCGCATCAAGCCACCCGCCAATCATGGCATTATCGAGCACGGAAAGCGTTGGCAGCAGCCTCGGTTTTTGAAACGTGCGCGCCACGCCGAGCTTTGCGCGTTGCTGCACGCTGGCACTTGAAATGTCCTGATGGACCATGTGAATCGTGCCCGCATCCGGCCGGTAATAGCCGGATAACAAATTCAACAGGGTCGTCTTGCCGCTGCCGTTCGGGCCGATCAAGCCGTGCACTTCACCAGGCATGACTTCCAGAGACACACCGGACAGCGCGGTCAGTCCGCCAAATCGCTTGGTGACGTCGCGCGCTGCAAGGCTCAATTTATTGCCCGTCCGCTGTGGATGGCTTTGGAGAGCCGCTCCAGATCGGGCTTCACGCCATGGTTTTCGCCCCTGCGTGCACTGAAACGCCCGATCAGCACCTGGAAGACATGGCCGATGCCTTCCGGCACCAGCAGAACGACCACAAGCAACAGCAAGCCGTAAAAGAAATTGCCTAGTTTCGCGAGTGGCGCAACCATTTCGGGTAAGGCTGTCAGCACGATGGTCCCAATGGCAGGACCGAGAATATGCCCCCTCCCGCCTATGATGATGCAGACGAAAAAGAACAGGCCCAGATCGAATACGAACGTATCGGGCGTAATGTAACTTTGCAGTACAGCGAACAGCGCACCCGCGACCCCAGCGGTGAACCCGCTAAAAACGAACACCGTGAGCTTCGCGCGGAAAACCGGCACGCCGACTGCCTGCGCGGTCACAACGCTATCGCGTACAGCGACCAATCCACGTCCCCACGTATGGCGCGCCACATTCCATGTCAACCAAGTGACCATGGCCGCGATGGCGAGGATCAGCCAGTAACTGCCGCGCGGTGAATCAAACGGCGGCGGGAATCCAGGCACGGACAGGCCGACGCCACCGCCCGTCAAGTTGCCCTGCGCCAAGGTAATTTCAGTCACGATCAGTGCGAATGCCAAGGTCGCCATCGCAAAATAAAATCCGGGCAGGCGCAGTGAAGGCAACCCGAGCACGAGCCCGCACAGCGCGCACAGTATCCCTGAAGCAGCAATCGCTACGGCCGGATGCGTGCCATACGTCCCGGCCAATATCGCAAAGCAATAGGCGCCGATCGCAAGCAGGCCGACGTGTCCAATGGACAACTGGCCAGAATAACCCACCACCAGATTGAGCCCGCTGATCAGAACCCAGTAAGTGCAAATGAGCGCCGCAAGGTGCACCTTGTAAAGATCGCCCGACCACCACGGCAGCGTAAACAGCACCGCAATGACCGCCACAACTGCCCACGATCGGTTCGACAGGTTCATACCGGGCGCACGCTCTGATTGCCAAACAGCCCCGCCGGTTTGAGCAGCAGCACGATCATCAACAGTCCCACGGAAATAGTTTGTTGATATTCGCCGCCAACTAAATACGTTGCAACTGCACTCAGAATGCCAAGCGCGGCCCCCCCGACCAGCGCACCGACATTACTGCCGAGCCCGCCGACCGCGAGCGCGATGAAGCCATTCAATGTCAGAGTCAGTCCGAGCGCGAAGTAGGCGAACGTCAGCTGTCCAGCGCCAAAGCCGGCTAAACCTCCCATTGCCCCGGCGATCACATACGACATGGCGCGGATCCGCCCGGTGGGAATGCCGCGCGCGCGGGCCGCAAAAGCATCTTCGGACATTGCCACGAACAGTTTTCCGTACAGCGTGCGGCGATAGAACAATTCAAGTGCAACGGCGAGCAAAATCGCAATGACGATAGGCAACCAGTATTTCTGGTCGGCCAGCCCGGCGGAAAAATCCTGCGGAATCAGTCGAGGAAACGGCTTCGGCTCGGTGCCCCACCACAGGCCCGCCGCCTGCTGCACCATGGTCGCAAGCGCAAGCGTGGACAGCAGCCACAAGTGCTCATCGCTGCGTGCAAGCACGCGGCGAATCGCGATCCAGTCCGTGATCAGTCCAAACGCTGCACCGACGCCGATTGACCCCAGCAATGCGAATCCGATCGGCCAGCCAAGCGTTGAAATGAACCAGGCGCCGAAGATGCCGCCCAGCATTGAAATATGGCCTGTTGTGACAGACAAAACCTTGGAAGTCGAGAACATCACGTTGTACGTCAGCGCTGCAGCGGCATACAAGGCGCCGGTGGCTAGACCGGTGATGAGCGCAACTAGCATTGACTGGTACCGGTTCTTTTTCTGCAGCAGAAATTAGTCATGAGACTGGAGTGACCCGCCTTACCTGCGCGCAGTCCTAGCCCTTGCGTTGCTTGGTCTTTGCTCCAACATGCTAGCGGGGCGCAGCCACGAACGATCCATCCTTGAAGCTGCCGGCCACATTCATAACGATGCCGTGGTCTGGATAGCCATTCCGGTTTTCCTTGCTCCAGCTGTAGTTTGCATAGGCTCCCGGAAAGTCGCGCGTACTCTCCAGAACTTTTGCGATCGCGGCCGCATCGGTGGAGCCCGCTGTCTTCACGGCATGTTCCACGATTTTCACGGTGTCGTAGCCCAGTGCAATCCACCAGAACATGAAATCGATCTCGCCCTTGCCGAGTTTCGGGCGGATCGTGTCCATGAGCGCCTGGGTCCGCGGCGGCAACTTGCCTCGTGTATCGTATGTCGTGCTCACATAACCCGCCGCAAAAGCGTTTTTCCAGTACTCCGGCTTGTTGAGCAAAGGACGGACCGGCGGCGCCATCATGGCGGGATGACCGACGATTGGCACATCCCAGCCCATGTCGCCGCGCGTATTGAACAGCCGCGCCAGCAGGCCGGTCGCCGCCGACCAGGGCATGATCACTTCCGCGCCGGCGGCTTTGGCCTTGTTGAGCTCATCGGTCAAGTCGGTTTTGTTCGCATCCACCAAGGCTACATAGACGGGCTTCACGCCTGCTTTGTCCAGCAGATCCTGTGCGAGTTTAGATGAAGCGGTCCCGTAGCCCGAGGTGTCGCCAATGACCGCGATCTTGCGTTTCTTGAGCACATTTAACGCATAGTCGTTGGCCGCTTGGATCCATTGCTTGTTGGTATTGATGGCACGAAATGCCAGCGGAAACTTCTGTGGGTCGACCAGTTCATCGATGGTGCCGATGATGAGATTCGGAATGCCGGCTTTCGCCACGATCGGCACGGTCGCGAGCGATTCTCCGGAATTCACCGGGCCGATGATGAAATCGACCTTGTCGACGAATGCGAGTTGCTTGGCTAGATTTACCGCCTTGGTTGGTTCGCCGCTGGTATCGCGCGTAATGAGTTCGAGCTTGCGGCCATTGATACCCCCGGCAGCGTTGATCTCCTCGACGGCGAACTGTACGCCCTGATTTTCCGCTAAAGCCGCGGACGATAAGGGTCCGGTCAGCGAAGATAGCCATCCGATGCGGATCGGGGACTGCGCCGCTGCACTGAAGGCGGCAAACAAGAACGATAATGCCAGCAGCCGCGCAAAGCGCGCGATCGAGCAGCTCAACATTGATTTTCTCCTCGGGAAAGGGGCACGCAAGGCGCCTTTTCGAGAAATATTCGTTGGCCGGTAGCATGTTTGTCAAGATGAGTTCTGCAAGCCGGAATTCATTGTTCGTAGCTTTGACAGGGGATTAAGGCGTTTAAGCTGCTTCGGTTACCACCTGGTTCCGGTCTGTGGAATCTGTGTGGATTGACGCGACCGCATCGGCCCTCCAGTATTGCGCCGGCGAAAGCTGCACAGTATTTGTCATCAAAATAACGGGGGAGCGATGTTCAGGTTGAGATCGGAAACTAGGCAATGAAAAGCGTGGTGCGCATCGGGGCCGCCTCGGCGTGGTGGGGAGATCGTATCGAACCGGCCCGGTGGAATGCCGAGCGTGGCGACCTGGACTATCTTTGTTTCGAGACCATGGCCGAAGCCACGATTTCTGCGGCACAGGTGCGCAAACGGCGCGACCCCTCTTTTCCCGGGTACGACACTTATCTGGATGATCGCATGCAGGCTGTATTGCCCGGTTGCCTCAAGCGCGGCACGAAAATCATCACCAACCAGGGCTGGATCAATCCGGACGGTGCTGCAGAACGCATCGTTTACTGGTTGAAGAAACTCGGCGCCAGGGGCATCAGGGTTGCGGCCGTCAATGGCAGCCTGATTACCGAACGGGTCTTGCAACTCACCGGCAACATCATGGAAAACGGCAAACCGACTGCAACACTCGCAGACACGCTGGTTTCTGCCGAGGCTTACCTCGGTGCCGAACCGCTGGTCGAAGCACTGAAACAGGGAGCACACATTGTGGTATCGGGACGCGTGGCCGATCCTTCGCTGTTCATGGCACCCATGATGTATGAATTCGGCTGGGACGCATTGGACCATGATCGTCTCGGCGCAGGGAATGGGCTCGGGCATTTGATGGAATGCGGCGCTCAGGTTACCGGTGGCTATTTTTCGGATCCCGGATTCAAAGACGTGCCGGAAGCTTGGAACCTGGCCTTTCCAATTGTAGAAGCGCAAGCGGACGGGTCTGCCGTACTGAGTAAAATCTCCGGAACCGGCGGAGCGGTGAACCTGATGACCGTGAAAGAACAAATGCTCTATGAAGTCCACGACCCCGCGAACTACATCACGCCGGACGTCATCGTAGACTTCACCAGCGCGAGACTTGAACAAACCGGCACGGATCGGGTTCGCATCACGCACATTTCAGGCAAACCGCGCACGCCGACCTTGAAGGTGTCAATTGGTTGCACGGAGGGCTACATTGGTGAGGACATGTTTTTCTATGCAGGACCCGGCGCACTGCGGCGCGCTCAGCTCGCCAAAACAATCCTCGAAGAGCGTTTCAAAATCGTCAAGCTTGACGCCGAGGAAGTGCGTATTGATTTTCTAGGTGTGAATGCAATTCACGGCGCCATGACGCCCCGGGATGCGCCGGAACCTTACGAAATCGCCGTGCGCGTGGCGGCTCGCACAAGGACGCGCGAGGAAGCCATCAAAGTTGGCCGCGAGGTGGACGGCATGGCAGTATCGGGCATCGGCATGACGGGAAAACGCGTGCCGCACCAGGACCGCACGCGCGAGATAATTGGGGTATGGTCCTCGCTCGTGCCGAGGGACAAAATAGTGCCTTCCATTAATTTCCTTGAAACGTGATGACGGCGCGGATGCGCTATGGCTGTCAGCGTTAATTTCAATGTGGCTCCATAAATATTTCGCGATATCGTGATCAGATGAAGGTCTTGCTCCAGCACCTGGCCCACACCCGCTCCGGCGACAAGGGAAATACCTCGAACATTGCAGTCATTGCATACGCTCCCGAACTGTATCCCTACCTCAAGCAACAGCTCACGGCGGACAAATTCAAGGCGCACTATGCCGGTGTTGTCACCGGCAAGGTCACACGTTATGAAATCGACGGATTGCAGGCGCTCAATTTCGTCGCCGAAGGCGCGCTTGGCGGCGGTGTATCGCGCAGCCTGTGCCTGGACAACTATGGCAAGGCGCTGTCAGCCAGGGTGCTTTCGTTCGAGTTGGATGTTCCAGAAACGCTACGAAAGAACTTGCGCAATTTCGGCTGATATAAAAAACGTTGCACCCCGTACGAAACGCCCAGCGCTCAGCATAAAATTCATGAGGATCCATCGATGACTACAATACTTGGAAGCGGCGAATTTCGGTACAAAGTGCAGGAAAACTGGGGCAAGCTGCCCGACGGCTGGTCGTTCCGGGATGTCGCCGCCGTGGCGGTGGATCACAAGGATCAGGTGTACATCTTCAATCGCGGCGAGCATCCCATGATCGTGTTCGATCGCGACGGCAATTTTCTGCGTTCCTGGGGCGAGGGCGTGTTCAATCGTGCGCACGGACTCCACATCGGGCCGGATGAAACGCTGTACTGCACGGACGACGGCGACCACAGCGTGCGCAAGTGCACGCTGGACGGCAAGATATTGCTGACGATCGGGATCCCGGGCCGGCCGTCGCCTTATATGAGCGGAAAACCTTTCCATCGCTGCACGCACACCGCACTTTCCCCGCGCGGCGACATCTACGTCTCGGACGGTTACGGCAACTCACGAATGCACAAATATTCGCCAGACGGCAAGCCGCTCAAGTCGTGGGGCGACTCCGGCACCGGCCCTGGTGAATTCAACATCCCGCACAACGTGTGCTGTGACGAGGAGGGCTGGGTTTACGTCGCTGATCGCGAAAACCACCGCGTGCAGGTGTTCGACGGCGAAGGCAACTATGAGACCGAGTGGCACAACCTGCATCGGCCCTGTGGCATGTACATGGAAACCAGGCGCAATCCGCTCTGCTACATCGGAGAAATTGGGCCCACCATGCCGGTCAACCGCGACGTTCCCAACCTCGGGCCGCGCATCAGCATCGTCGACAACGAAGGCAAGCTGGTGTCGCGCTTCGGTGCTGAGCACGCAGGCTATGACCGGCCGGATCAGTTTGTCGCCCCGCACGGCATGGCGGTGGATTCGCACGGTGACATCTATGTCGGCGAAGTTTCATACACGGCCTGGTCACAAATCTATCCCGGCAAAGATATTCCCGCAGGGCTGCCGACGCTGCGGAAGTTAGTGCGAGTGCGCTAGGGTTGGGCCCGTGCGCAAGGGATAAGCAGGCGTGAGCCAGTGGTTCTGCCAGTCTGTTCGATCATTGAGCTCGGATCACCTTACTCCGGCAGCCCGTTCAACAAGTACATCACCGTGATGAACTGGCTCGCCTTACCGAGTTTGCCGAACCAGCGATCATAGATCGGCGCAATCTGCCCAGTTCGGTACAGGCGCGCAAGAACCGCATTTACTGCCTGCCGGAAATCCTGGTCGTTCCTGCGCATCATCAGACCATACGGCTCGTACGACAGGTTGCCATCTCCAAGTCTTACCTTGAGCGATTTGGCTGCTGCGAGCGCCAGCCCGATCAGCACCGTCTGATCGGAAGCATAAGCTTCCGCGTTGCCCTTGCTCAAGGCTTCCAGACCCGCGACATGAGTTTGCACCGTGAGAATTTCCGCTTTGATATAACTTTTCGCGAGCGCTTCCGAGAGCGCGGCAACGGTTGTAGTGCCCGGTATGACTGCAATCCTTTTACCGTTGAGGTCTCCCAATGTCTTGAAAGGAGAATCATCCCGTACCAGGAAGTTGGCCCCGTCCACCCAGATCATGAGGCTGAAGTCGACCTGCTTTTGACGCGAAAGCGTATTGGAAGTGATGCCGCATTCGAGATCTATGGTTCCCGACTTCACCGCTTCAAAACGGCTTTGAAGCGTGATCGGCACCCATTCCACATCGAGTTTCGGCAATCCCAGTTGCTCCTGAATTCCAGTGGCGACGCGCGTGCACAATTCGGTTGAATAGCCCATTGGCTTGCCACCGGCTCCTTCGAACGAGAATGGAATCGACTCGGGCAGAAAGCCAAGCTTGATGACGCCGGTATCCTTGATCTTTTTCAGGGTGCCGGAAATATCATCCGCGAGCACGGTATTGACCAGCACGAGCATGGCGGTTGCAATGATGAATTTGATTCGCACATTGGTCTCCAAAAGGGGAAATTCAGAAGGGGCGCTTAAGGTGCAGCGCGCTTATTATGCGGGCGCGAGAATAGCATACCCTTCCAGATTATTCGGGGGCACAGGCAGTAAACATCGAAGCCGCGACAAGTTGAGAACGGTTAGGAAGGCACGCGCTGGTTCTATCCAGCTCTAGGCATGGCAAAAGCAACAGCCAGTTTGCGCTAGCATTGCCAGACATTAAATTGAGGTTATTGATGCGCTTCGCCACTTTCGCCCGCCTTGCCGCGTTTGCGCCGCTGTTGTCGTTCCTCCTTGGCGGTTGCCAATCGATCCAGGACATCATTGGCGGCGCACCGAAACCGTCGGCTCACGTGATTGGATCAAGCATTCGCGGACTGTCACTGGAAAATATCGTTCTGCTGTTCGATGTGGAAGTGGAGAACCCGTACGCCACTAACCTTCCTTTGGCGGATCTTCGCTATTCCCTGGCCAGCAACGGCACACACTTTGCCGAAGGATCAATGCACCCAACCGGCTCAATACCCGCCCGAGGCAAGCAGATTATTCAGCTTCCAGTCACCGTACAGTTTGCTTCGTTGGTTGCTGCGCTCAAAGGCGTAAAAGCCGGCGCAGTGGTGCCATATAGGGCCGAAGTCAAAATCGGTGTCGATGCACCGGTGCTGGGCCGGGTCGATGTACCGCTGTCTAGAAGCGGGGAGTTGCCGGTACCTTCGGCGCCGCAAGTCCAGCTGAGTTCACTAGCCATTGGCAAACTGGGTCTGGATCAGGTGACCGCTACGGCAAAGCTGCAAATCAAGAACCCTAATCAGTTCACGCTCGACTTCACGAAGCTCGGTGTGCAGTTCGCGCTCGGGGGCCTCGATGTTGCCAGCACCAAATTGCCCAATCCCGTGAAGCTTCCGGCGGGACAGGCGACGATTATAGAAATACCGTTGTCGTTTTCGCCTCGCGCAGCAGGCGTCGGCATCGTTAACCTGCTCAAGGCCAATCAGATCGCTTACCAGGTTTCCGGTTCGATCGACGCCAATTCCCGCTTCGGCCCGCTGACGCTGCCTTTCAATCACATCGGCAATACAACCGTTAGCCGGTAATAACGGTTAGCCGGTAATGGCGGCCTTGATATGCTGCATGAATGGAAAAGCTGAACAATGCCGACGAGAACACAATCACACCAGTCAGGCAACGGCGACGAGGCACGGAAAGTGAAAGGAACCAACGATGAAAGTTAAAACACTTGAGACGCTGTCCTGCGACGCAGGATGGCGCAATTATCACTTCGTCAAACTGACTACCGATACGGGCGTCGTCGGTTGGAGTGAATTCGATGAGGGATTTGGCGCCCCGGGCGTCGCCGCCGTTATAGCGCGCTTAGCTCCACGCATCATTGGTCAGGACGTTGGTGCGCATGAACGCATCTACGCCGAGCTTTATAGTGCCACGCGTCCGGGCGCCGGCGGCATCGTCGCAATGGCCATGGGCGCAATCGAAAACGCGCTGCTCGATGCCAAGGCGCGGGAACTCGAGGTACCGGTCTATGAATTGCTCGGCGGCAAAATCCGCGACCGCATACGTGTCTACTGGTCGCATTGCGCTACCTGGCGCATCAACCATCCAACGCATTATCGGCCCGCCATTACGGATCTTGCAGGCGTAAAAGCGATTGGCCGGGAAGTGCGCGAGAAAGGCTTCACGGCGCTCAAGACGAATATTTTTACTTACGACCAGCACGGCGCCAATGCGCGCGGCTGGCGGCCTGGCTTTGGCGTGCCTTTCGAACCGGGGCTCAACGTCGAGCGTGATGTGCTGCGCAATCTGGTCATGCACCTGGAAGCTTTGCGGGAAGGCGCTGGGCCGGACATCGACATCCTGCTGGATTTGAATTTCAACGCCAAAACCGAAGGCTATTTGAAAATCCTGCGCGCCATCGCCCACCTTGACATGTTCTGGGTCGAAATCGACTGTTTCGTTCCGGAGGCGCTGGGTTACCTGCGCCGGCACAGCACGCACCCGATCAGTTCCTGCGAAACCTTGCTTGGGTTACGCGAGTTCATGCCGTACTTTCGCGAACAGGCAATGGATGTCGCCATCATCGACGTGCCATGGAACGGGGTATGGCAATCAATGAAAATAGCTGCGGCCGCCGAAGCACACGAAGTCAACGTCGCCCCGCACAATTTCTACGGGCATCTCTGCACCATGATGAATGCCCACTTTTCCGCAGCGGTGCCAAACTTGCGCATCATGGAAACCGACATCGACCGCATCGCCTGGGACCATGAGCTATTTGACCATGTACCAGAATTTGTGGACGGGCATTTGCTCATGCCACAGCGCCCGGGATGGGGAATCGTGCCGAACGAGGATGCGATACGCGCGCATCCGCCGACTTCGCCCCAGGGATTGCTGAGCTATGGCGCGAAAAAAGCGCCGCCAGCTCAGGCCGGGACCAGCCGCAAATGAGTGATTTCCGAGGGCGCGCCAAAGCGCTTTGGTGGACCCCAATAGCCCGTGCCACGGCTGACATAGAGCGATAGTTCGCCGAGACGGTACAGTCCGTTGGTGAAAGGCTCCAGGAACTTCACGACCAGGCTCCATGGAAAAAACTGTCCGCCATGTGTGTGCCCGGACAGTTGCAAGTGGTAACCGGCCTGCTGGGCAGCAAACGCAGAGCGCGGCTGATGCGCAAGCAGCACTTTGACAGCCTGCTTCGGCGCGCCCGCGATAGCCTTGGCTGGATCACTGCGGTGACTGGGATCGAAATGATGCGCGTTGAAGTCGGTGACGCCGGCGATAACGATGCATTCGCCTTCATGAACCAGCACGATGTGCTCGTTCATCAGCACGGAAAGGCCAAGACGGCGTAGCTCCGCTATCCAGGCGTGTACCCCGGAATAATATTCATGATTTCCGGTGACAAAGAAAACCCCGTGGCGCGCGGTCAGCCGCCGCATGGGCTCGGTATGTCCGGCAAGGCGAGCGACGCTACCGTCGACCAAGTCGCCGGTTACGGCCACTACGTCGGCCTCAAGCGCGTTCACCGCATCGACGATCCTGTTGACATAGCCGCGCTTGATGGTGGCGCCGACATGAATATCGGTAATTTGCGCAATGCTGAATCCGTGCAGGGCGGGCGGCAGACCATCGATCGGCACATCGACGTTCCGGATTCCGGCCCGCCGCCGAGCATTGATGAAACCGACAAGGGTCACCATCAAGGCAATCGAAGGCACGGCCGCGGCTGACCAGCGGCGCAGTTCGCCAAGTATCGATGCATCGATCAACCAGCCGGTTGCTGCATGGGCAGCGAGCAGCACGACGTCCCGCAGCAAAGTCAAGATCAGCAGTGAAGAGAAAAATCCCAGCGCCAGGAAGCCAGCTCCGGCCAGATAATCGGAGCACGGGTTTTGTTTATGGCGACGTGCGTACTCGGCAAATGGCAGTACACAGAGCGGTGTCGCTAGCAGAATCCCGCTGATGACCGTGCCGACCATGCCAAATGGCATGTCCGGCAGTAGTCGCAAGCCCATGTAGACGTGGATCAGTGCGACAAGTAAAAACAATCGAAGCATGATGTACCGAATTCATCCCTGCAGATACCGGCCTTCAAATGAGGCCGATTGCCTGAAGCGCAAGCTAAAGGAGAATGTACCTGAGATCGCAACATTGCCCGGAAAGACGTGAGTTGCGCATAGACGCCTGCGATAACTACGCAATTTTCCACAGCAGTAGACAGGGCTAACCACGAGCGCGGGGGGCTCAAAAAATATGACCAGCGTAGGAATTCGTGCGTTCGACGGTTTTACTTTGCCAGCGGCTTACTTTGCCAGCGCCACGACTGCTTCGATTTCCACCAGCAGTTCGGGTTGTACCAGCTGGCTGATGCCCACCATCGTGGCAGCAGGTGGATTTTGGTGCGAGATGTACCGGCCGCGCACATCCATGACCGCCTTACGGCTCGCCTGATTCAGGCCGACAATGAAGATGGTAAATTTGATGACGTCTTCGAAGCTCGCGCCGATTCCCGCAAGCGCCAATTTAAGGTTTTCGAACACTTGCACCGCCTGGGCTTCGATGTTCCCGGGGCCGACCACCTTGCCTTGCGGATCAACCGCCACCTGGCCGCTGATGAACGCAATGCTGCCACCAGTCGCCACGGCCACTTGGGAGTACATGCCAAGAGGTTTCATTCCAGGCGGATTTACGAATTTCTTGCTCATAGTCCCCTCGCAGCCGTGCGCGATAGCAGCTTTATTGCAGTTTCTCCATTAGCTCGGGCAGCTACTCACGCAGCCGCGCTTTTCTCCACCAGCGCAAATACATAGTGTTCCAGCTTACCTGCATCGACATGGAAACGCCGGATACCGTCCGCCAGTTTGTCGGTCGCCATGGCGTCCTCGTTGTGTAACCAGCGGAACGTCTTCTCATCGAGCGATAACTTCTCCACCGAGCTCGCTTTCGCCGATTCAACCGACAGCCGGCGCGTCAGCGAGCCGGCCGTTTTTTCCATTTTGTCCAGGAGGTCGGGCGCAATAGTCAGCAAATCGCAGCCCGCCAGGCCGGTAATCTGCTCGACTTTGCGGAAGCTGGCACCCATGACTTGCGTGCCGTAGCCGGATTTTTTGTAGTAATTGTAGATTCGCGTCACCGATTGCACGCCCGGATCTTCCTCCGCTGCAATATCTTCGACCTTGTGTTCCTTCTTGTACCAATCATAAATGCGACCCACGAACGGCGATATCAAAGTCACGCCGGCATCGGCGCAAGCGACCGCCTGAGCAAAGCTAAATAGCAAAGTCAGATTGCAATGTATGCCTTCCCGCTCAAGCTTTTCTGCGGCGCGGATGCCCTCCCAGCTGCTCGCCAGCTTGATCAGGACCCGCTCCGGTGAAACACCAGCCTGCTGGTACAGCGCAATCAGCTGGTGCGCCTTGGCCAGGCTCCCCTCCTGGTCGAACGACAAGCTTGCATTGACCTCGGTGGAAACCCTTCCTTTTACATGCTTCAGAATCTCGCAGCCGAAATTCACCGCCAGCTTGTCCATTGCCAGCTCGACTTTGACTTTCCGGTCACCCCGTGCACGCATGCCGACGGCGAGTGCATCTTCAACCAGCGCGCGATACCTTGGATTCTGCGCCGATTGAAACAGCAGTGAGGGATTAGTCGTTGCATCCTGGGGTCGCAAGCGCGCGATAGCGTCCACGTCCCCCGTATCGGCCACAACAACCGAGTAGTTCTTAAGGGATTCCAAGATATTCATGATTCACTCCTGTGACCGATGCCTGATCGGGATTGCTACACAACATTAACTTACCACGGCACAGCAAATTGTCGCCGTACGGCGTCGTTTCGGGCGAACGTGATGCCCCATTCCAAAGGCATCGCAACCTATAATGTTTTCACCGCAATCTGCAGGGATCACTCTCGATGTTACGTAGTCTGTTCCAGGCCGTCGAACAATTTCTTGGCCCATCGCTCGATACGGCAGCAAACACGGTTTACTGGTTGAGCATCGTACTGCTTGCGCATCGCCTACTGTCGCCATTATTGCGCTTGCGTATGGAATGGCTGTCCGCGCGGCTGAAGCTCCAGGACAGCGTGGTAATGGAATGTCCGTACTGCCATCGGGAAACCGTGGTCCACGATGGGCAGTGCGCCTTCTGCCGAAAAAGCCTCGAATTGCCGATGAGCGTGCGCGTGTGGCATTTCATGCGCCTGCGCCGCCAACCGATCTGGTTGCACTGGATACGCTGGACATGGGACAGTCTCGGCCTGGCGGCGTTCATTGCGCTGACCATCGCCGGATTCATCGCGTTGCATGCTTGGGCGCCCGCCGGGGCAATGCAAAAACTGTTCATTGGCGTCGCGTTGATGTGCTGGGTCGCGATCAGCTGGCTGGTAGGGCGCGTGGCCCATTTGGGCGAAGGCGGCCCGATGGCGCGATTGCGCGATACCGTATTCACCTGCACGCTCGCTGGCGTGCTGGCTGCCATGTTGCTGCTCGCCGCCGAATCGCGGGCGCCGCAAGAGATGGTCTTGTGGCACATTCCAGTTGGAGAAGGCGCCATCGCGCGCATTGATAACCGGGCGTTGACGTTGACACAAGGCATCATCGGCTTCGAATACCTGCAAGTCGATCATGAATTACTCGGTTATCACCGAGTAATCCCGCTGGCGTTTTTGGGGACCGAACGGCTGGAATTGACCCATTCCGTCCCCGAAAAATGGTTCCTCGACACGTTGTGGAAACGCGGGCAAGGTTATTCCGAGCGCGGCTTATCGGTGCGCAGCCGCGTGGAACAATTCAACGTTATCCCGAACCAGCAATACCAACTGGTCGAGCGTGACAAGCAGGTGTTTTTCCGCCCGGCCTCGCAATAAGCTTGCGAAGCCGGCGGGGACTGTTCAGCCAGGCAGGTAGGCAGCAAACTCCTTTTCCACTTTCTTTGGATCGGCCAGCAGCCCGGCTGCAACGCCTTGCGCCATATCCCCGACGTCGACGTCTTCCATCCCGGATTCAACAGCCCTTAGTGCAATTGCCGCCACGTCATCCGCTGCGAGTTTCGGCAAATCGATGCCGCGCGCCATGTCGGTATCCACGGCGCCCGGGAAAATGCCGACCACTAGCGTGCCCTGTTTGGCAAGTTCCCCTCGCACCGCCTGCGTAAGACTCCAGGCCGCTGCCTTGGACGCGGAATAGGTACCCAGTGCAGGAATGTTGACGCGCGATACCAGTGACAGCATGTTGATGATGGCGCCACCCGCGTTTGATTTCAGGATAGGGGCGAACGCTCGCGACAGGAATAGCACGCCGAAATAATTTACCATCATCTCGCGTTGGGCTGCCTCAATGGAGCCGGCCGCCAACGCGCCGCTGGAACCATTGGCGCCAGCATTATTGATCAGCAGAGAGACATCAGCGCATTTCAACGCGGCAGTCTTGACGGCAGCTTCGCTGGTGACATCGAGCGTGACTGCCTCAACTTTGCCTGGATACATTTTGACGAGATCGCTCAGGCCGCCAGTATTGCGCGCGCCTGCATAGATTTTTTTTGCTCCCATGGCTACCAGCGTCTTGACGTAAGCGCGGCCTATGCCGCGATTCGAACCGGTTACCAGTGCGACTGACCCTGCAATCTTCATAGTGCCTCGCTCCTCGAGTTAGAACTGGATTGGTATTGCGTCTGTTTTTTTTCTGTGCCCGGTGCCCAAAACGGGCATGACAAGGCGAACTGCAAGTGTAAGCCTGGACAAAGGTGGACGGAAAGCTCGCAGTCCCAGCCGGGAATCGGCAGCCGCTCCACCGTCTCGCCAGAACAGTAGCATGGTTCAATTTCCGCGCAGATTGCGTACATTGACTATTCCAACAGCAGTTAATGTTGCGGCACACTGGAAACATGGGAGAACAGATGCCATCAGCGCGACCACCAGGAGTGACAGCTGCTTAATTGCAACCCCATTCTTCGGTTTTCACGACGGGATCGGATTGCTTTGCGCAATGGCGCCGTGCGCTCGTTGATTTACGCGGCGGCTTCATGCTTTTGTGTGTATGCATTGGCGGCGGAGCAGGTTCCGGAACAAGCACCCCTTTCCTTTACCGAGCTGCAGGATGCCGGCGCAATCATTGGTGAAGTGCGCATCATCAACAATAACATTTTCAATCTGGACGATCCCAACGAAGATAATTTCCTGTTCCGGCTGGCGAACAAGCTTCATATCGTCACGCGGCCAGAGGTGATCCGCCGTTTATTGTTATTCAATAGCGGTGAGCCGTTGTCCGTACAAAAAATAGAGGAGTCCGAACGACTGCTTAGGAACAACCGCTACCTTTACGACGTAGACATTCGACCTGCTGCGTATCACGATGGGCTCGTAGACATCGACGTGGAAACCCGAGACACCTGGACCATCCAGCCGGGTCTGCAATACAGCCGCTCCGGCGGTGCAAATTCGACTGCGCTGTCGTTAAAAGAAAATAATCTTCTGGGCACCGGCACCAGCATCGGTTATGCAAAAACTTCGGATGTCGACCGCAACGGCAACGCGTTTACCCTATCGCATAACAACCTCTTCGGCAGCTGGACAAGCATCGATCTCACATTGGCGAAATATGATGATGGCAAGCATCAATCAATCGATTTCGGACGGCCGTTCTACGCCCTCGATACGCGCTGGGCCACGGGCGTTGCGGCATTGCATGACGAACGCATTGAATCGGTCTACGTCAATGGCGATATCGTCGGCCAATATCGCCATATCAAAGACGCAGGCGAGGTGTTCGGAGGTTGGTCGAACGGCCTGGTCAATGGCTGGACGCGCCGATATTCCGTGGGACTTAACTATCTCGATGACCAGTACCCGCCCGATCCCACCCTAACAGCCCCTCCAACTATCCCCCAGGATCAGACTTTGGTTTCGCCCTTCGTACGCTACGAAATCATCGAGGATAACTTCGAAAAAGTGAAGAACCGCGACAAGATCCAGCGGGCGGAATTCTTTGCGATCGGCTTCAATGCCACCATACAAGTCGGTCGCTCCTTGACCAGCCTGGGTTCCACCCGTGATCTCTGGCTCTACTCCGCAACAGCCACTCGCGGAATGCACCTGGAGCGCGGCACCGACTTGTTGGCTGCAGTCAACTTGTCCGGCCAATACGGCGACGGACATGGCGAACGAGAGACGTTGGGCGGTTCAGTTCGGTACTTCGTGCCGCACTTCAAGCGTGCGGTGTTCTACGCTGCCGCGTCTGGCGACACGATACGCAATCCTGAGGTGCAGGATTTCTTGTTGCTTGGGGGTGAAAACGGCTTGCGTGGCTATCCCTTGCGCTACCAAAGCGGGGAGCACCGGGCGCTATTCACTGTCGAAGAGCGCGTCTATACGGATTGGTATCCAGTTCGATTGTTCCGCGTCGGTGGGGCGGTATTTTTTGACGTCGGCCGCGCGTGGGCAGGACCAACGCAGAACCCGGTCAATCCCGGCTGGCTGAGCGATGTAGGATTTGGCCTGCGCATCCTCAATGACCGCGCTGCATTCGGCAACGTGTTGCATGTCGACGTCGCGTTTCCCCTCAATGCCGATCCGAGCATTAAATCCGTGCAATTTTTGGTCAAAAGTTATCTAAATTTCTAGCTGTCATTAGCGTCTGGAATCTGAAGGCGGGCAGAGTTGCGAAGATCCGCGGCCGTTTGACATGGCAAGCCCGCGCGCGGTACAAGAACGACCAATTGTTCGCGCGTTTCAAGTCGCACAAAACAAATCATCGGGGAGAACACATGGCCGGGCAGTGGATCGATATCAGTACAGCGCAGGGCAGCAAGTTCAGAGGATATTTGGCAGTACCCGCGTCCGGTGCAGGCCCCGGCATCGTGCTATGCCAGGAAATCTTCGGCATCAACGCGTACATCCGCGAGGTAGCCGATCACTACGCCGAGGAAGGTTACGTGGTGCTCGCACCGGATCTGTTCTGGCGGCTGGAGAAAGACGTCGACCTGGGGTACTCGGAATCGGAGTGGAAAAAAGCTTTTGATTTGCTGCAGCGCCTGGACGTCGACAAGGCTATGGATGACATTACTGCTGCGGTACGCACGTTGCGGACGCGAGCCGAAGTGTCTGGCAAAGTCGGTGCGCTCGGCTTTTGTCTTGGCGGCAGGCTGGCCTATCTTGCGGCAGCGCGCTCCGGCGTGGATTGCGCAGTGGGCTACTATGGCGTGACCATCGACAAGTACCTGAATGAGGCAGCCAGGATCAAGGTTCCGATGGTGTTGCACTTCGCCAGCGAGGACAAATACGCCCCACCAGAAGCGGTGGAAAAAATCAGTAATGCATTTTCCGGCCGCAAAGATGTAGAAATTCATAATTACCCAGGCGTCGACCACGCCTTTGCCCGCACTGGCGGTATGCATTATGACCGGCCGGCTGCCATGATGGCGCACTCGCGTTCAATAGCGTTATTCCGCAAGGTCATGGGGCCGAATTACGATCTGTCGGCCCTGTGGGAACAACACACGATGCATGAGTTCGGCACGCGCGATGTCGAGGCAACCATGAAAACCATGGTAGCGCAGCCCTATGTGAACCACGTACCAACCCTGACGGGCGGCGTAGGCTATGAGCACCTGAAGCGCTTCTACAAATATCACTTCATTCCGAAGACCCCCAAGGACACCAGGCTGGTTCCAATCTCGCGCACCGTCGGAGCAGATCGCCTGGTCGACGAGATGCTGTTCTGTTTCACGCACGACATCGAGATTGATTGGATGCTGCCGGGCGTGGCGCCAACCGGAAAGTATGTCGAGATCCCGCTGGTGGCGATCGTCAATTTCCGTGGCGATAAGCTGTATCACGAGCATATTTACTGGGACCAGGCTTCCGTGCTCGTGCAGATTGGCCTGCTCGACGCCAATAAAGACCGCCTGCCGATCGCCGGCGCGGAAAGCGCGCGAAAATTGGTGGACGAAAATGTTCCGTCCAATATGTTGATGAAAAACTGGGCCTCGAGCGAGGGCCAAAGCTGAAAGTTTGAACAAACGTGAAGCAGTGAAAAACGCGTTGCCAACCATCCGGGACCAACATGACACAAGTGGAAGAACTCGCACTGGTGCGCAAAATGGCGTGGCGAGTGTTGCCGTTCTTGCTGCTCACTTACCTGATTTGCATAATCGACCGGCTCAACGTCGGCTTCGCTGCCCTGTCGATGAATCAGGAACTCGGCTTCACGGCAACGATTTACGGCTGGGGAGCGGGATTGTTTTTCTTCGGTTACTTCCTGGGCGAAGTGCCGAGCAACCTGATTCTGTCCAAGGTTGGCGCGCGCATCTGGTTCGCCCGCATTATGGTGAGCTGGGGCATTCTTGCGGTTGCCATGGGATTCATCG
Organism: Burkholderiales bacterium; assembly: GCA_045810225.1. Taxonomy (GTDB): domain Bacteria; phylum Pseudomonadota; class Gammaproteobacteria; order Burkholderiales; family JACQAP01; genus JACQAP01. Next base: position 23,381 of record JBJMWI010000083.1, read on the forward strand.
GGAGCCAGACCGGTTTCTTTGTGACCCGATTCCTGCTGGGCGTGGCGGAAGCCGGATTCTTTCCGGGCGTGATTTACTATCTGACCTTGTGGTTTCCGGCGCAATACCGTGGCCGCATATTTGGTTTGTTCCTGATCATCAGTCCGCTCAACAACACCATCGCTGCGCCTCTGGCCGGCCTGATCCTGCGCTTCTTCGATGGCACGATGGGCTACCCGGGGTGGCGTTGGCTGTTCATCATCGAAGGCCTGCCTTCCATTTTGCTTGGTTTTGTCACACTGAAAGCCGTGATCGACCGTCCGGCCAACGCCGCCTGGCTAACGGCTAGCGAAAAACAGCATCTCTCCGAAACGCTATCACGCGAAGCCGCTGCCCGCATGGATACCAAGCATCTCAATATCTGGCAAACGCTTGCCCATGGCAAAGTGTTGCTGTTCGCGGTCGTCTATACGGCACTTGCGATTGGCATCTATGGGCTTGCGTTGTGGATGCCGCAGATCATCAAAGGCATGGGCCTGCATGATCCGCTGCATATCGGCCTGGTCATGGCCCTTCCGTACCTGGTGGCAACCATTTGCATGGTGCTGTGGTCACGCCATTCGGATAAGACTGGAGAGCGCGTCTGGCATTGCGCGGGGCCGCTCGCTCTGGCAAGCATCGGGCTTATCAGCAGCGCTTATGCCGGATCGCCGCTGCTCGCCATGATGGCGATAACGGTCGCTGCAATCGGACTGTATTCCTCGCAGCCGGTGTTTTGGGCAATGCCAACCGGTTATCTTTCGGGCGTTGCGGCGGCAGGCGGGATCGCGTTCATCAATTCGATCGGCAATCTTGGCGGTTTTGTCGGCCCCTTTGCCGTGGGCTGGCTGAAGGACAATACTGCCCACGGCTTTCAGGCCGGCCTGACGTTTCTTGCGGTTTGCTTGCTGATTGGTTCGCTGGTTGCGGTAATTGTCGGTCGCAGGGTTACAAAGCTGCGCACCGAAGGACAGCCGGCGTAACGAGTAGACGGTCGCTTCCGCGAGAGGCGAGAATCGGTGCATTGCACAAGCGCCAGTCACGCGCCACAGCCTGCATGTATAACCGGTCCAGGCTAGCGACTGCTGCGCAAAGTCCCCTTCTCTCGCTTGACAATGCTCCGGGCATAGGAGTAAACCGCCCGTGGGTGCTTCATCCGGCCCAAACCAAAAACAGCAATCAAGGGAGAAGACATCATGCATTACGGACTTAAGATTTTTGCGCTTTCCACGGCCGCAAGCCTGTTGTTAGCCGGCAATGTATTCGCCGGTAACAACGCCGTGGACGAAAACTGGTGGCCGAGCGAATTCGGTGCAGACGACCAGGCCGGCGCCACCAACTACATCACGCCACAAAAACGCATTGAGGCAGCCAAGCTGGTCAAAAAAGGCAAGATGGCGTTGCTCGGGCATCCCTACAGCAATCACATGCCGCTGGTTCCAGGGCGCACGTTCGCGCTTTCCATTCCCGGCTCGCCGACACATGGCCCGCTCAACTGGCCGGGCGATCATTTCGCGATGACCTTCATGGATGAGCTTGTCACCGGGGAAATCGGCCAGGTCGGCACGCAATGGGACGGCCTTGCGCATCCGATGTTGCGTGTACAAGGTGTGGAGGGCTGGAAGGACGGAGATTATTTCTACAACAAGAATCGCTTGCAGGACGTCCAGACCGCGCGCGGCATGAAGAAGGTCGGCACCGAAAATGCGGGCGGCTTTTTCACGCGTGGCATCCTCATCGACATGGCGGCGCTGAAGGGCGTCAAAACCATGGAAAAGGGCTATGCCATTACGCTGGCGGACTTCAAGGAGGCGCTGCAGAAGCAAGGCATCAAGGATGCGTCGCAAGGCGACGTGGTGCTATTCCGCACCGGCTGGAATGCGCTCTGGAAAACCAATCACCTTGGTCGTCCGGCGGGGGAAAAAGCCAAAAGCGACGAGCAATTGGCCAAAGACAACGCGGAATTCGGCTCCGGAGAACCCGGAGTGGCGCCGGAGGTCTGTGAATACCTTGCGTCAAAGAAGATTTCGATGATTGGCTCGGACACGTGGGGTCTCGAACCTTATGACTTCGCGAAGAGTGGCGCGCCGGCTTCTTTTGCCTACTGCCATATGAACTTGATCGCGCGCCGCGGCATTTATAACTTCGAAAACCTGGATCTTGATGAACTGTCGGCCGACAAGGCCTACGAGTTCCTCTTTTCCTGGGCGCCGCTGAAGCTGGTCGGTGCAACCGGCTCACCCGGAAATCCGGTGGCTGCCTACTGATCGTCCAGCGCAGGAACAACCGCAAGGAACAACAATGGGCAGGGATTCCCTGCCCATTGTTTTCGGGGTCGCCAAATAACCTGTTGCAGTCGTATCAGGCGCTGACCAGCTGGCCGCGTGAATAGTCCTCGAACGCCTGCTGAACCTCTTCCCGTGTGTTCATGACAAACGGACCATAGCGGGCAATCGGTTCACGGATCGGTTTGCCTTCGGCGAACAGCAACTTTGCGCCCGATGCAGTGGATGCAAGCTTGACGCCCTGTTTCCCCTCGAGGACGCCCAGAAAACCGCTCGCGACCTCCATCGTCTGGCCGTTGACATCGATCCCGTGTACTGCGCCCTGGTATACATAAATAAAACAGGCGTGATCATCGGGCACATCCATCTCCAGTACAGCGCCGGCTTCCAGTGTCACGTCCAGCAAACGCACGGGCATCAACGTATCCGCCGGACCCTTTGCGCCCGGCACCTCGCCGGCGATCACGCGCACAGTAGCGCCCTTGCTCGATATCGAAGGAATGCGCGACGCCTGCACATCCTGATAGCGCGGCGCCATCATTTTCAGTTTGCTTGGCAAATTTATCCAGAGCTGAAAACCGCGCAACCTGCCTTGCGCGCGCTCTGGCATTTCGGAATGAATGATGCCCCTGCCGGCCGTCATCCACTGCACATCTCCGGCTTCGATGACGCCCTGATTGCCCACAGAGTCGCCGTGCTTTACGCGACCTTCGAGCATAATGGTGACCGTTTCAAACCCACGATGAGGGTGCTCCGGAAAGCCAGCAATCCACGATTGCGGATCGTCGGAACCGAATTCGTCAAGCATCAGAAACGGATCCAGCATATCGAGCGCGGGACTGCCAATGACACGCTTGAGTTTCACGCCGGCACCGTCAGTAGCCGGTACGCCCGCGACTTTCCTCGCTATATATCGCATCTTGATCTCCGGGATAAGGTCCGTTGGACAACGGTTGTACAGCATGTGCGGCCAGCATGCCGATTTTCAAGTTCGACGACGCCCCGACGCATGTCCCGGCCTGCGAATCAGGGCCAAACAGGATAACTACCGCAGATCGCCGCTGTTGACCTTCTCCCGGATCGCATACACCAACGCCCGGATGAACCTCATGGCCATCGCATCCGGCGCCCGCCCGTTCATCTGGCATTTGCGTGCTTCGTAAAACAGGCAGGTCCTGAGTTCGGTTAACGATCCTGGTCGCCTTGCTTGCGCTACCGCAGCGCATTTTTCAACCGATCCCCAGTGCTTGAAGCCGTCGAAAGTCAGTGCGAAAGGCTCGATGCGCGCCCACACTTCCTTGAATGAAGGGATGTCGGCCGGGGTTAGTTCGGAATTGCCAACTTCCTGCATCATGCGAACCCGTCAGAACGAAACATCGAATCCGACGCAATTATTACGCCGGAAGGCTCAGCCGCCTAATATCAATGACATATTGTTGGGCCTCGGACTGCGCTGTCGCGCCGGGGTGACAAGTCCGGCCGGAAAGCGCTCGCCATCACAAGACTTCCTGCAGGAATTGCAGAATAGCAACTTCATCGCGTCGCAAGGCGGGCGTCGCACTTCTGCGGCGATTCTGCTCTGGTATTTCGATTGCGGATGGACCCGCGACAAGGCCTTGCAAATAGGCATGGACCAGCGCGGGGTGCACATAATATTTACGGCAAACCGACCGCGTGTTGCCCAGGCGCTCGGCGACGGCATCAATTGCACGGACGATGTTGCGCTTGGCTTGATTTTGCGTGGCCGCCGGACCCATCTCACGCAACTCCACTCCGGCCAACATCGTACCGCCCCATGTGCGAAAGTCCTTTGCCGTGATATCACGCTTGCAGATTTCGCGAAGATAGGCGTTTACATCATCGGATGTCACGGTCTCCCTCTTACCGGAGCCGTTCAGGTACTGAAACAATTCCTGGCCTGCTAGATCCTGGCAACGTTGCACGATCCGCGCGATACGCAAGTCTTTCACTGATATCGCATGCTGTACGCCGCTCTTGCCGCGAAAACTGAAGCTCAGTTTGGACCCGTTGACCTGGACGTGTTGCATGCGGAGCGTGGTCAAGCCGTAGGAGCGGTTTTCGCGGGCATACTCATCGTTGCCAACGCGGATCAATGTCTTGTCGAGCAGCTGCACGACAGTGGCGAGAATCTGGCGCCGGCTTAACTTCGGCGCGCGCAAATCCCGTTCGGCACGCTCCCGTATAGCCGGCAGGACTTCGCTGAATTCCAGCATATGCCGGAACTTGGATTGATCGCGTGCTTCGCGATAGCGCGCATGGTAGCGGTATTGTTTTCTGCCCCGGGCATCCCGGGCCGTGGCCTGTATATGACTATTGGAATCCGGGGCGATCCATACGTCAGTCCATGCCGGAGGAATGACGAGCGCATTGATGCGGCGCCGCTCCTCCGGATCAGTGACCCGTTCGCCGTCAGGCTTGAAGAAAATCCATCCCTTGCCGGCGCGGCGCCGGGTGATCCCGGCCACGCCGTCGGTCACATAGTTGAGTCCGGCGCGGCTGGCGGCCTTGCGATGCTCTATGGTGCGCGATGAGGCGATCTAACTGTGCTCCCTGGCCTGGCGGTGGCGCACACGATATGCCAACTTTTGCACTGATAGCAAGTGCGAATGATATTGCAGTCCAGCGCTCTGAGATCGGCCGACTCATGATCAGCGAGCGCGACATCGAGTAACAGGCATCCAGCGGGGAAACAATTTTCTGTCAACGTTCCGGCTTGGTATGCGGCCGGATCGGTCCCATGGTCTTGCGCAGCAGCAGCTCCGAGGAACCTGCGACGATAAAATCACGCAGTTCGCCAACCTGCTCATAACCCATCCTGGCGTAAAAGCGCTGTGCGTCCTGATTGAAATCGGAGACGCAGATGAATACGTTTGGCGTTTCACGAAATATGCGCCGCTCTGCGTGTTCAATCAGCGCCTTTCCCACACCCTGCCCGCGGAATTCGGCCGCCACGCCTAGCAGCTGGACATAGCCGACAAATGCGCCTTGCATGCTGACCATGAGAAAACCGGCCCGCTTTCCGGACACCGTTGCCAGATAGCGTTCCCGTGCCCCATTGCTGAGTAACGCAAGGCTGCGCTCATAGCTCGTCGCCAGCGTAAGCCAAGGTTCCGATTGCGACATGACTCTCGCTGCCCATTCAGCATCGGCGCTCGATTGCATTGCAAGCACGTCTATCATGATGTTGTGCGCCGTGGGGGAATATTAAACCCTAGCGCGTTTCATTTAGAAACTGCGAAATCACCCGGTTCAAGAAGGCGGCGTCGTCAGCCTTCGCACTCGTCGCAGCCAGGTGACCCTGCAATGAAGGGACCTCGATGAATTGCGCATCATGAATGCTGGCCGCGGCATCGCGGCCTCCCTGGGCCGGATTGAACAGATCAAGCGACGGCCCCAGTAACAGCGTCTTCGCCTTGATCGAAGCTAATGCTTGGGCAGTGTCGGAGTGAAAGTCCGATGTCATGCCTAAATCATGCGCTTCATAAGCCCACGACTGGTACAGATAATCGTGAGCGTCAAATCCGGTCTTGCGGTTCTGTGCGTGAGTTTTCTCGAACCAGAGATGCGCTTCAGCGCAATCCGGCAGGAATTCTTCCAGTGCTTCCGGCGTCCGGCTCAATAGCGCCGTCATAAGCCCGGTATACGCGCGCCAGCCGCGTTCCGGCGCAGCGTTAAATCCCTCACCAGTCCAGGTCGGGTCTGCCATCAAGCAGCAACGCGCTGTTTCGGTTACCAAGACCGACCAGGCGGAAGTTTTTGCCATCGCGGTCATTGCCACGCACTGGGACATGAAATCGGGATAGCTAACGGCCCATTGCAAGGCCTGCATGCCACCCATCGAAGCTCCGATGACCGCACGCAAGCGGGATAACCCACAGTGCCCCGTTAATAGACGGTACTGGCTTTCCACCATGTCACGAATCGTGAAGCGGGGAAAACGCATGCCCGGCTGCTGCGCACTGTTCGAAGGCGAGGTCGACAAGCCGTTGCCAATCGGGTCGGCCGCCACAATGAAGTACCGCGCCGGATCCAATGCCTTGCCCGGGCCAATTAGGAAATCAAGCCGGTGGTGATTGCCGGTCAGGGAAATACAGATCAGCACGGCATTCGATTTTGCCGCATTGAGCTTGCCGTGCGTGACATAGGACTGCGCGTAGTCCTGCAGGATTTCGCCTGACTCCAGTTCAAGATCCCCGAGCTTCGCCATGCGGTGCTCGGCCTCAATGTGACTTGCCAGCAGCGGCGGATGATTGAAGCGCATGATGGGCCTTGGACCGTCAGTCCAACATGATGACCGTGCGAACGCCCTCCCCTCGCGCCAGGGAGGCGAAGCCTTCGTTGATGTCATCGAGCCGGATTCGGTTGGTGATGAGTTCGTCCAGCTTGAGGCGCCCTTGCAAATATTCACTGGCGAGCCAGGGGAAATCACGCCGCGGGCGCGCCTCTCCATAGCTTGAGCGCACAATGCGCTTTTCGCCCATCAGCGCTCCCCAGCGGAAACTCACGTCTTCGTTGATATTGATTTTGCCGAGCCACACTACTTGTCCGCCGGGACGCACTGCTTCGACGGACAGGCGTAACGTGCGTTTGTTGCCGGCCGCTTCAAATACGTAGTCGGGTCCGCGGCCGTCGGTGATCGCTTTCACCTCGTCCAGCGCGGTCTCGCGCGAACCATCGACCGCATGTGTTGCACCGAACTGCAGTGCGCGCTGGAGCTTGCTGTCCCCGATATCCATAGCGATGATTTTTGATGCATGCGCAAGCCTTGCGCCCTGCAGTACATTCAGTCCGACCGCACCGCAGCCGATCACCAGCACACTCGCGCCGGCCTCCACTTTTGCCTTGCGCACCACTGCACCCACGCCGGTCATGACCCCGCAACCGATAATGCAGGCCCGATCGAAGGGAATTTCACGCGGGATCGGAATGGCTCCCGATTCCGGCACAACCGTGTATTCGGCATGCGTGGATGTCACCGAATAATGGTGTATTTGATGACCATCACGTTTCATTCTCGAGCGGCCGTCGAGCAAAAATCCCTTGGGCTGATTCGCCGCGAACGGTTCGCACAGGATCGGCAGGTCGCGCTCGCAATAGAAACAGTGCCCGCAATGCGGATTCCAGGAACAGATCACGTGGTCTCCGACCCTGACTTGCGTGACTTCCTTGCCGACCGCCTCCACGATGCCGGCTCCTTCGTGACCGAGCACAATCGGCAGCGGATAGGCGAGCGAACCCTGGATCACTTCGAGATCGGTATGACACAAACCACTGGCTTTGACTTTGATGAGCACATCGCTCGCGGCCAACGACCCCATTTCCAGCACATCGATGGTCATCGGCTGGTTGACTTTGTCCAGCACTGCGGCACGAAACTTCATGTACCTTCCAGTTCGGGCACGACATCGACCCGCAAAAAGGAATCCAGATGTTTGGGATGAAATGGCAGTTCCAGCAGTTCCTGCGCAAAGGCCCCTGCGGCAATCTCGCAGAGGCTGCTTACGCCTGATGTCCAATGCCACGTGCCTACGCTAAATATTCGCACGGCATGGCGGCGGCTCAATCGCGCACGACCGCGCAGCCCGTCGAAATGGTGGTATAGCTCGTGTGCCAGAAAGATCGGCAACGTGCCCACGCTGCCACCGCAACTTCCACCTTGTTGCACGATCAGCCGATCCAGCGCCTGGATGGCGGGTAGATAAAGCGTGATGGCCGGAGGCCGTGCGTTATATTCCGCGTAAATTACAGTGCTACCAAAACCGGCATCCGATTGAGAGCAGCGCACGGGCACATTGCAAACCGACGCGATGACGTACGGGTCGGATCCGTATTCGCCAACAATGCGCTTTGCCATTGCATGTCCATCTTCCAGCGCGGCTTCCACGAAGGCAACGCGCTGGTCATGCGGTATGCGCCGATATTGCGGATCTTCGCGCAGTTGCAGCAGACCCAGCGCGCGCGGTTTCGCAGACCAGCCCAGTGCGAATGCGCTCACAGTCCGCGCGCTCCCTGCATACCGATCAGTACGACTGGGGTGTCCGGTGGCAATTCTTCCAGTTCGCCGCGACTAACGGCGATGGCCTGGTCGAGCACCGTTACGCCGCACAGGTCGACGATACGACGCCCTGCCACGATGAACATATCCGGCGCAATCACGCTGTCGCCGTTATAGATTGTTACTGCCTCCCATAAATTGCGCAGTTGCTGCAGACCGTCGGCGGCGCTGGTCTGTGTGACCACACCGTCGCTGCGCTGAATGCGGATAACGCCTTCGCGATCCACGGCGCGCACGGGCCGCCGGCGCTTGCTGAACAGATGCCACTTGCGCTCGGTGACTTCGGCTTGAAATACGCGCACCTCCTCAGTGGCGGCCGCCAACCGGACACTGTCCTCGGCAACCTCCATGGAGCCTGCTGCTATGTTCGCCGCTTCTTCCTGGCTGACCAGCTTACGCATGTCCTGAGCGCGCATTTCACTGGCGCCCATGGCGGTCGCGCGAACGCGTTGCGTCTGCGGGTCCACTTCGATCGTCACTTCCACGTTCTCCGGGGCCGCGCCCAGTCTGACCACAGCATCGAACGCTTCGCGCTTGATGCGCTGCAAATCTTCTGGTTGCGGATTCGGAATGACACGTTCGATGGTCTCCTGGACCAGTGCCAGTGCCACGCCTATGGACGAAATGACTTCCGCATCCTGGGAAATCTTGAAATCGAGTT
>JBJMWI010000084.1:0-39410 GCA_045810225.1 Burkholderiales bacterium
GGCAATACGCTCGAGAGTCACGGTTTGCTCCGCAATCGGCTTACCGAATGCGACGCGACTCAAGGTACGCTTGCACATCGCCTCCAGCGTACGCTCGGCCAGCCCGATCAAGCGCATGCAGTGGTGAATGCGGCCGGGGCCGAGTCGCCCCTGCGCGATTTCAAATCCGCGCCCCTCGCCTAGCAGGATGTTGGCAGCCGGCACACGCACGTTTTTGAAAACCACTTCACCGGTGCGGTCCGGCATACCGTAAAAGCCCAGCACCGGCAGTGCACGCTGCACGTCGACCCCTGGCGTATCGCGCGGGACCAGGATCATGGACTGCTGTTTGTGCCGGTCCGGGTTGTGCGGCTCGGTCTTGCCCATGAAGATAAAAATCTTGCAGCGTGGATCGATGGAGCCAGTCGCATACCATTTGCGCCCGTTCACCACGTAGTCGCTGCCGTCACGGGCAATGGAGGATTCGATATTGGTGGCATCACTCGACGCTACACCAGGTTCGGTCATAGCAAAACAGGAGCGGATTTCGCCGGCCAGCAAAGGCGCCAGCCATTTTTTCTTCTGCTCGTCCGTGCCATAGCGCGCCAGTACTTCCATGTTTCCGGTATCCGGCGCAGAGCAATTGAAGGCTTCCGGTGCCAGCAGGGAGCGCCCCATGATCTCGCACAGCGGCGCGTACTCAGCGTTGGTCAGGCCGGCGCCATGCTCGGAGTGCGGCAGAAACAAATTCCACAATCCCGCGGCTTTGCCTTTCTGCTTCACCTCCTCGATAACCGGGGCCACTTTCATCGGCCCGACCTCCTCGGCTTCGCGAAAAAAGCGCGGTTCATTCGGATAGATGTGTTCGTCCATGAACGCGGTCAGCCGCTTCTGCAGATCCTTCACTTTCTGCGAATGCTCGAAATCCATGCCGTCCCTCCGATTGGTATGGCGGTGAACGCCACCCAAAACCAAACCGCGCATTCTACTATCGCTCGTGATGCGCGCCGGTATTTTCCTGTTCCGACCCGGCCTGACGTAGTATGTCTATACCTTGTTCTATCCTGCCGGCATGTGTCATTCCCCTGGCATCAGGCTCCACCCGCACCGTGCGCCCTTGCCTGCTTTATGACCCCTGGTTCCGTTAAACATGGACATGGACCTGATGTGCCGCCCTGTCGCGGCCGCATCGCCTGAGTGAAGCGCCTGGTGCTGGTAGGGGGAGGCCATGCGCATCTTTCGGTGCTCGAGGCGCTGGGCCGCGATCAGCCGGGCGGAATTGAAGCCGTTCTGGTAACGCCTTCTCGTTTTCAAATCTACTCCGGCATGTTGCCTGGCTGGGTTGCCGGCCATTATGTCCAGCGGGAGTGCGAAATCGATCTGCTGCCACTGGCGCAATTGGGTCTGGTTCGTGTGGTCAAGGATTGGGTTGTCGGACTGGATGCCGATCGGCATCTCATTCGCTTGAATGGCGGCGAGCCGATCGAATACGATCTTTTGTCGCTCGATGTCGGCAGCGAGACCGATGTATCCGACCTTGGGGGCGCGGGCGAAAAGCTGTTGCCGGTGAAGCCGCTGGATGCGTTTTTCGATGCCTGGCCGAGAATCGTGACGGCCGCGCGTCATGAGCGCGGCTATCGCCTGGTGATCGTCGGGGGTGGAGCTGCCGGCGTGGAAGTCGCACTGGCCGCACGCCACGCATTCAGACGCTGGGGCGTTGATGCTCGGGTCGACCTTGTGGTATCGGAAGCAGGGCTGCTTGCCGGGCATGCGGCCAGCGTCCGGCGCCGAATTGCGCGCATTCTCGATTCGGCCGAAGTCGTGGTGCATGGATCTCACGCCCGCGGGACCGAAGCGGGTGTTGTATTGTCGGACGGTACGCTACTGCGGGCCGACTGCGTCATTGCGGCGACCGGTGCACGTGCGCCGGGCTGGTTAAAGAGCTCCGGATTGCGGCTCGACCGAAACGGGTACATCGCCGTTGACGCAACCTATCGCAGCGTCTCGCATCCAAATGTGTTCGCGGCAGGCGATGTCAGCGCGCGTAAAGACGTTGCGGTAGCGCGTTCGGGTGTGCATGCGGTGCACGCCGGTCCGGTGCTCGCTGCAAATTTGCTGGCTGCACTACGAGGCGGCACCATGCGGACCTACCAGCCCCGCCGCTATTCGTTGTACTTGCTGGCATGCGGCCCGCGCTACGCGGTAGCGTCATGGGGACCCTGGAGTGCGGCAGGAGCGTGGGTATGGCACTGGAAAAACTGGATCGATCGGCGCTTCGTGCAACATTTCGAGACCGCAGCGGCACGCGCAAGTAGCCGCCGGCGCGCCGGCTAGGTAAGATACCGCCGGACCCTGCGGGCCGTTTGGTAATTCAAAGGATCGTAATGCACGCCACACTACCCTTGCTCGAGGTGACCGGCTTTCCTGCCCTGCGTCGCCATCAACTCACCACCCTGCAAGTCAATCTAGGCTATCGGTGCAACCAGACCTGCTTGCATTGCCACGTTAATGCCGGGCCAACGCGTACTGAAATGATGGATGCGCAAACGCTGGGCCTCATTCCAGACGTTTTGAAGGCGCGCGGTCTCACCACGCTCGACCTGACCGGCGGCGCCCCCGAATTGCACGAGGGTTTTCGGGATCTGGTGCAAGCCGCACAAGCACTCGGCGTACAAGTCATCGACCGCTGCAACCTCACGGTCCTGTTTGAGCCGGGCCAGGAAACGCTTGCGAACTTTCTGGCTGACCGACGCGTTCAAGTCGTGGCGTCCATGCCGTGCTATTCGCTGGAGAACGTGGACAACCAGCGCGGCAAAGGTGTGTTCGATAAGAGCAGTGCGGCGTTGCGCAAGCTGAATGAACTGGGCTACGGTCAGCCCGACTCCGGGCTCACGCTTAATCTGGTCTATAACCCGCAAGGGCCGAGCCTGCCGCCGCAACAGGCGAAGCTGCAAGCCGCGTATAAAAAAGAGCTGTTTGAACACTTCGGCGTCGTGTTCAACGAACTGTTCACTTTGACGAATATGCCGATCCAGCGTTTCGGCTCGATGCTCATCTCCAAAGGGCAGTTCAATCAATACCTGCATCTGTTGCGCGACAATTTCGCGGCTGCCAATCTTTCCACAGTCATGTGCCGCAGTCTGGTGAGCGTCGACTGGCAAGGATATCTCTATGACTGCGACTTCAATCAGATGCTCGGCCTCGCGCTGCCCGAGCAGACTCTCGACGGTGCGCGCCCTCATCTGCGTGACTTACTGAACGAAGATCTGGCGGGACGGCCGATCCGCGTTGCGGAGCACTGCTATGGCTGCACTGCGGGACAGGGCAGCAGCTGCGGCGGCGCGCTGCACGACTAAAGCGGTTGCACTTGAAAAAAATTCTGCTGGTTATTGCCGCCGTCGTTGTCGTCATCACATTTTTTGCGCTTGATCTGCACCACGTTCTGACGCTCGACGGCCTGAAGTCAAGTCGCGAGCGCTTCGAAATCTGGCGAGCCGCATCGCCAGTCCTCGTCACCCTTGCGTTTTTCGGCTTCTATGTCGTGGTAACCGCGCTTTCCCTGCCGGGCGCGGCAGTCATGACATTGGCAGCGGGCGCCTTGTTCGGTCTGTTGTGGGGAACCGTAGTCGTTTCTTTCGCGTCGAGCGTCGGTGCAACGCTCGCATTTCTGGCTTCGCGTTATCTGCTGCGCGATTCGGTACAGAAGCGTTTCGGGGACCGGCTCAAAGCCGTCAATGAAGGCGTTGCGAAGGAAGGCGCGCTGTACCTGCTGACCTTGCGCCTGGTGCCGTTGTTTCCTTTTTTCCTCGTCAACCTGCTCATGGGGCTGACTCCGATTTCGACCCGCACGTACTACCTCGTCAGTCAGGCGGGCATGTTGGCCGGAACTCTGGTGTATGTGAATGCCGGTACGCAATTGGCAGCAATCGATAGCCTGTCAGGCATCATTTCGCCGGGGCTGCTGTTGTCATTCGCGCTACTTGGTGTGTTTCCATGGATTTCGAAGCGCTTCCTGGACTATGTGAAACGCCGCCGCGTATACGCGCGCTGGCAGCGTCCGCCAAAGTTCGATCGTAATCTTGTCGTGATTGGCGCCGGTGCGGCGGGGCTGGTCAGCGCATATATCGCTGCCGTGGTGAAAGCAAAAGTCACACTGGTTGAAGCTCACAAGATGGGGGGCGACTGCCTGAATTACGGGTGCGTGCCAAGCAAGGCACTCATTCGCAGCGCCACGCTGGTGCATCAGGTACAGCATGGTGAGCGCTATGGACTGGAACAAGCGCAACCGCTGTTCAGTTTCCGCAAGCTCATGGCACGCGTGCATGCGGTCATTAGCGCCATCGAGCCTCACGACAGCGTGGAACGCTACACCGCACTTGGCGTGGAAGTGTTGCAAGGCTACGCGCGTATCGCAGATCCCTGGACAGTAGAAATCGCACTCCACGCCGGTGGCACGCAGCGCTTGACCACGCGCAGTATTGTGATTGCGGCTGGTGCCCGGCCGCTGGTCCCTCCCATGCCCGGGCTCGATGACGTCGGCTACGTAACGAGTGATACGTTATGGGACGAGTTCGCCAAACTGGATGCGCCACCTGCACGGCTGGTCGTGCTTGGTGGCGGGCCAGTGGGTTGCGAGCTGGCACAGGCGTTTGCCCGGCTCGGCTCAGGCGTCACGCAGATCGAATTGGCTGCACGCATCATGATCCGGGAAGATCCAGAAGTTTCCGAGCTGGCACGCGTTGCTCTCGCACGTGATGGCGTAAAGGTCCTGACGGGCCACAAGGCGGTACGCTGCGAACGTGAATCCGACCGCAAGTTCATCGTGGTCGAGGATGGCAAGCAGGAGCAATCGTGTCGAATTCGATGTCCTGCTCTGTGCTGTCGGACGCGCTGCGCGGCTCACGGGCTACGGGCTGGAGGCGTTGGGCATACCGACGCAGCGCACGGTACAAACCAACGAGTACCTGGAAACGATCTACCCGAACATCTTCGCCGCCGGCGACGTCGCCGGGCCGTACCAGTTCACCCACACCGCGGCACATCAGGCCTGGTATGCATCCGTCAACGCGCTGTTTGGCGACTTCAAGAAATTCAAGGCGGATTACTCTGTTGTGCCTTGGGCGACATTCATTGATCCGGAAGTCGCCCGCGTCGGACTGAATGAACAAGAGGCGCGGGAAAAAGGCATCGCGCATGAAGTCACCCGCTACGGACTGGATGAGTTGGACAGGGCCATTGCCGACGGAGAAGCACGCGGCTTCGTGAAGGTACTAACCGTGCCCGGCAAGGATCGCATTCTGGGCGTCACGATCGTTGGCGCGCACGCAGCCGATCTGCTGGCGGAATTCGTGCTCGCCATGAAGCATGGACTCGGCCTTAACAAGATTCTCGGCACGATCCACACTTATCCGACCATGGCAGAAGCCAACAAATACGCTGCCGGAGAATGGAAGCGCGCGCACGCGCCACAGCGCCTGTTGGGCTGGCTGCAAAAATTCCACGGCTGGAGACGCGGAGCGCCTTCGTGATACGCCTTATCGTGGTTGGGCTGCTGGCGCTGCTGTATTCCGGCGTGCAGGCCGCGGCCTTCGACCAATCCGCCTGGGATGGTTTGCTCAAAGCGCATGTGAGTTCGCTTCGCAATGGCCAGGCAACGCAGGTCGACTATGCCGCCTTTGCCAGAGAACGCAATCAGCTCAAGCAGTATCTGGCCGGCGTGTCGGGCGTCACCACGTCTGATTTCGAACGCTGGGAGCCGCCCGCGCAGCTTGCGTTTCTGATCAACGCTTACAACGCATTCACGGTCGAGCTGGTGTTGACGGGCTACCCGGACGTCGCTTCGATCAAGGATCTCGGTTCACTGCTGCGCTCGCCGTGGAAGAAGCGTTTTATCCCGTTGCTGGGGGACACCCGCTCGCTGGATGATATCGAGCATGGCCTCATCCGCGGTTCCGGCCGCTACAACGAGCCGCGCGTACATTTCGCGCTCAATTGCGCGAGCATCGGCTGCCCGGCGCTGCGAGCTGAAGCGTTTACCGGTGAACGACTCGATGCCCAGCTCGAAGACGCGGCTCACGCCTTCCTGTCTGACCGCACCCGCAACCGGCTGGACGGAAAAGCACTGCAGGTCTCGAGTATTTTCAAATGGTATCGCGGCGATTTCGAGAAGGGCTGGCGCGGCGCCGATAATCTCGCGATGTTCTTGCTGCTCTATCGGCAGCCCCTGGGGCTCGATGACAATGCAGCCAATCGCCTCAGGGCCGGTGAAATGAAGATTCATTTCCTGGACTACGACTGGGGCTTGAACGGTAAAACCACGCGCACGCCATGAAACTTTCGGTCATCGTGCCGATGCTCAATGAAGCGGAGCTGCTGGCAAGCCTGCTCGATCAACTGCAGCGCCTCGCGCATCGGGGCGCCGAAATCATTCTGGCTGACGGAGGCAGTGAAGATGGTTCGCCATCGATAGCGGAGCGTGCCGGTTTTACGGTGTTGCACGCGGCGCGGGGCCGCGCGCGCCAGATGAACGCGGCTGCCGCTCAAGCGACGGGTGATGTGCTGTTATTCCTGCATGCCGATTCTCAATTGCCCGATGAGGCTGACCGACACATAACCCAGTCGCTTTCGACCGGCGCAAATTGTTGGGGGCGTTTCGATGTGCGCATCAGCGGGCGCCCTTACCTGCTGCGCCTGGTGAGCTGCTTGATGAATATTCGCTCTCGCATCACGGGCATTGCGACCGGAGATCAGGCCATGTTTGTGATGCGCACTGCTTTCGATGCAGTCGGCGGTTTTCCCGATCAGCCGCTCATGGAAGATATCGAACTCTCCAAGCGGCTGTTGGTGCGATCGAGGCCCGCATGTATCGCCCGGCGCGTCGTTACATCCGGACGACGCTGGGAAAGAGACGGCGTATGGCGCACGATTCTGCTGATGTGGCGCTTGCGCTGGGATTACTGGCGCGGCGTTCCGGCACAGCAACTCGCCAAGGTTTACCGGTGAGCCGCGTTCGAATTGTTATCTTCGCAAAGGCGCCAGTTGCAGGTGCTGTTAAAACGCGATTGATCCCTGCGCTCGGCGCACAAGGCGCGGCCAATCTTGCGCTTCGCATGCTCAAGCACACCATTACGCAAGCCGTGGCTGCCGGCGCGGGTCCGGTTGAGCTCTGTGTGAGCCCTTCACCAATCGCATCGGTGTGGCAGTCCTTTGCCCTGCCGGACAATGTGTCCTGGTCGGATCAGGGTGACGGTGATTTGGGAACACGCATGGCGCGGGCAGTGATGCGAGTGACGGAGGCCGGTGAAGCAATCGTGCTCATGGGCGCGGACTGCCCGGAATTAACCGCGACGCAGCTGCGCCATGCCGTTGATTCACTACAGCACTACGATGCGACCATGCTGCCTACGACGGACGGCGGATACGTGTTGCTGGGCTTGAAGCGTTTTGACCCTGCGCTCTTCACGGGCATCGAATGGAGCACGCCAAGCGTTGCAGCGGAAACATTGTCGCGCCTTGCGCAACTCGGCTGGAAGGTACAGCACCATCCCGCTGTACACGACATTGACCGGCCGGATGACCTTCAATATCTGCCGCCGGGCTGGCTTAACTTGCAGCGGGCCGAGCACGGATCATGAAAATCACGAGGTGCAACCAAGAATTTTCGCTGGTGCAACGCGCGAATCCGGCAGAAAATCGCCCGGCTGCGCCAGTATAGGGAGCATCCAAATAATTTTTGTGGAGGAACTTCAATGAAGAAAGCAATGTTGGCATCTGTTTTAATGGCAACTTTGCTGGGCATCGGCGCCGGAACCGCGTTCTCGGCCGGCGAAGAAGTCCAGGGTATCAAGGTCAACAAGGGAAACGGCATGGCCGGTGAAGGCAATACCGTGGCCATGAAAGGAAGCCCCCTTCCCCTGAAAGGGCAGGCGCTCAAGGTCGGCGAGCCGCTGCCTTCCGCGATGGTAACTGCAGGTAATCTTAGCCCAGTCGATATTGCAACCGGCAATGGCAAGGTGCGCATCATCAGTGTGGTCCCGTCGGTCGATACGCCGACCTGCGAAGCACAAACGCATCAACTCAGTGAAAAAGACCGCAAGCTGGCGGACCAGGTCGAAATGGTCACCATCAGCATGGACCTGCCCTTTGCCCAGGCTCGCTTTGCGAAAGAAGCCAAGATCAAGAACGTCACGTTTTATTCTGACTACAGGACCGGCGCATTCGGCATGAACAATGGCCTGCTGATCGATCCTCTGCACCTGCTCGCGAGGGCGGTCATCGTGACCGATAAAAATAATATCGTGCGTTACCTGCAAGTCGTGCCTGAAGTTACCGAACTGCCCGACATGGCCGCAGCCATGAGCGCCGCGAAAGCGTTGCTCTAATCCTGGACCGGTTGCAGCAGTAGATGTGAAGCCCCGCAAATGCGGGGCTTCTTTTTTGCTGACATTGAATCCGCGGTCAAAGGATTTCCATCACTGTTCACAGCCTGACGCGATTCAACCGCAGCGCGTTCATCACCACTGACACGGAACTCAGCGCCATCGCAGCGCCGGCGAATACGGGCGAGAGCAACAGGCCAAAAACCGGATACAGCACGCCAGCTGCAATCGGAATGCCGAGCGCGTTGTAGCCGAACGCGAACGCAAGGTTTTGCCGGATGTTGCGCATCGTGGCGCGGGACAGAGCCGTCGCGCGCGCAATGCCGCGCAAGTCACCCTTGACGAGCGTCACGCCGGCACTTTCCATGGCGACGTCTGTGCCCGTCCCCATCGCGATGCCGACATCGGCCTGGGCCAGCGCGGGTGCGTCATTAATTCCGTCACCGGCCATGGCAACCTTGCGGCCTTGCGCCTGTAGCCGCTTCACATGCGCGGCCTTGTCCTCGGGCAACACTTCGGCAAGCACTTCATCAATGTCGAGCTGGCGAGCGACCGCATCGGCCGTGCTACGCGCATCGCCGGTAAGCATGACGATACGGATGCCTGCCCGCTTCAGAGTCGCAATGGCTTCTGCCGTGCCGTCCTTGACGGGATCGGCCACCGCGGCAATACCCGCAGCCATGCCATCGATGGCGAAAAACACCACGGTCTTTGCTTCTGCGCGCCACGCTTGCGCGCGTGCCTCCCATTGCTCGGTTTGCACGCCGCGCTGATTCAGAAAACTGCGGCTGCCAACCAGCACGCGTTTGCCATTGATTTGCGCCTGCACGCCCAGGCCGTTCTCGGCGGTAAATTGCACCGCCACGCGCGGCGTAATACCGCGTGCCTTAGCGCCCTCAACAATTGCCAGCCCGATCGGGTGTTCGGACAGCTGTTCTACACCGGCTACCAGCCCCAGAGCTTCGTTTTCCGCAATACCCTCCGCGATGAAATCGGTCAGGGCCGGATGGCCCAATGTCAGCGTGCCGGTTTTATCGACGACCAGCGTGTCGATGTCACGCATACGCTCGATGGCCTCGGCATTGCGAAACAGAATTCCGGCTTTCGCGCCCTGGCCCATGGCTACGGTCATCGAGATGGGCGTCGCAAGTCCGAGGGCGCACGGACACGCAATAATCAATACGGCGATTGCATTCAGAAATGCATAGGCAAATCTGGGTTCGGGGCCGATCCACCACCACGTCATTGCCGTTACGATCGCAATTGCCACCACGGCTTCCACGAAGTACGCAGCAATTACATCAACAAGCCGCTGGATTGGCGCGCGGGTGCGTTGCGCTTCGCCCACCATGTGAACAATGCGGGCCAGAAGAGTATCGGAGCCGACTCGCTCCGCGCGAAACACAAGTGAACCGTTTCCATTCACGGTTGCCCCGGTAACCTTGGCACCTGGCAATTTCTGCACCGGAACCGGCTCTCCGGTGAGCATGGACTCATCCACCCTGCTGCTACCTTCGAGCACAGTGCCATCGACCGGCACTTTATCGCCTGGCTTGACGCGCAGGCGATCGCCAACCACGACTTTATCGAGCGAAACGGCTTGTTCCGTACCGTCCTCGTTCATGCGCCAAGCCTGGTTGGGCGCGAGCTGTAGCAGTTGCTGGATCGCCCTACCGGTCTGCCCCATTGCTCTCAACTGCAAATAATCACCGAGCATGACTAGCGTAACGATGACGGCAGCCGCCTCGAAATAAGTCCCCACCGCACCGTCGTGCTCCCTGAATTCCTGCGGAAACCAGCCCGGTGCCAGGACCGCTGCTAGACTGAACAGATAAGCGAGTCCGACTCCGAGCCCAATCAGCGTGTACATGTTCAGCGCGCGATGTGCGAGCGACAGCCAGAACTTGCGCAGGATCGGCCAACCGGCCCACAGCACGACCGGTGTGCCCAACACGAATTGAATCCAGCCGTTTTGCCGTGGCATCAGGCCAAACGGCTCGCGCATACCAATCATGGGCGCCATTGCCAGCACAATGAGCGGGACTGAAAGCGCAATTCCGGTCCACAGCCGGCGTTGCAGATCATTCAATTCGGTATCATCCGAGCGGCCCGTACCAGCAACGGGCACCAGCGCCATGCCGCAGATCGGGCAGTCGCCCGGGCCATCGCGCATAATTTGCGGATGCATCGGACAGGTGTATTGCGCGCCGTGTGCGGATGGCGCGGGGTCTTGCGCCGGCGATGAAGGCACCTGCTGCTCTTCCAACGCCATGCCACACTTGGGACATTTGCCTGGCGTGTGCTGCTGGATCTCTGCATGCATGGGACACCGGTAGACCCGCTCAGCAGGTGTTGCCTCAGGTGCGGTTTTGTTGAGAAAACTGGCTGGGTTGGCCACGAATTTGTCACGGCAACCGCTGCAGCAGAAGTAATAGCGCTGGCCCTCAAAGGTCGCGCTGGCGGCGGCCGATTTTTCGTCGACCTGCATTCCGCAAACTGGATCAGTTGCCATAGTTGTTCCTTCTCCTTGCTACATTTTCCGCGGAATCGATCAGGAGGAGACTCTGCCGCAGAACCTGTGTTCCGCTTCAAATGCTGATTCAGTGTTCATGCCGTCCGCTGCGAGTGACAGTCAATGTGCCCGACGCGGCAGTTTGCGATTGATCAGCCGGAGCGCGCTGCGAAGCTGGCAATGGTCCACCCCATTCGCGGGCGACGGTCCCATCCGGGTGTTTGTACCATCCTGGATCCCTGTAGTCATCCCGAGCCAACCCTGCGCGAATCTTCACAGTGGTAAACATTCCACCCATTTCCATCGGCCCGAACGGCCCGGTGCCTGTCATCATGGGCAGAGTATTATCGGGCAGCGCCATTTGCATTTTTCCCATCGCGCCGCCGGTGTCCCCCATCACCATGTAATCCGGCACGAGTCGCGTGATTTTTTGCGCTATGTCGCGCTGATCGACGCCGATCATGGTCGGGACGTTGTGTCCCATGGCATTCATCGTGTGATGGGACTTGTGGCAGTGGAACGCCCAGTCGCCCTCCTCCGTGGCGTCGAATTCGATCGCTCGCATCTGGCCTACCCCGATATCGACGCTGACTTCCGGCCAGCGCGCCGACTGCGGCAACCAGCCGCCATCGGTACCCGCTACTTCCACCTCGTGGCCATGCACGTGGATCGGGTGGTTCGTCATGGTCAAGTTACCAATTCGGATGCGCACGCGATCACCTTTGCGCGCGACCATGGCATCAATGCCGGGAAAAACGCGGCTATTGAAATTCCACAAATTGAAATTCAGCATGGTGCTGGTTTTCGGTGTGGAAGTTCCCGGATCAATGTCGTAGGCATTCAGCAAGAAAATAAAATCGCGATCCACTCGGTGCAGGTCCGGGCTTTTCGGATGAGTGACCCAGGAACCCATCAGGCCCATTGCCATCTGGAACATCTCGTCGGCGTGCGGGTGATACATGAACGTACCTGCGCGCTTTGCCTCGAACTCGTACACGTAAGTCTGGCCGGGCTTGATGTGGGGCTGTGTCAGCCCCCCCACTCCATCCATGCCGTTGGGCAACCGCTGGCCATGCCAGTGAATCGTCGTATGTTCGGGCAGTTTGTTGGTGACGAACAACCGCACCCGGTCGCCTTCGACGACTTCAATAGTCGGGCCTGGGCTTTGACCGTTGTAGCCCCACAGGTTCGCTTTCATTCCGGGCGCAAGCTCGCGCAACACCGGCTCGGCGATCAAATGAAATTCCTTCACGCCGTTATTCATGCGCCATGGCAGCGTCCAGCCATTCAGCGTAACCACCGGGTGATAAGGTCGCCCGTCCGGTGGAAGGAGCGGCGGCTGCGTTAACGGGGAAGTCTGGATTGGCGCTTCGGGCAGTGAGGCAGCCTGCAATCTACTCACAAGGCCGGCGGCCAGCAGCGCCGCTCCCGATGAGCGCAAGAAGTGTCTTCGTGTGGACATGGTCACTTTCCTTTTTGGTGCTGATGGTTTGACTGTTCCGTTGCATCTGGCGCAACTGGCGGTTGCGGATTTGTCCGAGACCCCGCATCGGCAAGCGATACGGGAAGCCGGCCGCCAAGTACGCGCTGAAGCTCAGTTTCCGCAAGCCAGAAGCTTCTGAGTGCTTCGATATAAGCGTTGACGCTCGTCACCTGCTCACGCGCATCGGCGAGTAATTCAAACACGCTGATCAGCATGCCGTTGTAGCGCAATTGATTCTCTTCGGAGATGGTCCTGCGTAACGGCACAATTTCATCGCGGTAGTGTCTGGCGAGTTCATAAGCATTCAAATAACCCGCGTAAGACTCGCGCACTTCGGAGCGCGCATTGATTGCGGTTTCAGCCACCCGGTCGACCGCCTGCATATAAAAGGCTTGTGCCTTTGCGACTCTGGCGCCACCCCAATCAAAAAGCGGAATTTCCAGACTGATTTCGTAGCCGGTTTCGCGCACGCCACCGACTTCACTGTTCCTCAAATAACTCACATCCAGTACGTTGATGAAGCGCGTCGCCTTGGTAAGACCAAGAGACGCGGCCAAAGCCTCGGCATCGCGCTGCGCCGCGCGGATGTCCAGCCTTTCGCGAATCGCATACGGCTCCAGGTCCCTGAGTTCCGGTTTGTCCTTGGGCAGCGCAGGAAGCCGCTCGGGAAGCTTGAATGCCAGATCGGCGCCCGACAACCCCATCAGGCGGGTCAGTCTTTCCCGCTCGGCAATTCCGGTTTGTTGTGCACGCGCAAGTTGCGCGATAGCTTCAGCATAAAACACTTGCTCACGCGCCTGGTCGAGCTTGCTCCAGTTGCCTGCGTTGGCCATGCGCTGTGCCAGTTCCGCGCCGGCCTCGGCTGCAATCTTGACCTGCTCGAAATAGCCCAAAGCTTCTTGCGCCGCCAAGGCGGCGAAGTACGCTTTTCGGGTGTCCGCAGCAACCCGCAGCACTTCGCCAGTGACCAGCAGTTTGGTCTGCTCGAAGCGCCGCCCTTCCATGCGCGTTGCCAGTGGCGCCATGATGAGACTGGCAAAATCGAATGTGTAAGTCCGTTCGATGCGCGTTCCTTCATCCGAATGCGCACGCAAAAAAGTGAACCCCGGATTGCGCAAGCGGCCAGCCTGGACAAGATTGGCTTCCGCGATGCCGAGCTCGGCGTAAGTCGCCTGTAACCCAGGGTTGTTCAGCAATGCCACCTGTACCGCCTGGTCCACCGTCAGCGGCGATGCGAGCAATGCTTCAACACTCTTGCGCACCGATTCGGCTTCGCTGTCACTGCGTACCCAGGTGATGTCCTTGTTGATTCTTTCATGAGACGCCGCGGCGACAGTATCAAAACCTCCATCGCGCGAAAAACTGGCGCAGCCGCCCAGCAGCAGGCATATCAGCGCCGTCATCATATTGATGAACTGCACCGTGATGCGGGGTTGTATGCCTTTCGTGGCAGTTGCCAGCCCGCTACCGGAACCGGGCAAAGCAGATATTGCGCTCCAGCCCCTCATCGAGGACAGCGCCGAATACAAAAGAAAAAATCGCATGGTTTCCCTCATGTGACGTAAGCGAGATGTGCCGAACGCAAGCCATGCCGCCGAGCAAACGCTCGGTCAGTATGCGCGCGGGCTTTCCAACGGGCGCTTTAGGCGCGCGTGGCTAGAGGGACAGGCTGAGGCTGCTCGATGAATCGCGACGGGATAGTGACGTCAGACCCGGTGGGATGAGCGGGCTTAACAGGTGTGATTTCGCTGGAAGACGCTGCAATGGGGCCAGAAACAGCGAGGTGGCATAAATCACAGCTATCGCAAAAAATGTTCAGCGCTTGATGGTCGCCACTCGCGCCCATGGTGTTGGCCACGTGCTGCCGGTGATCATGCTGATGACTGGCATGTAGCTGATGCTGTACCAACAACGTCCCGTCCTGGGCGAGCGCCGCATCGACGTGTTCTCCCATCCCGTGTTGGCAATACGGCATGGCAACCGCCAGCGCTCCGTTGCCCGCGAGCCACAGCAGCATCCATCCGATCACGATCAAGCGAAGCAATCTCACAGTGTGCAAACGAATCCCGCAGCGAATTAAAGATGTGTAGTGTTCTAAGTGCGGCAAGTCATTAGAGCCTTGGCGCAGCACAGAGTCAATGCCTGCGATTCCGGCGGCAATGCAAGCGCGTCTGCAGCGGCTTACCCTTTCGAAGTACGAAGGCATTGTCATGGCCCGACTGGTCCATTGGATGATTTGCTGTTTGCGAGTACTATGAAATTGCACAGCGTTGTTCCCTCAAGTGCGACGCTATGTGAGGCTGGATCGGCCTTAACTGCGCGCGATCCAGCCTACTTTACGCGCTGCGGCTTCGCCGCCGATTCGCGGCCGCGATCACGCAAGCTTCTGATGGAAGAATCCCAGCAAGCCGCCAAGCAATAGCCAGAACACGGCGTTGGCATAGATGCACGCATAGATGAAGGCGTGCGCGAGTTCCGCGGGCGCTACGCTGCTGTGCAAGTGGGGCTGTGGTGCGCCGATCAGATGCGGAAGCCCCAACAGCAGGACGCCGAGCAGCTTCAGAAAAACGTTCGGCACGAACGCAAACAGCCACAGTGCCGTCCCGGTGCAAAAAACCGTAAGCAACCACCAAAGCTGCCGGTCGGCCAGCCTTGCAGCTTCAACGCCTGGCACATCGGGCGGCAATCCCAGAGAGGGGGCCGCAAAGAAAACCGCATAACCCCCCACTCCCCACAGCAAGCCGGAGCGCCAGGTCATGACCTTTCCACGCATGCAAACGAGTCCGCCCAGCAGCAGGGCTAACCCGATGCCGAGCACAACGTTTGATCCCAACGTAAATAAAGTCCGCTCCCAGCCGTTTGCCGGCTTCCAGCCTTCGTGGTGCGCATGCTCTGGCTTCGACGCTTGATCGCCAGCCGCGCCTGCCCGAGCGGCGTTGTTCTCGTAGCGCTCAGCCTCCAGAAGAATCGGATTGATGTGGAATTGCTGAACCGCAGTCAATAATGATCCCGCCAGCACACCTGCCAGGCACGCAGCGGCGAACAGGCTCTTAAGCATGGCCAGACGTTATGCAGTTATCAATGGCAGGGGAAACCGGCAGCGTGCCGACTGTCGTGCGCAGCATTGTGTAGCGCTTCCATCTCGGCAAAGCCGGATGCATAAAGCAGCATCAGCCCAAAGCCTGCCGCTAACAGTGCCGCGACGATGCGATCGCGAGGAACAGCTGCGCCGGCGTTCAGACCGGTCTCGGATGAACCGTGCAGGGATGAGGTATCCAGAAATCACTCCTAGAAAAAAAGGTTTTTTATGGGGTTCCGCGGGCAGGATACCGCTCTTAAACGGAAGTGATCAAGGCCGATCTTGCATCGACTTTAGTTTTCTATTTTGGCGACGGCGTCACGCGCCATACGTTATTCCCAACGTCGTCGGCGACCAGTAGCGCGCCAGTTCGGTCCACCGCAACGCCGACCGGGCGGCCGTAGGCGTCGCCGTTGGCATTCAGAAAACCGGTCAGGACATCTTCCGCAGCTCCAGAAGGCTGACCAGCCGAGAACGGCACAAAAATAACTTTGTAGCCGCTGGCGGGTTTGCGGTTCCACGAGCCATGTTGGCCGATGAACGCGCCGTTCGCATAGTGATCGGGAAATAATTTTCCATCGTAGAACACCAACCCGAGAGAGGCGGTATGCGGGCCCAGCGCATAGTCCGGCAGGATGGCGCTGGCCACCAAATCCGGACGAGGCGGTTTGACCCGTTCGTCGACGTGCTGTCCGTAGTAGCTGTAAGGCCAGCCATAGAAAGCGCCTTCTTTGACAGACGTCATGTAGTCGGGCACAAGGTCGCTGCCGATTTCGTCGCGTTCATTGACCGCCGTCCATAACACGCCGGTCTGCGGCTGCCAGTCCATGCCATTGGGGTTGCGCAATCCCGATGCAAAGACGCGCGATGTTCCGGTGGCCAGATCAATCTCCAGAATCGCAGCACGGTTTTCCTCCGCTGCGATGCCGTTTTCCGCGACGTTGCTGTTGGAACCCACGGTTACATACAGGCGCTTGCCGTCCCGGCTGGCAATTACATTTTTGGTCCAGTGGTGGTTGATCGGACCCGCAGGCAAGTCGGCGATCTTTTGGCCCACATCGATAATTTGCGTGGCGTCCGGCGTGTAATGAAACCGCATGATCGAATCGGAGTTCGCCACATAAAGGTCATTGCCCACCAGCACCATGCCAAACGGGGAATGCAGACCCTGCAGAAATACGCTTTTGGTTTCCGCCACTCCATCGCCGTCCCGATCACGCAACAGCGTGATGCGGTTTGCGCTTGGCGTGCCAGCCCCAGCCTTCGCCATGACTTTCTTCATGACCCAACCTCTGACCCCTTTGCGGTCTTCCGGCTTCGGCGGCGCATTGGTTTCCGCAACCAGCACATCACCATTGGGCAGCACGTATAACCAGCGCGGATGATCCAGACCCATCGCATAGGCGTTCACCTGTAAGCCAGCGGCCGGAGTGGGCTTGCCGCCCTCCGGCCAGCCCTTTGCGGTGGCGATATGGATTGTGGGCAACCAGGTATGGTGCGGCGGAGGTAGCGTCGGATCTTTGCCCATACCAGCTTGCACGGGAAGCGTTGCCGTATCGCCGCAGCCCCCGAGGTTCAGCAATGACGCGGCAACCAGTAAGAAGTGGAACATCGTTAGCCGGCGCATGATTAGTCTCCGGGTCATTGTCAGAACTGAAATGCCATTGAACTAAAGCAATTGACTGGCGCAGCCGCCCGGAGTTCTGTCCCAGACCCCCGCGGATCAGACCAGCGCGTCGCCTTTGCGTTGCGCATCGGGCGCACAAGCAATATCGGGAACGCCAGCAATGCGTCTTTCATCCAATGCCGTGCGAAGGACATCGTCGTAAATGACCGCTTCCTGCGTCGGGTTGCTACACCTGCCATTCTTCCAATCTTGAAAAGGTATTGTCATGAATAAATTGTTTGCTTTAGGAACCGCCCTTGTTACATCGACCCTATGCTTTTCTGCTCAGGCCGCCGCACCCGACGATGCCCAGATTGCGGCAATCGTAGTTGCGGCCAATCAGGTCGACATCAACGCTGGACAGTTGGCAAAATCAAAGGCCGAAAGCAAGGACGTGAAGGCCTTTGCCGAGCGCATGGTGACCGACCATACGGGCGTCAATAAATCTGCCGTAGATCTGGTCACGCGGCTGAACGTGAAGCCGGAGGAAAACGAAACGAGCCGTACTTTGAAGTCCAATGGCGCCGACACCGTCAAGAAACTCAAAGCGCTTAAAGGCAAAGCATTTGACAAAGCCTACGTCGATAATGAGGTGACCTACCACCAGGCCGTATTGGATGCTCTGGACAACACGCTGATTCCGAATGCCAAGAACGAAGAGCTCAAGTCACTTTTGGTGAAAGTGCGCCCGGCTTTCGTCGCGCATCTCGATCATGCAAAACACATCCAATCAACACTTCAGTAGCATCGCGCGCGCGATGGCCGCGTGCAGGATCGCGACAGCCATCCTGCTCGCGGCTTGGCTTTGCATGGGGCCTGACACCAATACGGCAGAACCAGCAAAAAGCACCGTTCACAACGTCACCATTGACGCGATGAAGTACCTTCCCGACCGTCTGACAGTGCATGCGGGGGACACCGTAGTCTGGATCAATAAAGATCTGTTTCCTCATACGGTGACGGAAGTGAAGGGGCGTTTTGACTCGCACGAAATCAAGCCCAATGCGTCCTGGCGATACGTGGCCAAAAAGCGGGGTGAATTTGCTTATGTCTGCACTTTGCACCCGTCCATGAAAGGCGCGCTGCTGGTCGAATAAGGGTGCGCGCTTCCCGAATCGCGCGTTGGCTTCGCGGGTGAACAGGCATACCGCCGATACTGGCACTGGACGACGGAAGCATAGCCTCGTCCAACTGGACTTAGCCGGAGAACTTCCGCCCCGAGCAGGACTCAGACTGCCTGAAGGAGAATCCTATGCGTACCCCCGCCAGCATTGCCGGTCATCCGATCCACCCCATGCTTGTGCCAATACCGATCGGGCTGTGGATTTTTTCATTGGTGTGCGATCTCGTTCATGTCGGCGGAGGTACGGCCACATGGGGAACAGTGGCCCTGTATACCATGGGCGGCGGCATCGTTGGTGCTTTGGCGGCAGCCCTGTTCGGGTTCATAGACATGCTGTCGCTCCCGCCCGGCCCGAGAAAAACTGCGTTGGCCCATATGGCCATTAACCTTACCGTTGTGGTGCTATTCGTTGTGAATTTTTGGCTCCGCCTCCACGCAGAAACGCCTGAACCGGGCAAGCTAGTCTGGCTTTCGCTCATTGCGATCGCCTTGCTGGTGATTTCCGGTTGGCTGGGTGGAAAACTGGTTTATGAGCACGGCATCGGAGTAGACACCAAAGCTCTTCACTAATTGATTTTCCAATGCTTGCCTGATGCCGTTACTCTTGAAGGCGTCATCCGCGTAGCGATACCAGCGTTTACAACACTCCCGCCCCGCCCGTCGTTCGCAACTCAAACAGCATGACCGCTCCGGGATTCATTTTTTCGACCGGCATTGAAAACAGTATTCCAACCATTTCGAACGGCACCGTCCGGGTCGATGAAATGGAAAAATGCGGTCACTACACCCATTGGCGCACGGATTTCCGCCTTGTAGCCGAACTGGGCATCCGGTTTCTGCGCTACGGGCCACCGCTGCACACAACGTTTATCGGCCCGGGCCGCTACGACTGGTCCTTTGCCGATGAAACGTTCAATGAACTGCGGCGTCTGGATCTTGTTCCGATCGTCGACTTATGCCATTTCGGTGTGCCGGATTGGATAGGCAATTTCCAGAACCCGGATTTCGCCAGTCTGTTTGCGGATTACGCGCGAGATTTTGCCCGTCGCTACCCCTGGATCCAGCTGTACACGCCGGTCAACGAAATGTCGATATGCGCACGCTTCTCTGCCTTGTACGGCTGGTGGAATGAACAATTGCGCGACGACCGATCGTTCGTTAATGCGCTCAAGCATATCGTCAAGGCGAACGTGCTTGCCATGCACAACATCATATCGATTCGTCCCGATGCCATCTTCGTCCAAAGCGAATCCTCCGAATATTTCCATGCAGAAAATCCACGCGCCATAAGGCCGGCCGAAATCATGAATTCCAGGCGCTATCTGTCCCTCGATCTGAACTATGGCGTGCGTGTCGACTCGGAAATGTACGAATTGCTCATGGATAACGGAATGACACGGGACGAATACCATTTTTTTCTGAACCACAGCCTGAAGCATCACTGCATCATGGGGAACGATTATTACTTGACGAATGAGCACCGCGTCGCCGCGGATGGCGCAACCAGCGCGTCTGGGGAATTGTTTGGCTATGCCCTGATCACCAAGCAGTATTACGATCGTTATCGCTTGCCTGTCATGCATACCGAAACCAACCTGGTGCAAGGCTCGACCGGTAAAGAAGCGGTCAACTGGCTGTGGAAGGAATGGGCCAATGTACTGCGCGTGCGCAACGACGGCGTACCGATCGTCGGCTTCACCTGGTATTCGCTGACTGACCAGGTCGACTGGGATACGGCGCTGCGAGAAGACAATGGGCATGTCAATGCCCTCGGCTTGTTTGATCTCGATCGGAACATCCGGCCCGTCGGCACGGCTTACAAAACGCTAATCGAATCGTGGCGGGCGATATTGCCGACACAAAGCGTATGCCTGCAAGTACCGGTTGTGTTGCCGAGTGAGCACGGCGACAAATGGGCCCAAGAAAAGCGTATCCAGGCGCGCCAACTCGGACCCAGCGGAGCAGAAGCGCCAAGAAATGCCGAATAGAAACCTGTCCATGCGCCGATATGACAACAAAGTCGTCATCGTCACTGGCGCAGCGAGCGGCATTGGGCTAGCTGCTGCGAAACGGCTCGGGCAGGAAGGCGCACGCCTGACGCTGGTCGACCTGCAGGAACCGCGTTTGAAAGAGGCAGCTGCGACCACTGCGCAGGCCGGTGCAGCCGAAGTCTGGACCAGCGTGTGCGACGTCTCCATCGAATCGCAGGTCGAAGCAACCGTCAATGGCACCCTCCAGCGCTTCGGACACCTTGACGTGGTAGTGAACAATGCCGGCCTGATGTCATTCAAGCCGCTCGAGCAATTTACCGGCAGCGAATGGAACAAGATTCTGGGTGTCGATCTGCTTGGCGCGTTTTTCTTCATCAAGTACGCATTCCGGCACATGCAACCAGGCAGCGCGATCGTGAACATCGCAAGCATCCATGCAATCCAGACCACGCCGCTGGTGGCGCCCTATGCCGCGGCCAAGGCCGCACTTCTGTCGCTTACCCGTTCAGCGGCGCTGGAAGGAAAATCCAAGGGAATCCGCACCAACGCCATCCTGCCAGGCGCGATTGAAACGCCGATGTTGAATCAGAATCCCAACGTCAAATCGGGAGTGGAAAAAATCGACCCGACCGAACTTGGCAATGCAGACAACATAGCCGCCGCCATTGCGTTTCTCGCCTCCGATGATGCGGCGTTCGTGCAAGGCGCCGGTCTGATCGTCGACGGAGGACGATTAAGCGCGCTATAGGCCTACAAGCCAGACAGGCTTGCGATCTGATCTGACGTAAAAAAGCCTCCTGGCTCAGGGAGGTGGAGCCAGGAGGCTTGCAGCCGAGCCGCGGACTAGCGACGGCGGCCGGGCCGGGGGGAAACCGTTCTCTTTGTCGTTCACGCTGCGGCGCCTGCCGCAGAAGCCTACCTTAAGGCAACTATATGTGCCGGGATGACGGATGGATAATACTACATATAGTGGCCCCGTCAAGTCTTTGGCCAAATATCTTTCGCACGGGCGGGTCGGCCCATCCCGACGGGGACTTTGGGTTGCTAAAGCTGGGTGTGGCGTAAGCCACCGCGCAGGCCGCGCGAATCAATTCCAGAGGTCGTAGCCCAGGGTAAGCGCAACAGCCGAGACTCCGAGAACGACAAATTGCACGTTGGCTCTTTTGAACTGGTAGCCAAGCGTGGGCGCGATTCCCAAACCGTAGCCATCATGGTTTACCGGTAGCCTATCGTCATAGGGTTCCTTGTATCCATATACGAGGCCTACGGCGAGTTTCACGTAAAAGTGCTGATCGGTTGAGTCCAGAAACCAGCGTTTTCCCCCATAGACGAATGCGGAATCCTGATAATAGGAATTTCTGAAGGCGACTCCGCCCAGAAGCCAGTGGCCAGCCGATTCGTACTCGAGTCCGAATAGGCGCGGATACTGGTTATGGTCGGTATTGTCGACTCGGTGATAAACGTAAGGCGAAATCTGCACCATGCCGCGATCGCCCTCTTCGAACAGATATGCATGCACCGCGGACATCTGCACAGACAGCGCAAGGCAGATCGAGATGCGCAGCAGGCAATTTATTATTGGTGACATAGATCAGGCGCTTTCTTTCGGCAATAGAGGTGTTGCGATAGGGACTGCTATTCGCGGCTGGGTTTATCAGTCGGCAGCACATCATCGAATGACCGGCAAATCGCTGCTTGTTGGCCTATGCGGCGCGCGCACGGCATGCCTGCGCACACCGATGTAGCCGTAGCCGTTGTCCCGCCGAGACCGGCGGCCTCCGCAGTCAGTCCAGCGACCAACCCAATCAGTGGAGATTGGACCGCGTGTTTTGATATCGCGCTAGCGCCCATAACGGAAAATAATCGTCGTAACCGTGGTATTTCAGATAAAAGACACGTGGGAAACCGGGGGCCGTGAACTCGGAATCCTTCCAAAGGCCCCCCACCAGTTGGTTGCGAAGCAGATATTCGGCGCCTGCGGCCACTTCGGCAGAGTCCACCTCTCCGGCTGCCATCAACCCGAGCATGGCCCAGGCAGTCTGGAATGCAGTGCTAGTCCGATGCCGTCCCGCGCGGTCCGGATGCATGTACGTGTCATTACTTTCGCCCCAGCCACCGTCCTCACGCTGCGTCTGTTTCAGCCATGCGACCGCGCGCTGCACGTGCGGCGCATTGCTGGAAACGCCAGCAAACTCTAGCGCGCTTAGCACAGACCAGGTTCCGTAGATGTAGTTGGTTCCCCAGCGCCCGAACCAGGCGCCATTTTCTTCCTGTTCCCGTTGCAGAAAGTACAAGCCGGTCCGCATAGCGTCGCTATAGCTTGTGCCAAGCGTCGCAAACAATGCAACGCAACGAGCGGTGACATCACTCGTGGGCGGATCAAGCAACGCACCATGGTCTGCGAAAGGAATCTGGTTCAGGTAATAGTGCGTGTTGTCGGCATCGAAGGCGGCAAAGCCGCCGTTACGGCATTGCATCGTAGCTATCCAGGCAGCGGCACGCGTCGTGTTCTTGGCGTAACGCGTCGGATCGACCATACCCATGATCCAGGCAACCATCGCGGTATCGTCAATGTCAGGGTAGTGCGAATTGCGGAACTGAAAAGGCCATCCGCCACCGCCTGCGTCGGGGCGGGCCTGCTGCCAATCGCCTGTTGCATCGAACACCTGCCGATCTGCCAGCCAGTCCAGTGCGCGCACTATTTCTGGTGTAGCGCGCCGCCCTTCGGCCTCATAGAGCGCGTGACAGGCCAACGCGGTGTCCCACACCACGGAAAAACACGGCTGGCAATACGCCTCCCGTTCACCGATCACCAGCAGTCGTTCCAGCGCTTGTTTGGTGTGGCGCCGGCAGGCGTGGTAGGACGGATATCCGAGCACAGACAGCGCCTCGTGCGCGTTGACCATCGCCGGAAAAATAGCCCCCAAACCATCCGTGCCATTGAGTCGCTCGATGATCCATTCCTTCGCTCGCCACAATGCCCGCCTGCGTACCTTGGCGGGAATCGCAGCTTCGAGTAACTTGCCCAACCGCTCGAGGCGCAACAGCAGCCAGTTCAATGGCGAGCGTGTCGGAAAATAATTTTTTTCCTGCTCGGCTGGTGTGCTGAAAAGTTCCGGGATGCCAACATTGCCAGGATTTTTCGCCTCGGCCTTCAAGCTGTAAAGAACCGACAGCGGCACCGTCACCGTGCGCGACCAGTATGAAACCTTGCTCAAATGGAACGGAAACCAGCGCGGCAACAGCATGATTTCCACCGGCACCATCGGCACCGCGCGCCATGGCAACTGCGCGAACATTGCAAGCGTCAACCGCGTGAAGACGTTGGCGCGGGCCGCGCCTCCCCGCAAGAGTACCGCCGCCCGCGCCTTGCGCATGTGGGGCGCACTATGAACATCACCGGCCAGCTTGAGCGCGTAATAGACCTTGACCGAGCAACTGATGTCCGCATCGCCACCGTGATAAAGCGGCCAGCCGCCATGGCTCGCCTGATGGCTGCGCAGGAAGGCGGCGAGCTTCTCCTGCAAAGGCTCATCGACTTCGCCCATGAAATGCATCATCAAAATGTATTCCGCCGGGATGGTGCAATCGGCTTCCAGCTCGAACACCCAGTGACCGGATTGCTGTTGCAACCGCAGCAGCGCTTTGCGCGCGAGCTCGACCGCTTGGCGCAAGGCGTCTGCGCGAAACCCTGCCGGCTCACCTTCCCTGTCGATTGCTGGCCTGGTACGCGCGCGAGGGGCCGAGGTCAGGCCCACACTATCGGGGATAAAGCTGGTGTACATGTTTCCGCGCGTTATTCGCAGAGTACCGGCATTGTTCATGGCCTGGATAGCGTGCCGCACAGATTCATGACGACCTGGTGAAATTGTGTGGCATTTACGATCACGGCCAGCGCGGACTCGAGTGCATTGGCCTCAAGCCGTAACCCTGTTGCAAGTGAGCCGCGCAACAGCTCCACGCTGTTCGCGACATCGATGTGGACTGGCTTGCCGCGCTGGCGACGGCCGTAGGTAAGATCTGCTCAACCATCCGCACGCGCGTGCCTGATCTATCCGTCCGGCAGCACAACCCGGTAATCGAACTCGAATCCCGCGGCGTCCTGCGGTGGGTTTTCGATCGCGCTTCTGAAGTAAGCTGCTTCATCGGCAAGAGCACGGCGCAGGAGCTTTTGCGGCGCTTCGGTTTCGTGCCGCATTCGCAGCCGGAAAATAGGGAAGCTCTCGTCAGGCCAGATAAGGTCGTCATCGACACACGCCGGCGGGATGAATGAGCGTCTGAACAATTGTGCAGTACATTGATAAGTGCCCAAACCGCAGAGCATGACAATTGGGCAGCCCTCCTCAGGAGAGGTTCCGAAACGATGCCAGCAGCATCGGCGGTAGTCCCAGGCGTGGCCGAGCGCTGGTGGTTCGAGAACGCGGGATAGTACGTTTGGCCCATATGGCCAGCCCGCATGCACTGCTTTTATCAGCTATTGTTTTTGCGAACGCCGAACGATGTGCAGCTATCAGGACATCGCTAATAAAGCAGGCACCCAGAACGGTGACAATGCCACAAGCAGCGTAAACAATGTGCCGGCTACATACGTCAATTCGTCCAGGGCGTTCATAGGCGCGACAACAGCACAACGCGTTCCACGCTGCTGGAATGCTTTGACTGCCGAAAAATTAAAGCGAAGCCCGCCGAAATCGTGCTTTGAGTAGACGGTCTGGCGCCATGGCAGGCAAGCGTTACAGAAAATTGTAGAAAACTTTTACGTCTAGTTATCTATTCCCGCGTGAGAGTAGACTATTTGCTTGCTTCGCCTCGCGCTTGTTTATTCGCTCCGGAAAGGAAACGAAATGGCTCGCCTGCTGTTGTCAATGACGATTATTGCTTTCCTGGCGGGCTGTGCAGCGTTGGCGAACCACTTTTCCGGACGCGGGGTCCTCAGTAACGAGAAATCCGAGATTGACGGCAGCGAAGTGGTGGAAGTATCGGGCAACAATGTACTGAGCAATGGCGGAATGTCGAGCTTCGGGGGGGCAATGTTAGGGGCGCGATGGGAGTCGATCACGCCGGAGATCGTCTACATCGCCGTGACCTATGCATCGAGCGCCAATGGCGAGCCGATCATCATCGAGTTCGATGAATTACGTATCAATGTGAACGGAAGGGTTTCCACTTTTCTACCGCTCGAGCCAGGAATCATCAGCATGCGACTCGCGTATCTGGAAAGCATGCTGGCGGCTAATGAATGCACGGTCCAGCTGGTCCGGGGAGGAATGATTACGGAAGGCGATTTCGCAATCGACTCCGATGCCGGCAAGCACACGGCGAAGGCAAGCCTTCAACGCTTTTACGATAAGGTGCGCGCCACCAAGGCTGAGCGCCTGACGAAGCAGATCTAGCTTCGCGAGCGCACTATTTCACTCGCACGCCACCATTCAATGCCTGCGTAGTAAGGGAAATACTTCCGCAAGCTCCGGAGTTTGCACCAACATTTTTGGCTGCCCGACTTACGGAACTGTCGCGCCTGACAACGATCTGAACTTTCAGGGAGTGGTATACCGTGGCGTGGGGTCGGAAGTGGCTGTAACTCCATTAAATTCGGGTACGCGCAAGACCGCCCTAAATATAGCGATTGTCGCGCCGCTGTTTGAAAGCGTGCCACCCAAACTCTATGGTGGAACCGAGCGGGTCGTTTCGTTCCTCACCGAAGAATTGGTGCGCCAGGGACATACTGTAACTCTGTTCGCATCGGGCGATTCCCTGACGTCGGGCCGTCTGCATGCCTGCACGGCTGAATCGCTCCGACTTGGGGCGAATCCTCTGGATCCCTTCGTGTCGCAACTGGCCCATATCGTCTTAATGCAGCAAGTCATCTCCCAGGCGCCCCAGTTCGATGTCATCCATTTTCATGTCGATCATTTTCATTTGCCAGTATTCGAAGGGCGCGGCCTGCCGGTTGTGAGCACGCTACATGGTCGCCTTGATGTGCCGCTGCTTCCGGAGATCTACAGCAACACCAAAGATATGCCGTTAGTCTCGATTTCCCGGGCACAACGCCGGCCGTTGCCATCGGCGCAATGGATTGCAACCATACACCACGGATTACCCATCGACCTGCTGGCGTTCACGCCCGGCAAGGGTTCCTATCTCGCTTTTTTGGGGAGAATTTCGCCGGAGAAACGGCTTGATCGCGCCATCAGAATCGCACGCGGCGCGGGCTTGCCGCTGAAGGTTGCCGCTAAAATTGATCAAGCAGACAAGGTCTATTTCAAAGAATCGATCCGCCCTCTCCTGCAAGAGCCAGGCGTTGAGTTCATAGGTGAAATTGGCGATCGGGAAAAGTCATCTTTTCTGGGGGGCGCACTAGCGACCTTGTTTCCGATTGATTGGCCCGAGCCATTCGGGCTGGTCATGATCGAATCACTTGCATGCGGGACGCCAGTCATCGCCTTCCGCGGCGGTTCTGTGAGCGAAATTCTGCAGCACGGCTCCACCGGTTTTGTCGTGGATAATGAGAAAGACGCGATTCAAGCCGTACAACGTATCGAGACAATAGGCCGGTCACGGTGTCGTAAGGCCTTTGAGCAGCGGTTCACCGCTAGACGGATGGCACATGATTACGTCTCTGTTTATCGTACTGTCCGCAGCCACCATCTGCATCGGCTTCAGTCAATGGACCATGCAAACACAATCGAACAGACAAAGGCATCCTTGCCGTCTCGCGCGATGGTTTCTCGGCGCGCGCCTCTGGAACCTTTGACCTGACTCAACTGCGGGCATACGTTTGAACCAGGCCGTCAAGGCTGACAGCAACCAAAGCTCGGTTGATACCCTTCCGCCGGACGACAGGACGCGGGTGCTGAAGCACGGGGAGACTTTCGGTGTTTTCGACCGCTATGGGGACGTGCGTCAGGGTATAGGCGAGCACGGCCTCTATCACCAGGGCAGTCGTTTTCTTTCGTATTTTGAATTGCGTTTGAATGGCCAGCGCCCGCTTCTGCTTAATTCAAGCGTTAAGCTGGACAACTTCGTACTGAGCGTTGATCTCACAACGCAAGATTATTTTGAGGAAGGCAAGATCACCGTGCTGAAAGGCACAGTGCATGTTTCTCGCGAGCGCCTTTTGTGGGAGGCGGCCTCTCACGAGCGCATAGTCGTATCAAATTACGGCGAGCAGCCGGTTCGCCTCGCCTTGACACTGCATTTCGCCGCAGATTTCGCGGACATTTTCGAGGCTCGCGGATTCGCGCGCACGCGCCGTGGCGAATATCTAAAGCCGCGAATCGACTCGGCCAAGGCTGTGCTTTCCTATCGCGGTCTGGACAAACTGGAGCGGCACACCGGCTTGAGCTTCCAGCCGGCACCGGGGCAGTTGACGTCTTCTCACGCCGAGTATGTTCTCGAGCTCGGTCCGCTGGAATTTCAGGTGATTGATTTCACCGTAACGTGTGAACCTGGTGCCCCTGCGCATGAAAAGATTTCGCATGCCACCGTGCTAGCGAAAGCAGATGCTTCACTGCGGCAAATGGAAGTTGGGCGATGCCTCGTATCGACGACCAACGAGTCGTTCAATGACTGGATAACCCGCTCAAGTTTGGACCTGGGCATGCTCACGCTGGACAATCCCGAGGGCCCTTACCCATATGCCGGCGTGCCTTGGTATAGCACGCCGTTTGGTCGTGACGGTTTAATCACCGCCATGCATTCGCTTTGGGCCCAGCCCGGCATGGCGCGCAGTGTTCTTGCATACCTGGCCACATGTCAGGCAACCGAAGTGCTCCCCGATCAGGATGCCGAGCCAGGCAAGATACTGCACGAAGTCAGGCGTGGAGAGTTGGCAGCAATCGGTGACATTCCCTTCGGACGCTACTACGGGAGCGTTGATTCGACCCCTTTGTTCGTTGCACTGGCCGGGCAGTATCTAAGGCGCACAGGCGATATCCAATTCATTGCGGCACTATGGTCCAACATTCGATCTGCTCTTGAATGGATTGACTGCTATGGAGACATCGACAAAGACGGTTTCGTCGAATATCAGCGCAGCACCTCGAAAGGACTCGCCAATCAAGGCTGGAAGGACTCCCACAACTCAGTGTTCCATCGTGACGGCCGGTCTGCCGAGGGGCCGATTGCGCTGTGCGAAGTGCAAGCCTACGTATATGCGGCGCGCCTTGAAGCGGCGGCCGTGGCCGAGGCGCTGGGACATCTTCGGTACGCGCACCAGTTGAAACAGCAGGCCATCGAATTGCGTGACAGATTCGAGAATTTTTTTTGGTGCGAATCACTCGGCACTTACGCCATGGCGTTGGACGGTGACAAGCAAAGATGCGAAGTTCGCGCTTCCAACGCCGGTCACGTGCTCTGGAGCGGTATTGCTTCCATTGAGCGTGCGCAACTCACCGGGCGAACTCTTCTTGCACCGGAATCTTTCTCCGGCTGGGGAGTGCGTACGCTGGCGGAAGGGGAAACTCGGTATAACCCGATGTCGTATCACAACGGATCTGTCTGGCCGCACGACAACGCCATGGTCGCGATGGGACTGTCTCGTTATGGCATGAAATCCGGAGCCTTGGATATCCTGAGCGCCTTGTTCAGCGCCAGTCGTTTCATGGATTTGCAGCGCCTGCCGGAGCTTTTGTGCGGCTTCCCCAAACGGCGCAGCGAGGGCCCTACGCTTTATCCGGTGGCATGCTCCCCCCAAGCTTGGGCAAG
This sequence comes from Burkholderiales bacterium, assembly GCA_045810225.1. Lineage (GTDB taxonomy): Bacteria > Pseudomonadota > Gammaproteobacteria > Burkholderiales > JACQAP01 > JACQAP01. The sequence goes on from JBJMWI010000084.1 coordinate 28,918, forward strand.
TTCCAGCGTTTTCTATCTGCTTCAGGCGTGTCTCGGTCTGTCACTGCATTGCGATGCCCCGCACGTCCGCCTGCATCACCCGGTATTGCCCTCGTTCATCGAACACATGGAGATCCGCAACCTTCATGCAAATAGTGGGTTCATAGATCTTGCGCTTTACCGACACGAACACGATGTCGGAGTCAACGTCCTGCGCAAGGACAGTAACGTTGAGATTTCCGTCCTTGTCTAGTTTTAGCTCTGTGACCGAAGCGCTGGTTTGGCCTGACGCGCAAACCGCTTGCTGTGACTTGCGCAGGGATATTGCGTTCTAGGTATCGCGATCCGGCGGATTCGGGTAGGCGCCCCAACGCTCTTCCAACGCCTGACGTTCCCACGGCATCAGTGAGTCAAGCCCCGTGCCACATTTCGAAGCAGGCCATACACCAATGATTTCACCATCCATCCACGCCTCCCGCTGCATCTTTGCCCGGTTATCGAAGATGCCATTTGTCTTTTCCATCGAACCTCCGTGTTAGCACACTCCGAAAAGTTATATTACACGAGCGGTGCCGCACTGAAACTTGATCCCAGGGCTCGATGTTGTTCTAACGCGATGGTCTCCAGATCAAAAAAACCAGAAGTTGCAGGTTGGCGTTCTGTGACGTTTTGCGCCTTACTGCCCTGCCGAATGTACGACAGTGCTGCGTTATTTTTCCGTCACCACCGCATCTTGCTTAGGTACGGCCCGCACGGAATGCCATTTTTTTGACACGGCCAAACGGGCATATCCTTTGCGATATACCGAAGGCGCCGAGGGGAATCCGACCGCGAGCCGACAGGCATGCGATCTCCAGGGAGGCGATTCCCTTCGAGCGCACCTTTTTTGAGCCCCCCGGCGAATGGGTGATGCGCAAAAAAAATGCGCAAGCATGACCTGACCGGATCCCAGTGGAGTTTGGATCGCATTTATTAGGCAGCAATCTGCCAGGTCCGCTTGCCGGCTCGCGCGTTATTTCACCACGCCGTAGCCCTTCCCGAGCCACTGCAGGAAGCACAGTCCGTGGCCAAACGGATCACTGAGTGTTGCCTGCCATCCCCACTCAAATGTTTGCACCTCGCCTTCCATGCGCGCTCCTGCCGCCAGCGCGTTCTGCACTGCCATCTCGATCTCATCGACTATGAAATCGAGGTGCACAGGTGTCCAATGTCGGCTGTAGTCCCGGATCTGGGAAGTTCGGGAACTTGCCGGAGTACCGGGCTTCTTGTCTAGCAGGTAGATCGGCGAAGATGCACCGAGCATCTCAATCACCGTTCCGTGGAATAGCCGGCGTCCGATGCGAAGACCGACACCTCGCCGGTAAAACTCCACAGCCCTATCCAGATCATCCACATCTACATTAATGAGGACATCCATTGCGCTACCTCGCTTGCTTCGCCGGAATGTCCCGCTTGTAGTTACCCATATCAGTTCGCCATTGAATTTGAGGCATGATATAGCAGCAGCGCCGTCGCCTTATGATAGTGCTTAGCAACGATAAGTGGCCTCACGTCCATTCCGGCGTGCGTGAGGGACGCCGTTGAATAACTGTTAATCACCGAGGAGAAGCAAATGGCTCATACCGACTGGTTAATCCGCGGTCCCGAAGTTGCATCGTGCAATTGCGCTTACGGGTGCCCTTGCCAATTCAATTCATTACCGACCGACGGCACTTGCCGTGCTGCGGTTGGCATACAAATCGATAAAGGACATTACGGCAAAATAAAACTAGACGGTTTGCGCTTGGCCGCGACCGCCGCTTGGCCAGGCGCCATTCACATGGGCCATGGCGAAATCCAACCGATCGTTGATGAGCGCGCCACGCCTGAGCAACGCGACGCCGTCCTGAAGATCATGTCTGGTCAGGATACAGAACCGGGTGCCACGTTTTTCCAGGTGTTCGCCTCGATGTGCGACAAGGTTCATCCGCCGATGTTCAAGAAGATCGACTTCAAAGCCGACTTGAAATCGTGCGAAGGCTTTGTCAGCGTCCCCGGAATACTGGAGGTCAAGACCGAAGCGATCCGCAATCCGGTAACAGGCAAGCCGCATCACGCCAAGGTTTCCTTGCGAGAGGGCTTTGAATATACCGACGCCGAATTCGCCAGCGGAACCATAAAGTCTTCCGCTCCAATTGTGGTCAACACGGCTGGCAGGCATGCGCACATCGCTATGCTGAACATCACCGGGCGGGGCATCGTCAGATGAACCACGGCGAGGCAATTTCGCCACCTGCGATATTGCAACGCATTGCGCTGAACGAACGCCGAATCGCACTGGGCGCGCTTGTCCTTGTAACGGTACTCGGCCTGTGGGCTACTGTTCACACCGGCGACATGCTTATGTCGCCTGCCTCACCGCACCCAGGTACGGTCATTTACGCCGTACTGCTCTTCATTATGTGGTGGACCATGATGCTGGCGATGATGCTGCCGTCCGCTGCCCCCGCAATATTGACCTATGCAGCAGTCAGCCGAAAGTTCACCCAGCAGGGGGCAGCAAACACGCCAGTCAGCATATTTGTCGCAGGCTATGTCGCAATCTGGACCGCTTTCAGCGCGGTTGTTGTGGGGTTGCAATTGACCGTTCAACCGTTTGTGCCATTGACGGGGATGATGGCGGTCATGAATACGACGCTCGGTGCACTGTTATTGGTTGCGGCCGGGCTCTATCAGCTTTCGCCGCTCAAGCAAGCGTGCCTGCGCAAATGCCAGACACCGCTGATGTTTTTTGCGCGCAACTGGCGCCGCGGATACGGCGGCACGTTTCACATGGGCTTGTCACATGGCCTCTATTGCGTCGGCTGTTGTTGGGTATTGATGGGACTACTGTTTTACGGCGGGGTAATGGAGCTGCGCTGGATCGTGGGTCTGGCGCTCTACGTCGCTGCAGAAAAAATCATCCCTGCGAAAGCAAAATTGAGCAGCTTCACCGGAATTGTCCTGATTGGCTGGGGAGTATGGATGGGCTCCACATCGCTCTTGTGAAGTGAGCTGCTTAGTCACGGCGGTCTCTATCTGCAAAACTTTTTCACACGCAACTCGACTGCAGCGGCGTATCGGATGGCGCCAAGCCGCAGTCATTTTTATCGTCGCTGTCACCGATTGCGGCCCGCTATATGCGTTCGACGAAAAGAGTAGCTCCCCGACGGCGGTGATTGCTGCAGGAGACATTGCAGAATGCCGATGGGGCAGTCCTCGCGGCGCGGAAGCTACCGCGAGATTGATCGAAACGCTGCCAGGAATCGTGCTTGCACTGGGAGACCTGACTTATCCGGACGGCGCCAAAGCAGAGTATGACAAGTGCTATGAACCCACCTGGGGCCGCTTCAAGTCCAGGACCAGACCCACATTAGGGAATCACGAATACAACTCGCTCGGAGCGAGACCGTATTTTGCATATTGGGGACAAGCGGCCGGTCCGGACGACAACGGCTTCTATAGCTTTGATGTTGGCGATTGGCATCTCGTAGCGCTGAACAGCAATATCCTTGGAACCGCTTTGGCGACCAAGCAGGAGGCGTGGTTAAAGGAGGATCTGAACCAGCATCAGGGAAAGTGCATCATGGCTTATTTTCATCACCCTCGTTTCAGTTCCGGATGGCACCGCGACAACCCGCGCCTCGATCCGCTTTGGCGCCTCATGTACAAATCGCATGTCGACGTGGTGCTGAACGGACATGAGCACAACTACGAACGGTTTGCGCCGCTGGATCCGGATGGACGCCTCGATGAACGGCGTGGCATCCGAGAATTTATCGTTGGAACCGGTGGGGCACAGCTCATTGAACTGTTTCCTGGTATTCACGCTAACAGCCAAGCCAGAGAAAGCACTTCATACGGCGTTCTCACGCTCACCTTGGCATCTCATTCTTACGAGTGGCAATTTCTGTCTGCGCCAAGAGGGATTCCGTTGGACCGAGGCAGCGCTTCATGTCACGTCGCGGTCGCGATTGACTGATACAAAACAATTCTAAATTTGTGCTGGTCTGCTGCAATCCATTTCCGGCCCTTATTTTTGAGAAGCCAAGGCAGTGCAAAGAGACTTGCACGCTAACCTCCAATTCTTTTCGAACAGAGTAGCCGTGTAGCCGCTCGTCCTGTGCAATTGCACACCCATTTTGGGCACCTGTTTCCTGGCGCAAGCTACTGTTTTGGTTCGTACCGGTAATTTTTACGAAATATTTGTCGCTGCAGCGCGACATAGGTTTGCGCATGCAAACAACGGTTCGGCGTGATCGGCTCATAAATCGTCGCCGAGCCGCTACGGTATTTCAGGCTTCACGTTACGTATTGCGCTTAAGCATCTAGCTTTAAAAAATTTTCCCACATGGCCCTGATATTGCGATCCCTGCCCCGTCTCAACTTAGGGAGGTCAATCCATGTTCGGAAAAATTTTCAATACTGGTCGCGTAAATAGCACGCATTGTGAAAGTCGTTTGGCAAGACGCTTGCTGGCAACGCTTCGCGCAGGAGCCGTTTCGGTAATCGTTGCTGCCGCCGCATTGCCGACAGGCGCACAGGCACAGTCCACCAAATTCATACCGACCTTTCTGGTTTATTACGGAGGCGGCCCTACGTTGACTTCCGCCGATGTGCCAAAGCTGGCGAAGTACGACATGCTCGATATCGATCGTTTCCGCTACAACAGTATCGCTTCCAATACCTGGGCTGCTATCAAAGCAGCCAATCCGAACTCCAATATCTTTCTTTATGAGATGGGTCCGGAATCGCCGAGTTACCTGGATAGTCAGGATGTGCTCTATATAAATGGCCTTGGCCGCCACAATGTTTCACGCGGCCACCCCATGGGCAGCCTCAATGGCGACCAACCGGGTCTTTTCCAGCTTGACGCTTCGGGCAAGCGCATCTATAGCAGCGGGTACTCGAACCCGGCTGCGAATCAATACTGGTATCTGATGGATTTTGGCTCTGCGGCCTACCAGTTCTATTGGGTAACTGCCGTCAAGGCCGATATCGTCGATCAGCCCTGGGTCGCCGACGGCGTATTCGTAGACAACTGTAATAGCAACGCTGCAGCTGCCGGATATAACACGGCGTCGGCCTGGTATCCGACCGATGACGCGTGGTCAACGGCGATGAACTCGTTCGTTACTGCAGTTACCGTCAGCATGCACGGATACGGGCAGAAGATCTGGTGCAACAAGGGCGGAACTACGACTGACGCCGGTGTTGCCGCCTGGAAGGCTCTGGATAGTTATTCCACACCGCCCGATGTTCTACTGGAGGAAGGTGCCTTCGCCGTGGAATGGGGATCGGACACACAGTTCTTTCCCGAAACAAGCTGGAAGCGCCAGGTAGACAACATGGGCGCCATCAAAAACTCAAGGGTCGCGTTGATGAGCCATACGCAACTCTCACCCGGGCAATCCGGTACCGATAACTGGCGCAAGCCTGTGACTTTCTGGCAGACCTTGTGGTATTCCCTTGGGTCTTTCTCGCTTGGCAAGAATGACACCGTGAACAACAGCTATTTCATGTTCAACGGCGGCAGTGGCTACAACCAGCTCTGGTGGTTCGATGAGTACGACAAGCTGGATCTCGGCAAATCCGTCGGCGGCTATAAGGTCAGCTCCATCAGTGGCGTGAACATCTATTGGCGCGAATTCGAAAAGGGATACGTGTATGTCAATCCCACTGCGACCAGCGTGTCTTCCATTACATTGCCGCAGGCTTCTCAACAGATCACCCACGATAACCTGTTATCGAATCCGAGCTCACTTCCCACCGTGAATACCATTTCATTGAAGGGCCACAATGCTGCGTTCTTGATGAAAAGCAGCGGCACTGTGACCTGTACTCAACCCGGTAACAAACCCAATCCAAAGCCCTGTCATTGACCTCGCTCGCACTGTGAAACGATTCATTGAACGAGGCAATGCCGCCTTTCTGAACACTGCGGGGATACTCTCTGGAGTTCCCTGCAATACTTCGCGTCTTACTCCAACGTCGAGCAACACGGGGCTCGTTTGAGACCGGATCGCAATGAGATGAATATAAATTACGCCCTGACTGTTTTAGCCGCGGATTACTGATGCAGATCAGAGTTCTTCACATATTTGTGTAACACGCAAAGAAGCTCTTTATCTTCTGGCAGGGTAATTACGAGCGTATAGCCATGGGGATGCTCTCTTGCCACCTGGGAGAGCGCCAGCTTCCGATGATTGGGACCTTTCTCGAGGCGCTTTTGGGCGGCCACTGATATCTCGAATTGACCGCAGTGCGTGCAGTAGAAATGCTTCGTGTTCCTGGAATCGAGCCATCGATATTCCGCTGGATTGGCACATAGTGGGCAGCGTTGCTGTTGGGTTTCTTTTTCCATCAGTAGCATTCCTGCACTCTCCGGTAGACGAGAGGCCACTATGGAACGGGTCGCGAAAACTAACTTGACCGCTTGCGCCAAGCGCTGGTCCGGACGCGCCATCACACTAACCAGAAAGGTGTCGCAGCCCGATTGCAAATTTCAGGAGATGCCAGCCGATGTACAACTAGAGGTCGCGCAACAGCTGACCATGTCATAGGCCTTGCCACAGCACCAATCAATTGAGGCCGTAACGTTTAGAGAAGAAATGGACGGTTCCCTTACGGATGGTGCGGGCTTCGAATCAACTTTACTCTCGCCATAGCATCACCCCCACTGGCACGCCGCCGACTGAGACACCGGGTCTGCTGTCCAGATCCAAACGTAAGTATCGTCTTGGTTCAAGTTCCTGCCAGCCGCCGTGCACACGTACATAGCCTTCGCCGATGAGCTTCGCCTCAATGGCATCAATTGCGTCCAACGGACCAGCTTTTGAAAAGTAACTCCTGTTTTCCATAAAGATTTCCAACAGCCTTATTGCACACCAGCCGTGGTAGCAAACTTCTCGCCAAGTTTTTGACTTTCCAGGGGGCATGACGTCACTGCTACAGCGGGAGACCGGACGACGCAGCTTAGAAAATTTTCTTGGTCTTGTAATTTTTATTGGTTTCGAACTTGTCCTACTGATTGAAGCCCCTCAAAGCGTTGGCATGGCGAATGCTAATGCGAAGGCCCGGCTTAGAGCCGGGACGAACGTATGGACAGAGGGAGATTCCGATGGATAGTAAGGAAATCGCCACTAAAAAAGTACAAGAACAATGCCCTGACTCGGAGGCACAGCAGCCTGATCAAGATGAGCGGCACGAGGAGCACAGGCAGGATCAGGAAAGTTGCGAAGCTGATCCAGTGACTAATAGCTGCGCCCTGCAGTTGGAAAGATTCCACAGCGTTTAACGTTGGGTGAATTCCCATTAACTGTACGGCACTGCGGCGACGGGCCTGTCACACGCTAGTTTTTAGTATTCTCGAACATCACAGGCGGGCCTGACATTGCTGTCACAAAAAGCCATCGGATATTAAGGCAAGCGTCCTGTCGAGCGCCTTTGTCGCGGGGCATTTTGTGGCATGGACTCTTCCATGTTTTCCAAGGTTCAACGGCGTCGCATACCTCCATCCACGGTGGTACCTTCATCCATCGGGTCATGCAACGATCCGGTGGTCGCAGACGTACGGGGTGGGGACTCCATCTCATACTTCTGCGCCAGTTTCCCGGATGCCCGTTCAGTGACATCCGGCATTATGTGATGCGAGGCATAAGCGGATTTTGCCTTCGATCCCACTGACAATTCCTCGCGCGGATGAAGCGATACCGAGACGATCGCGTCCACAACTTTTTTCGGGTCATCCATTGCAGGAAAAGTTGGCGATGCGCCGGTATAGTTTGCCGCGTGCATCCAGAACGGGGTATCCACGGCCCAGGGCAGCACGGTCGCAACGGAGATGCCTTTCGCGCCACTCAGGCGCAGTTCCTCGTTTAGCGTGCGCCCAAGGCTGAGTACGCCGGCTTTCGACGCGGAATAGGATGCCTGAAAAGCGTGCGGAACTTCGCTGTCAATCGAGCCTACATTGACCAGCGTGCCCGCGCCCTGGGCACGGAATTGCCGCATGGCAGTGTGACTGCCATAGATCACGCCTTTGAGATTGACGTCGATCAAGCGCGAATGATCCTCCAACGGAATATCTTCGAAGGGTCCAAGGGCCCCGACCCCGGCGTTATTGATCCAGACGTCGATGCGGCCAAACCGCTCGACGGCACTGTCGGCCAGGTTTTGGATGTCGTCCGGATCGCTCACGTCGGTCGTCACGACCAACGGCTCCCCGCCGGCCGCGCGTACCTCGGATGCGACTTCTTCCAAAACCTCGGATCGACGCGCAGCCAGGACAACATTGGCGCCGTGCGAACCTAGTTCATGCGCAACACCGCGACCGATTCCACTCGATGCGCCGGTAACGACGTAGGTCTTTCCGGCTAGACTGCTTTGGTCCTTTTGGCTCAAATGCCCGGTGGCGCATGCCGCGAGCTGTAGAAGCAAGCAAGCGTACAGGGACGAAACAATTGCGCCTTTGAATGAAATATGAAATAAGCGAGTCATTGTTTTCTCTATGACAAGGTGAAGGTAACACCGGCACGCAACGCAAGACTCATGCGCATCGTTTTATCTTTAGCGAGCTATGAATGCCGCAACTGGACCAAGCAAACCTGAAAAATGTTCTGCCTCGAAGTAAATTTTTCCACGCCAGGACGCTATATGAAATCGCCGCAACCCGATCACGTGGAACGAGGAAGTCGTTCATTGCGGGCCAGTGTTAACCCGCCGTTACAGTGTTAGGCGTCTGACGGCGACAACATTGCTAGGGTCACAACATTGTTAGGGTCAGCACCACATTGTTGGGGTCAGGCCTTGCCTTTTGCCTATTTGACGGCTTACGCGGCAAACCGACGACCCACATCAGGGGATTCGACAGGCCATTGCAGAGTTACGAGAATGGAGAACAGGCGCCTTGTGCACGTCATCCAGTGATTGGAAGAGCGATTGAAGCAACATATTTCTTGAACGCCTGCCTGCCGGCCCGAACGAGGCGAAGTGATGAATCGTCAATAGGGCGCTTTGAAGTTCATACGCAGCAGGCAAAAGGCAAGGCCTGACCCCATTTCTGAAGCAGTAGGTAAAAGGCAAGGCCTGACCCCATCGTGGGATTTGTGTGTATTCAGAACGACGGCCGCCGCTATTGAAATAGGCGCACAATTGGGCAGAAGCAGAATTATTGTCTGCGCCGGGATGCCCTGATCAGCAAAACAACTATCCCGGAACCGCAGCTCTTTGAGCGGCCGCTACAAATTCACCTAATACGTCGGGATCAACGGGCTTGGTCATGTGCGAATCGAATCCGGCCTGTTGCGCCGTCATGCGATCATTGTCCTGTCCGTATCCGGTCACCGCGACCAGTGCCAAATGCTTGCATTCTGGAGTATTCCTTAGAAGTTTCGCGACATCGTAACCGCTCATGCCAGGCAAGCCGATATCGATGATGACGACTTCGGGCTTATAGTTTTGCACCATTTTCATCACAGATTGGCCGTCGTATATGCACATGACTTTATGGCCGGTGATGCGCAAGATCATTGCGATGCTCTCTGCCGCATCGACGTTATCGTCGACCACGAGTACTCGACGTTTGCTTGAATTCTTTATCAGGCTCCCGGGCACTTTGCTCCTGAAGGTCTCAGGATCGCCCATCAGAATGGGCAGGCGAACAATGAACTGGCTGCCCTTGCCTTTGCCTTCACTTACAGCTTCTATAGTGCCGCCATGCATGTCCACCAAGCGTTTCACCAACGTAAGTCCGATGCCAAGCCCGCCCTGGGATCGCGCCAAGGTGTGATCACCCTGGACAAACAGATCGAAAATACGCGGTAGCAAATCTGGTTCGATGCCCACACCCGAATCCTGTACCCGGATGGCGACTCGCTCTTTTTCACGTTCTACTTCGAGCACGATCATGCCGGCTTCGGGCGTGTACTTCGCTGCATTGGTAAGCAGATTCGCCACCGCTTGCGCCAAGCGGATGAGATCGCCTTCTACATAAATGGCGCCGAGTGGAACAGAGGTTTTCAATTGGTGACCCCGCGCGTCTATAACCGGCTGGGCCGTCTCTATGGCACGGGTTAGCGCTTGAGCCAGGTCGACGGGCTCTTTGCGCAAATCGATTTTGGCGCGGACAATGCGCGACACATCGAGCAGGTCATCCACCAGGCGAACCAGTTGTTGGAGCTGTCGCTCCATCATGTCACGGGCCTTGATGACCGTTTCCTGTTCGGCATCTTCCATTTTCATCAAGTGCACGGCATTGCGTATCGGCGCTAGCGGATTGCGCAACTCGTGACCCAACATGGCCAGGAACTCGTTTTTCTGCCGATCCGCTTCCGCCAGTTCTTTCACGCGCTCGCGCAGCTCTAGCTCCAGGTTTTTGCGTTGCGTGATGTCGCGCACAATTCCGGTAAAGAAGCGATGTTCGCCGATACGGAATTCACTCACCGCCAATTCCATCGGGAAGGTGCTTTTGTCCTTGCGCTGACCGGTCACCTCCCGGC
>JBJMWI010000085.1:0-42354 GCA_045810225.1 Burkholderiales bacterium
GGTGAGTGGACGGTAGAAGCGCTGCAGGCAACCGGCAGGGTCTACAAGATCCCGTGGGCATGAATACCGAACAGCGCTTGTTCCGCGAGCGGCTTCGCTACGTCAAGCGGCGTTGCTGATCATCCTGACTTCCTGCTGGGGAAACGGGATGACGATATTGCGGTTGCGGAACGCTTCCACGATCGCCATGTTGATTTCACTTCCGGCACTGCCGAAGTCGGCCACTTTGGTCCAGGGTTTTACCGCCAGTTGAATTGAAGAATCCGCCAGCACGCTGACGCCGATGCCTGCCACGGGATCTTTCAGTATGCGCGGATTGCTTTGAAGGATTTCGCCGACTGTGGCGAGCGCCTTATTCAAATTGGTATCGTAGGAAACGCCCACCGTGATCGTCTGCTGACGGATGTTGCCGTAGTTGTGCAAGATCTCGCCCACGATCTTGCGATTTGGGACGATAACTTTTGACAAGTCGGGGTGAGTCAATATGGTTTTGAACAGCCCTATGGATTCGACGCCACCCTCGACGCCGGCAATGGCGATGTATTCGCCTACACGGAAGGGTCGCGTGAATATGATGGTCAGTCCCGCCACGACGTTGCTCAATACGCCTTGCGTGGCGAGCGCAATGGCCGCGCCGGCCACGCCGATACCGGCTATGAGCGGCAATAGTTCCACGCCGAGATTCTGCAGGGCCATGATCGCGAATAAGCCCATGACAACGATATTGACCACCCGCACCAATAAATCACGGACTGGAATCTCGAGATCGAATTTCCGCAAGCCACGCGCCATCGCTTTGCCGATCCAGCGGCCGACAAATACGCCCACTACAAGGATGATGATCGCAACCAGGACCTTCGGCCCGAACCTCAGGGCAAGGTCAATGACCGTTGCTTTGATATGATTCAGTGATTCAACTTGTTCGTTCATGCGAGCGCCCCTTGTTTAGTTTTTGAGGAAGACTGCGCCCCTCGACGGGGGCTTGAGACTCATGTCCGCGACTGAAAATTCTAACGCAGGGTGCGAGCGGATCAGCCCCTGGTTCTTGCTTTTATTCTCTCCATTGCGGCAACTAGCTGGGCGCTGATGCCGGGCTCCCACGCCGAATGTCCGGCATCCGGCACGACGATGTATTCGGCTTCCGGCCAGGCACTGTGAAGATCATGGGCCGAAATGATCGGACAGACCATGTCATAGCGGCCTTGCACAATGACACCGGGAATCAGGCGCAGCCGGTAGGCATTGTTCAGAAGCGAATTCTCAGGCAGGAAAATATTGTTGGTGAAGTAGTGTGCTTCGATGCGAGCAAGACCGAGCGCGACGATATTTTCCGAATAGTGTGCCACCATCGATGCGTTTGGCAGCATGGTGGAACACGAGCCTTCGTAGATGCTCCATTGATGGGCCGCCGGCATGTGGGTGAGCGGGTCAGGATTGTTGAGCCGCCTCGTATAAGCTGCCAGCAGGTTTGCCCGCTCTGCTTCGGGAATGTATTCCGCGAATCGGCGCCACGCCTCCGGGAAAATGAAACGCATGCCGTATAGGAACCAATCGATCTCCAGCTTCCGGCACAAAAAGATGCCACGGAGCACCAGCGCGGAGCAGCGCTGCGGATGCTCCTGCGCGTAGGCAAGACCCAGCGTACTGCCCCACGAACCGCCGAATACCACCCATTTTTCGATGCCCAGGTGGACCCGCAGCTTTTCCATGTCGCCTATCAGATGCGGTGTTGTGTTGTCGACCAAGTCTCCATGCGGTCGCGAACGGCCTGCGCCGCGCTGGTCGAAGATGATGATGCGGTAATAAGCCGGATCGAAGAAGCGCCGGTGCATTGGGCTGGCGCCGGCTCCCGGACCTCCGTGCAGGAACACCACGGGGGCGCCCTGCGGATTGCCCGACTCTTCCCAGTACATCTCGTGCCGATCGTCCAGTCGCAGATGGCTAAAGCGGGACGGCTCGATTTCCGGATAAAGCTCGGTGCGGATGTGGGGCGGCGAAAAATCCATATTTCTAAGCTGCCGGATCAACTTGCGGCATCAAAGCTGACGCCTGTGGAAAGACAGGCACCATAGCAAAAAGCTCCGCCTGCGACAAACTTCACTGTTCTGACGTGTCCGGAAGACCAGCACATGCGTCCCGTATAATCGGATGCAAATAATCAATACGGAGAACACATGGACGAGCTGCTGCGCAAAAGTGCGCTCGATTATCACCGCTTGCCAACCCCGGGAAAAATCTCGGTGGTGCCCACCAAGGCACTGCTCAACCAGCGCGACCTTGCGCTCGCATATTCACCCGGAGTTGCTGCGGCCTGCGAGGAAATCGTGCGCGACCCGACCACGGCACGCAACTTCACCGCGCGAGGCAACCTCATCGGCGTGATTACCAATGGCACCGCCGTGCTCGGCCTGGGCCCCATCGGCCCGCTGGCAGCCAAGCCGGTCATGGAAGGCAAGGGTGTGCTGTTCAAGAAATTCGCCGGAATCGACGTATTCGACATCGAAGTCAACGAGCGCGACCCGGACAAGTTGGTGGAAATCATCGCAAGCCTCGAGCCCACTTTCGGCGGCATCAATCTGGAAGACATCAAGGCGCCGGAGTGTTTCTACATCGAGCAGCAGTTGCGCAGCCGCATGAAAATACCCGTATTCCATGATGACCAGCACGGCACGGCGATTATCGTGGGAGCCGCCGTATTGAATGGTCTCAAGGTCGTCGGCAAGGACATCACCAAAGTAAAGCTGGTGTGCTCCGGCGCAGGCGCTGCTGCGCTTGCCTGTCTGGACCTGCTGGTGAGCTTGGGCTTGTCGATGCAGAACATCTGGGTTGCGGACATCAAGGGCGTTGTTTACAGCGGGCGCAAGGAGGAAATGGACGACAACAAAGCCCGCTACGCGAAAGACACCAAGGCCCGAACCCTCGCTGAACTGCTGCCGGATGCGGATATATTTCTCGGCCTTTCCGCCGCGCGCGTCCTCAAGCCGGAAATGGTAAAACACATGGGCACGAGGCCGCTGATTCTCGCACTTGCCAATCCCGAGCCAGAGATTCTACCGAACGAAGCGAAGGCCGTCCGCCCCGACGCAATCATTGCCACCGGCCGTTCGGACTATCCGAACCAGGTCAACAACGTGTTGTGCTTCCCTTTCATTTTCCGTGGCGCGCTGGATGTCGGCGCCACCACCATTACCGAACAAATGAAACTTGCGGCCGTCCGCGCCATTGCCGAACTTGCTCAGGCGGAGCAATCCGATATTGTCGCAATTGCCTATGGCGAGCAGGAGCTTGCCTTTGGCCCCGAATATCTGATTCCCAAGCCTTTCGACCCGCGGCTCATTGAAAAGATTGCACCCGCCGTCGCATTGGCCGCCATGAAAAGCGGTGTGGCGACGCGGCCGATCCAGGACTTTGTGGCCTACCACGATCAACTGTCGCAGTTTGTCTATCACTCCGGCCTGATCATGAAGCCGGTCTTCAGCGCGGCGAAAAAAAATCCCACGCGCGTAGTGTTCTGTGAAGGCGAGGACGAACGCGTTCTGCGCTCAGTTCAGATCGTGGTCGATGAAGGCGTGGCCAAACCGATCCTGATTGCCCGACCGGAAGTACTGCTGCCGCGCATGGAAAAGTTCGGTTTGCGGATTCGGCCGGGCAAGGACTTCGAGATCGTGAATCCGAACTCCGATCCGCGCTTTCGCGATTACTGGCAGGAGTACTACACGCTGGTGCAGCGCAAGGGTATTTCGGTCGAATACGCCAAGCGTGAAGTCACCAGGCGCACTACGCTGATCGGTGCGCTGATGGTTCGCCGCGGCGATGCCGACGCAATGTTGTGCGGGACCATTGCGCAGTTCTCGCTGCATGTGGAATACATCGCCAGCGTGATCGGTCTGCGCAAGGGGATCAACCAGTTCGCGGCCATGAATATGCTTATCCTGCCCAACCGTACCATGTTCATCTGCGACACCTACGTCAATCCGGATCCGACCGCCGAGCAAATAGCCGAAATCACCATGATGGCCGCCGACGAAGTATTGCGTTTCGGCATTACGCCGAAGATCGCACTGCTTTCGCATTCCAATTTCGGCAGTTCGCGCAATCCTTCCGCGCAAAAGATGAGCAAAGCGCGCGAAATCCTGGAACAGCGTGCGCCGCAGCTCGAAGTGGATGGCGAAATGCATGGCGACGCGGCGCTAGACGAAAAAATCCGGCTCCGGATATTTCCGAATTCCCGGCTGAAGGGCGAGGCTAACCTATTAATCATGCCGACCCTCGATGCAGCGAACATTACATTTAATCTCATAAAAACCATCTCGGGCGAAGGCATTACCGTCGGTCCGATTCTGCTGGGCGCGGCAAAACCCGTGCATATCCTTACGCCGACCGCTACGGTGCGCAGGCTCGTGAACATGGCTGCGCTAGCGTCGGTCGACGCGTCTTTCAGCCGCTGATCACTCACATGACGATCCAGCCGCCGGTCTGGATGCGCCGGATCTGCAGATCGAAATGACCATGCCGGTCCTGTTCGAAGAGCTCCGTGCGACCAATGGCACGCGCATCGGCGTTGCCCGCCTCAATGCCGAGCGCTCGCTGAACGCATTGTCGCTGGACATGATCGATCTGCTGGCGCAGCGACTGGCGCTCTGGGCGGTTGATCGGGGCGTGGCGATGGTGGTTTTAGAAGGCGCCGGAGACAAGGCTTTCTCGGCCGGTGCCGATTTGCACAAAATGCATGCGACCATGCTTGCGCACCAGGCTTCCGCCAATCGGGAGGATATCCGCGGCAATGCTTATGCAGCCGATTTTTTCGGGCGCGAATATCGGTTGGATTATGCGATTCACACGTATCCCAAACCGGTCCTGTGCTGGGGACACGGCATTGTCATGGGTGGTGGCGTTGGGCTGATGTCCGGCGCCAGCCATCGCGTGGTGACCCAAGAATCGCGCGTGGCAATGCCGGAAATCACCATTGGTTTATTTCCGGATGTCGGCGGCAGCTGGTTGCTAGAGCGCATGCCAGGCGCGACCGGGCTATTTCTCGCGCTGACCGGTGCGCGCATGCAGGCATCCGATGCGCTGTTCGTCAAACTGGCGGACTATTGCATCGGCCATTCACACAAGGCGGCGGTGTTCGAGCGCCTGACCACGCAACCTTGGGAACAGCGGCCCGCAGTAAATCATCGCTTGCTGTCTGCAGTGTTGCATGAGTTTGCAGTAAGCGAATTACCGAGTGGACCGCTGCGTCAGCACTTCGATTTGATCAATAGACTCTGCGGCAGAGGAGAATTGATCGACATTGTGTCCGCGCTTACCGGATTGAAAACTGAAGACAGCTGGCTTGCGCGTGCGGTAGCCACGCTGGTTGCAGGCTCGCCCAGTACCGCGGCATTGAGCCATGAGTTGCAGCGGCGGGTGAAATACCTGTCGCTTGCCGATGTGTTTCGTCTCGAGTTCGTGGTGGCGCTGCACTGCGCCAGCCGGCCCGATTTGGCGGAAGGCATCCGCGCGCTGCTGATCGACAAGGACCAGCGTCCACGCTGGCAACCGCCGACATTGGCACAGATATCCGAACAATGGTTGGAAGGTTATTTCAATAGTCCATGGAAACCGCATGAACATCCGCTAGCCGATCTGGAAACCCGGCCGCTGCATTGACCAGATGTGCCCAAGAAACTTAACTGCGGCCGCGCGGGTCACACAGTATGCATAGCTATTGCGTGACAGGCCTTTGCTCACTGCGTATGGAATCTGTTTCCGGCCGCTTGATGACTTGATCGAGTTGATGCATGCAAACACGGGACAAAAGACTCGCTCTGGTGACCGGGGCCAATAAAGGCATCGGTTTCGAAATTTGCAGGCAGCTTGCGCACAAGGGGCTACGCGTAGTGTTGACCAGCCGTGATGCGGGCAAAGGCGTTAAGGCGCAAAAGATTCTTGCGCAGGAAAATCTCGACGTTCTGTTCCACGAACTGGACGTGACGGTCCGCAGTAGCGTGCGGGCGCTCGCAAAGTATGTTGAAAAGGAGCATGGTGCCGTTGACGCATTGGTGAACAATGCCGGCATCATGATGGATAGTTCATCAACCAGTGTTCTTGAAGAAACTGAAGACGTATTCGATGCCACCCTGGACACCAATTTCTTCGGTGCTTTACGCCTGTGTCAGGCGCTTGTGCCGTTGATGCGAAAGCATGGCTATGGACGCGTGGTTAATCTTTCCAGCGGGCTTGGCCAGCTTGCCGACATGGGCGACGGCAATGCCGCGTACCGGATGTCGAAGACAGCACTGAATGCGCTGACCCGGATGGTAGCGAGCGCAACGGAGCAACATGACATTCTGGTGAATTCGATGTGTCCCGGTTGGGTGCGCACTGACATGGGTGGTCCACAGGCGAGCCGCAGCGTCGAGAGGGGGGCCGAAACGGCGGTCTGGCTTGCGACCTTGCCCGCCGGCGGCCCGACTGGCGGATTTTTCCGCGACAAGAAATCCATCCCCTGGTGATCTAAGTGCGTGTGAAATGAAAACCAGAACGGAACGAGACTCTTTCGGCCCGATTGAAGTGCCCGCCGAGCGGCTGTGGGGGGCGCAGACG
Source organism: Burkholderiales bacterium (assembly GCA_045810225.1). GTDB lineage: Bacteria > Pseudomonadota > Gammaproteobacteria > Burkholderiales > JACQAP01 > JACQAP01. The sequence continues at coordinate 6,589 of JBJMWI010000085.1, forward strand.
CAACGAAGCCTGCAGAACTTTCGCATATCGGGCGAACGCATGCCGGTGGAGGTAATCCATGCGCTGGCACTGGTAAAGCTTGCGTGCGCGCGCGTGAACGGAGATCTGGGTGTGCTGGAAATCCGGAAAGCGCATGCCATCATCGACGCAGCCAATGAAATTGTATCTGGCAAGCACGACGCGGAATTTCCGCTGGCGGTCTGGCAAACCGGCTCCGGTACCCAGACCAACATGAACCTGAACGAAGTGCTGGCGAATCGGGCTTCCGAACTCCTCGGTGGCGAACGCGGCGATAAGCGCCTGGTGCATCCCAATGACGACGTCAACAAGGGCCAGTCGTCGAACGATGTATTTCCAACTGCCATGCATGTTGCGGCAGCGACCGCGCTGCACGCGCGACTAATGCCGGCGCTTGCGGCTTTGCGCGATACCCTGCGCAGCAAAGCAACGCTGTTCAGCGACATCGTAAAAATCGGCCGCACTCACCTGCAAGATGCCACGCCGCTTACGCTGGGCCAGGAATTTTCCGGCTATGTCTCGCAACTTGAGCACGGCCAGGCGCATGTCCAGGCCGCACTCGCTCATTTGTACGAGCTCGCACTAGGCGGCACGGCAGTAGGCACTGGCCTCAATGCCCATCCAGAGTTCGCCACGCGCGTGGCGCAAGAGCTGGCGAATCTCACCAAAATGCCGTTTGTGTCTGCGCCCAATAAATTCGAAGCACTCGCTGCAAATGACGCGCTGGTGCACGCGCATGGCGCGCTCAAGACCTTGGCCGCTTCGCTGATGAAAATCGCCAACGATATCCGTTGGCTCGCATCCGGCCCCCGCAGCGGTATCGGTGAACTTCGCATTCCCGAAAACGAGCCCGGCAGTTCTATCATGCCCGGAAAAGTCAATCCCACTCAGTCGGAAGCGCTGACGATGCTTTGTTGCCAGGTGTTCGGCAACGATGTTGCCATCAACATCGCCGGTGCGATGGGCAATTTCGAGCTGAACGTATTCAAACCGGTCATCATCCACAATTTCCTGCAAAGCGTACGATTGCTGGCCGATGGGGCCATCAGTTTCAATAACAATTGTGCAATCGGCATCGAACCAAACCGCGATCGCATTGCGCAGATGCTCGGCCAGTCACTGATGCTGGTGACTGCGCTCAACCCACATATCGGCTATGACAAGGCCGCAGAAATTGCGAAGAAAGCATACAAGGAAGGGAAGACGCTGAAAGAGGCTGCGCTCGCGCTGAAATACCTGACGGCGCAGCAGTTCGATGAATGGGTTCGCCCCGAAGATATGGTATGAAATAGCAGATTAGCCGATAAAGGCCTTCTCGGCTGCTGCGAGGTGAAGCGGGGGATGCGGTGAAAGGTGAGCTTGCCAGGCTGATGGCACAATTTCCACGCGCGGGAGTGCTCACGTGGATCGGCATACGGCCGCAGCGCCGCATCGCCCTGTCGGCGCTGACGCACGTCGAGGTCATCGCCGGCAGCGGCCTCGCTGGCGATCACTATGCATCGAAGTACGACGGCAAGCGCCAGGTCACCCTGTTCCAGGAAGAGCATCTCGATGTAGTGGCGAAGATGCTCGGTAAATCTGAAGTATCGCCTGCGATCGTGCGCCGGAACCTTGTGGTGTCCGGTATCAATCTGCATGCCCTGCGCAACATGCAATTTCGCATCGGCAGGGTTCTGCTCGAAGGCACCGGCCCTTGCGAACCGTGTTCACGCATGGAAGAGGTGCTGGGTACAGGTGGCTACAATGCAATGCGGGGTCATGGCGGTATCACTGCGCGTGTCATCCAGGGTGGCGAACTGTTCATCTCCGATCGCGTCGAGGTTGCTTTGCCGGACCCGATGCCTCCTGTGATCCCGTGCACGGCGTCAGAGGTAAAATAGCGCCTCGAATAATCGCTGCTGCTGCCTCTTAAGTGCCTGGACCTGCCCGCTTCGACGATCTTCGGTACAGCCGTGCCTGGCTGATGGAACGCCTGCGCATTCAGGCGAGCCCGCTGATAGACGAAAAGTTTCCGCCTTACGCCCATCCTCCCGAGCGAGAGGCAGTTCCGGCAGCGGTGCTCGTGCCGATTGTCAATCAGCCAGGCGGTTTGACCCTGATGTTCACGCAGCGAACAGCGCATTTGTACGACCACGCCGGCCAGATCAGTTTTCCGGGCGGACGGGTTGAGTTAAAGGATGCGGATCGCGTTGCCACCGCGCTACGCGAAGCGCAGGAAGAAACCGGTCTTTGCGCTTCGCGCGTGGACGTCATCGGAACACTTCCGGATTACGACATTCCAACCGGATTTCGGGTCACGCCGGTGGTCGCATGGGTCGAGCCGCCATTGCAACTGAAGCCCGATCCTTTTGAAGTGGCCGATGTGTTCGAAGTCCCGCTGGAGTTTTTTTTGAATCCGGCCAACCACCAGCGTCACAGCGACATTCGCAATGGGCGCGCGCGTTATTACTATTCGATGCCGTATGGCGAGCGAAATATCTGGGGCGCTACGGCAGGCATGGTTTACAGCCTGTACCGGATATTGACCGCCAGTATCGGCTAATGAGCAAGGAGAAGACGCCGGGCACCCCGGCCGTGCATCAGTTGCGTGCCGCAAACGTTAAATTTACCGATCATCCCTACGAATACGAGGACAAAGGCGGCACCGCGGTATCGGCGCGCGAACTCGGTGTTTCAGAACATGCCGTGGTCAAAACCCTGGTCATGGAAGACGACTCGCGCACGCCGTTGATCGTGCTGATGCACGGGGATTTGAAAGTATCCACCAAGGAACTTGCCAGAATCGCAGGCGTGAAATCCATCGCCCCTTGCAATCCCGACACGGCGCACCGACATTCCGGTTACATGGTCGGTGGCACCTCGCCATTCGGTACACGCAAGAAAATGCCCGTCTACATGGAACAAACAATTCTGGGGTTACCGAAAATCTACATCAACGCCGGCCGGCGCGGCTATCTCCTCGGGATGGCGCCCGCAGATGTGGTGCGGCTGCTTGCCCCGACATTGGTTAATGTGGGCATAAAAGAGCCGTGACGCCTGACTTCGCCGCCGATTTTCCGTGATTGAACTTGGCGTCCTGTTTGCGTTCCTCGCCGCTGGCTGGTTTTGGCTCGACAGTCTGCGTGCACGCGATGTGGCGCTCGACGGCGCGCGCCGCGCATGCGAATCGGAAGGCGTGCAACTGCTCGACTGGACAGTTGCCATGAAACGTATTCGGCTCGGTCGGGACGATGAAGGGCGCAGGGGATTTCAGCGCACGTACGAATTCGAATTCAGTGACACCGGTAATAATCGCATTGGCGGCTCCATCACGATTGTGGGCAGGCAGTTGCTTTCGCTGAGCTTGCCGGTCATTGCACCGGCGTCCAATGTGGTCAGGCTGCATTGACCGGGACAACAAATGCCGCTTCGGGACGATCTTTAAGTTTTGGCGTCCAACGCTGCTGGCCCTGGCAAAAGCCTTATGGCATCATGATTTAACAACAAGAGCGTTGGAGGCGTATGACCACCGAACAGCACGCGCAGGAAATCGCCATGTTGCGCACGGAAGTCGAGATGTTGATGGCCGAACGCCAGGCACTTCTGCGCGCGACGGGCGCGGCCGCAGTCTTCGTCGCAAATCTCGATAGTGAATCGTTGCCCGAAGATACGTACGCAGTGGCCGACATGCTGGCGCACGCGCTGAACGACTTATCCGAAGATACGTTGCGCGATGCGCTCGAGCTCGTTCAACCTTCCATCGAATCGGCCCGCGCTGAGCAAAAAGAGCAATAAGAGCGCCGTGCGGTCACGGGCTGCGAGGGCGTCTTGAAAGATTCATCGGCCTCTGCAGCCAAAATAGGCCTGGTCCTTACCGGCGGCGGCGCGCGCGCTGCTTATCAGGTCGGCTTCCTGCGGGCGGTCTCCCATCTGCTTCCGCGTGGAACCCCGAATCCGTTCAAGATTATTTGCGGTACTTCGGCAGGCGCCATCAATGCGGCGGCACTTGCCTCGAACGCCACCGATTTCCATCGCGCTGTTCGCCAACTGCTGCTGATATGGAAATATTTCCATGTTGACCAGGTGTATCGCTCGGACGTGGCGGGCGTGCTCGGTACCGGCATGCGCTGGCTGCTGGCCATGCTTATGGGCGGTCTCGGCAAAAATAATCCAAGTTCCTTGCTGGACAATTCACCGCTGTCTCAGTTGTTGCGGGAGCGCCTTGATCTCGCCGGTATTCGCCGCAGCATCGATGCGGGGGCCTTGTATGCCTTATCGGTCAGCGTATCGGGCTACGCATCTGGCCAGTCGGTGAATTTCTTCCAGAGTGTTCCGGGAGTGGCCGGTTGGCAGCGTGCACGCCGGATCGGCATACCGGAAATCATCGATTTCGAGCACTTGCTTGCATCCAGCGCGCTGCCGTTTATTTTCCCGGCCGTTCCGCTAAGGCGGGAATTTTTCGGTGATGGCAGCATGCGCCAAATCGCGCCCATCAGTCCGGCGCTGCACCTGGGGGCGGATCGGGTTCTGGTCATCGGAGTCGGGCGGCAGACGCAGGCTACGCCGCCGCGCATGAGCATGGCGAGCTATCCATCGCTTGCGCAGATAGCCGGTCATGCGCTTAACAGTATTTTTCTGGATGGTCTGGAAGTCGACATTGAGCGCCTGGAGCGTATCAACAAGACCATCCAGCTGATTCCTCGGGAGGAGCGCAACAAGCACAACATGCAGCTGCGCGAAGTCGACGTGCTGGTGATTACGCCAAGCGAGGAAATTGATCGAATCGCCGCGAAGTATTTCCACGCGTTGCCACGCTCGATCCGGTTCCTGCTGCGCGGACTCGGCGCAACGCGTACCGGCGGGGCCACGTTGACCAGTTATCTGCTGTTCGAGCAGGAATATTGTCGGGCCCTGATCGCGCTGGGCTACAAGGACACAATGGCCAAGCGCGACGATATCTTGCGTTTTATTAGCCCGGGCGCATGGTCCGCACGCGGACAATAGTGGAGGGCCGTTGCAGTATTCTGCATGCGGCATCCGACGCTATCGGGCCCGTCATTTCGCTTCGCACTGAATGACATTGGTTTCGTCCCAAAATATACGAGGCTTGAATATGAAGTGCGTAAGGATGTATAAAGAAGGGCGGGGAGGTGGCCCTGTTAAGCCGCTCTGCATGAGGGCCGAACAGGGCGCGTGACGGCAATGCACGGGTCCGGTGCAGTGATCGTATATGGTGCAGTGCGCGCTCGATGATCTATGCTGCAAAATAGTGCTTGATCATGTTGTGGCGAAGAGATAACCATCGGCTCGCAAACTGTTTCCCCTTGTTGATTGAGTGGCTCAGTGGCTCCGTCGCTATCATTCTTCAGTGTCCCTGTCGGCTCGCATTTTGCGATGCAACCAGGTAAAAATAAGCGAAGAGCCAGCGGCGTCTGCGGTAACTGGATTTTTTCGGATGTGACCGGATTGTCTCATTCGAGCATGGTAGAGAGCCCATAGGCCGAGCGCGGCTCATGGGCTTTTTTTAATTGCCGCAATTCGCGGTACTGTTTTCACGGGAGAGGAGTTAACTGATGAGCAAGTTCGACAGGCGGGATTTCTTGAAGGCCGGTGCCGCCACGGCTGCAGCGGGTGTATTGACGGCGCCCTTTGTAATGAAGGCCGCGCACGCGGCCGATCCGATAAAGGTCGGTATTTTGCACTCGTTAAGCGGCACGATTGCGATCGCGGAGGCAGCGATTGTCGATGCTGAAAAAATGGCAATCGACGAAATCAATGCAGCCGGTGGGGTCATGGGCCGCAAGATCGAGCCGATCGTGGAAGACGGTGCCAGCGACTGGCCGACCTTCGCCGAAAAAGCACGCAAGCTGATCCAGAAAGACAAAGTGGCGGCTATTTTCGGGTGCTACACCTCTGCTTCGCGTAAGGCCGTATTGCCTGTATTCGAGCAGAACAACGGGTTGCTTTATTACCCCACTTACTACGAAGGTCAGGAAGAATCGAAGAACGTCATCTACACGGCCCAGGAAGCAACGCAGTCCGTAATCGCGGCAGTCGAATGGCTGGCAGCCAACAAGGGCAAGACCTTCTTTCTGGTCGGATCAGATTACATTTACCCGCGGACCTGCAACAAGATTGCCAAGCCTACTATTGCACGCGTGGGCGGCAAGACACTCGGTGAAGAATACGCTCCGTTGGGACATACCGAGTTCTCCTCGATCATCAACAAGATCAAGGCAGCGAAGCCGGATTGCATATATAGCACCGTCGTCGGGGGCAGCAACGTCGCGTTCTTCAAGCAATTGAAGGCAGCTGGTCTTTCCGGCGATAAACAAACGCTTCTCTCTACTGTGGTTTCCGAAAACGAGATCGACGGGATCGGCAAGGAGAACGCGGTCGGTTATTACGCCTGCATGGGCTATTTCCAAAGCCAGAAAAATCCGGCGAATGAAAAATTCGTCAAGGCCATCAAGGCGAAATACGGACAGGAACGCGTCGTTGGCGATCCGATGGAATGTGGTTACACAGGCGTATATTTCTGGAAGCTGGCGGTCGAAAAAGCCAAGAGCCTGGACGTGCAGAAAGTTGTCGCGGCATCCTCAAATCTTCCGTTCGCGGCTCCCGAGGGCGATATCAAGATCCACGCGACGAATCATCATACCTGGAAGCATGCACGCATCGGACGTGCGCGTGCGGACGGGCAATTCGATATCGTGCATGAGTCGGGTCTGCTGGAGCCGAATCCGTTCCCGAAATTGTAGGGGAATTTCGGCGCCCTGATTTACGTGGACACCCGCTAGTGATGGAGAAGGTAGAACATTCCTCGCTTCGTCACTTGCGGCCCGCGTCAGTCCGTCCTCTTTCTCTTTCGGAACTGGCCATTCATGAGCCTTGATATCGCAGTGATGCAGGTTTTCAGCGGCATCAGTCTGTTTACCATCCTGGTGCTGATGGCGCTTGGATTGGCCATCATTTTTGGATTGATGGGCGTCATTAATATGGCGCACGGTGAACTTATGGCGTTGGGCGCATATGTGACGTATATGACGGCTCACGTATTCGAGAAATTCATGCCGTCCCTGATGGGCGTTTACCTTTTCTTCGCCATTGCTTTTTCGTTCATGGTCACGTTTGTTTTCGGCTGGATATTGGAGCGTGGATTCATCCGGTTTCTCTACAACCGCCCGCTCGATACCATGCTGGCGACCTGGGGTCTTAGCCTTGTGCTGCAACAGACTTACCGCTCAGTATTCGGGGCGCAAGAGGTCAGTGTCCCGATGACGAGCTGGCTTGAGGGCGCGTGGGAACCGGTAGTGGGAATCCAGCTGCCGCTGAATCGCCTGTTCATTGTCGGTCTCACCATTATCGTTGCTAGCTTGCTTTACCTTGCGCTTTTCAAAACGCGGTGGGGTATGAAGACCCGCGCCGTAATGCAAAACAGATTAATGAGCGGGGCTGCAGGTATCAATACTGACAAAGTCGATGCTGCCACTTTCGCAGTTGGATCGGGTCTGGCAGGAATTGCCGGTAGCGTATTCACCATGGTGGGATCCACCAATCCGTTGACCGGCCAGCTCTACATCGTGGATTCCTTCATCGTTGTGGTGTTTGGCGGAGTACAGACCCTGCTTGGGACTTTCTTGTCGGCTCTCGTAATCTCGCAGACCCAGACGACGCTGGAGTATATTCTCAGCGGCTCGATGGCTAAAGTCACGATTCTGCTGCTGGTTGTCGCCGTTTTGTATTTCCGGCCGAACGGGCTTTTCTCGAGCAAGATACGACAATAGTGATGCTTCGCACCGGAAACAGATTTGGAATATTGAGCATCGTCGTCCTCGCGATTCTGCTGCTGGCCATCCTTCCGAACGTACTTGATCCCTTCCGGCTCAATTTGGTCAGCAAGTACCTGGTATTCGCCGTCGTTGGCGTAGGCATCGTTCTGGTATGGGGCTATGCCGGCATTCTGAGCCTGGGCCAGGGAATTTTTTTTGGACTTGGCGGCTATCTGATGGCGATGTTTCTCAAACTGGAAGCCTCTGCGCCAGAGTTGCCGGATTTCATGGTCTGGAGCAGCACCGAAGCGCTGCCCTGGTGGTGGGTGCCTTATCACAGCCTCGCTGTGACGCTGATTTCCATCGTTGTGCTTCCAACCGCTCTCGCGTTCGTGCTGTCTTACGCCGTGTTTCGCAAGCGCGTCAGTGGTGTTTACTTTGCAATCATTACCCTCGCGCTAGCGCTGACCATGACGGTTCTCCTTGTCGGGCAGCAAGGCTACACCGGCGGAGCGAATGGCATTACCGATTTCAAGACGCTTGCAGGCATGAGCATCATCTCAGACGACGGAAAGCTAATCCTGTACTTCGTGCAGGTGCTGATGCTGATGGCTGTAATGGGCGTTGCCACACTGATCGTCAAGAGCAGGGTCGGCAAGATCTTGATTGCTATTCGGGATCGCGAAGACAGAGTGCGCTTTTCAGGCTATGACACCGCGCTGTTCAAAGCCTTTATCTTTACGGTAGGCGCATTGTTCGCTTCGATTGGTGGAGCGCTCTATTCCGTGCAGGTGGGTTTGATCACCCCCACGCTGGTCGGCGCGGTGGCTTCAATTGAACTGGTGATCTATGTTGCGGTGGGTGGACGCATGTCCATTATCGGTGCCGTCTACGGAGCTTTGCTGGTGGGCTGGGCGAAATCAATGATCTCGGAAAATTTCCCGACCATTTGGCTATTCTTCATTGGCGGACTGTTTATCGGGATTACGATGTTTCTGCCAGCGGGCTTGGCGGGCTTGTTCGCCAGATTTGGCCGAACTCCCCCAGCGCGTAGTGCAGTCTTGGCGGCCAGCCTCAAGGAACCCGTCAAATGAGCGGGACGATTCTTTCCATGCGCGATCTTAGCGTTTCGTTCGATGGCTTTAAGGCGGTCGATGGATTGGATCTAGTGGTGGAGCGTAACGAATTGCGCTGTGTCATCGGTCCAAATGGGGCCGGCAAGACGACATTGCTCGATATGGTATGCGGCAAAACAAAACCAACGCGTGGTTCAATTATTTTCAAGACGCTTGAACTTACGCGCATGGGCGAGTATGAAATTACGCGGGCAGGGGTTGGGCGCAAATTCCAGAATCCATCAGTCTACGAAGACCTCACGGTTCTCGAGAATCTAGAAATTTCATATCCCGAGCAGCGCGGCGTGATCGGATCGCTGTTTTTCCGACGTACGGCAACACTGCGCCTGCGCATCGATGAAGTGGCGGACCAGGTTTATTTGCGTGACTATCTCGACATCAAGGCCGGCCTGCTATCACACGGACAGAAGCAGTGGCTGGAAATCGGCATGCTGCTGATGCAAGAGCCCGAACTGATGCTGCTCGATGAACCGGTAGCGGGCATGAGTCCACGCGAGCGCGAGCAAACTGCCGCATTATTGAAAAAAATCGCCCCTGGACGCTGCCTCATGGTGATCGAGCACGACATGGCGTTTGTGAAAATGATTGCCCACAAGGTAACTGTGCTGCATCAGGGCAAACTGCTGGCAGAAGGGTCGATGGCTGAAATTCAGAAAGACGAAAGAGTGATCGATGTGTATCTGGGCCACTGAACCGAGCATGAACGGTCTCGAATGTTCGTTGCGGTTAGGGGTCATGTGCTGCGCGCTTCTTTGGAAATTCTCGCTCCGGAGTGCCGATGAAGGGAGCGTGGGCAATGCTTGAAGTGCGCAACTTGAACGTTTATTACGGAGACAGCCACGTCATTCGTAATGTTGGATTCAGCGTTGGCGACAGAGAAACGGTCGCCATAATGGGCCGCAATGGGATGGGAAAAAGCACGTTACTGAAGTCGTTGATCGGTGTATTGCCGGCGCGCACCGGGCAGGTCACGCTCGACGGGGATACCATGCTGGGTAAGAAAAGCTATCAGCGCGTCGCTGCAGGGATGGCGTATGTTCCGCAGGGACGCATGATTTTCCCCTACTTGAGCGTCGAAGAAAACATTCTGGCCGGAATGGAAAACGTCAAGGATAAAGCGGTTCCGCAATTCGTGTATGACACGTTTCCCGTACTGCATGAAATGCGCAGCCGCAAAGGCGGCAATCTGTCCGGCGGCCAGCAGCAACAACTCGCGATTTCACGCGCGCTAGTGAGCAATCCAAAGCTGCTTATCCTGGATGAGCCGACGGAAGGTATCCAGCCGTCCATCATAAAAGACATCGCGCGAACGCTAAATAAATTGAAATCGGAACGCAATTTTTCCCTCGTGGTCTCAGAGCAAGTCCTCTCCTTCACGCTCGAAATTGCGGATCGTTTCCTGATCATTGAGCGGGGAGAATTCGCCTATGAGGCCACCCGGGACGGGGTGGATACCGCAAAGATTCATGCCTTCTTGACGGTCTGACCGTCAGGGGAGGTCTTGGAAAAAGGAAGACGGGTCGAAGCCCGCACAAAGAATCGCGCAGCCTAGGGCCGTGCGCAAACGAGTAAGCTTCAAATGAGTCAACGATGACAAGGAGATCAGGATCATGATGCACGGTGATATTTCAAGCAGCAAGGACGGAGTCGGCGTAGCGGTCGTCAATTACAAGATGCCGCGGCTGCACACGAAGAAAGAAGTGCTGGACAACGCGAGAAAGATCGGCGAAATGATCAAGGGCATGAAGGTTGGCCTTCCGGGCATGGACCTGGTCATTTTTCCGGAATACAGCACGCACGGGATCATGTACGACAGCAAGGAAATGTACGACACGGCTTCCAGTTGTCCCGGCGAGGAAACCGCCATCTTTGCCGCCGCGTGCCGCGAAGCCAAGGTCTGGGGCGTGTTCTCCCTGACCGGTGAACGGCACGAGGAACATCCGAACAAGGCGCCATACAACACGCTCATTCTCATGAACGACAAGGGCGAGATCGTGCAGAAATACCGCAAGATCATGCCCTGGGTGCCGATCGAAGGCTGGTATCCCGGCAACTGCACATATGTTTCCGAAGGCCCGAAAGGCCTGAAGGTTTCGCTGATCATTTGTGATGACGGCAATTACCCGGAAATCTGGCGCGATTGTGCGATGAAAGGCGCCGAGCTGATTGTGCGCTGTCAGGGCTACATGTACCCCGCCAAGGACCAGCAAGTCATCATGGCGAAGGCCATGGCCTGGGCCAATAACGTCTATGTTGCGGTAGCCAATGCAGCTGGCTTCGACGGTGTGTATTCGTACTTCGGCCATTCCGCAATCATTGGCTTCGATGGTCGCACACTAGGAGAATGCGGCGAGGAAGACTACGGCATCCAGTATGCATCGCTGTCCAAATCGCTGATCCGCGATGCACGAAAGAACATGCAATCCGAAAACCATTTGTTCAAGCTGCTGCACCGCGGATACACCGGCCTTATCAACTCACACGAGGGCGACAAGGGCGTGGCGGCGTGCCCCTACGATTTTTACAAGAAATGGATTACCGATCCGGATGCAACCCGCGAAATGGTGGAAGCGATTACACGCAACACCGTGGGCACTGATGAAGCGCCGATTCCCGGTATCCCCAACAAGAAGGAACCTGCGCACCGTTAAAGCGCTGTAATGAAAACCGACCGGGCCGGCGTTTTGCGCATGCCCGGCCGGCTTGAATGGAATTGATCGGCATGGCATTGGGCTCCAGTAAGGCCTGAATCTGCGTGCAATGCCGCGAAAGAAAGTAATCATGAATCCGCAAGACACCGATAACCTGACACCCGCGCACGGTATCGTGCGCCAGTACACCATCGATGCGGAGCCGTATTACCGTGCCATTGCCGACGAGGTGCCACTGTTCGAGGCGGCATACGCGGTGCGCATGCCGATGATGCTGAAAGGCCCGACTGGCTGCGGCAAGACGCGCTTCGTCGAATACATGGCCTGGAAGCTCGGCAAGCCGCTCATCACGCTCGCTTGTAACGAAGACATGACCGCGTCCGACCTCGTCGGTCGTTATCTGCTGGATGCGCAGGGCACGCATTGGCAGGATGGCCCGCTGACTCTGGCGGTACGCTACGGTGCGATTTGCTACCTCGATGAAGTAGTGGAGGCGCGTCAGGACACCACGGTCGTGATTCACCCGCTGACCGATGCGCGCCGGGTCCTGCCGCTGGAAAAAAAGAACGAGCTGGTGCATGCACATCCCGACTTCCAGTTGGTGATTTCCTACAATCCCGGATATCAAAGCATCCTGAAGGATTTGAAGCAGTCGACCAAGCAGCGGTTCGGTGCGCTGGATTTTACTTATCCGACGCGCGACGTGGAAATCGAAATCGTGACTCACGAATCAGGCATCGGGCCGGAGACTGCTGCCAAGCTGGTGAACATCGCAGAGCGCGCCCGCAATCTGAAAGGTCACGGCCTTGAAGAAGGAATTTCCACGCGCATGCTGATTTACGCCGGCTCGCTGATCGGCCAGGGCGTCGAACCGGTGGCGGCATGTCATGTCTCACTGATCCGCCCAATTACCGATGATGCGGATATCCGCGATGCTTTGGGCGCGACGATTCGCGCCTGCTTTTGAATTTTGACTCGGTACAAAGTAGGCGCCTCCCAATAGCACAAATGGCCATGCGAGTTGGATGTTTCCTAGCCCCATCACAATTGTGATCCTTCCCGTTTCCTCCGCGTTCTCCGTGGTTCAGTTTGGAATTGAATGAATCATGGCGAAGCTTGAGGAATACAGCGAGCTTCTTACATCGCTCGGGCCGCATGCGCGGGAAATGCTGGAATCGAGCTGGCTGGAAGCGACCCGCTCGTTTTCCGAGACAGGGCTTGCCCGTTATCTTGAAGGCGCACGCGAACTGGCAACCGCCGGAATGGGGTGGAGTGTAGTACTGGCTTATTTGCGCGAGACGCCGGGTGTTGCGCGTGAAGTCAGCGAAGCGGCGGCGTTTGGCGCTATCGACACAGCGCTGGCGGTGTACGCACACACCGACGCGGCCACCGCAGAGCAAGTTTTCTCGACCAGTAATATCGCGGCGCGCAGACTCCGCGATGCCGGGCTGTTTGGCGCGTACCTGGAGTTCATCACCGAACTGGCGAGTCTTGCCCCGGTTGGTGTTGGTCCGATCCTGCAACGGCTGGATCGCCTGCTCGAACAATTGACCTTGGACGGATTGCGCCGCTGGGCTCTGCTCGGCGTGCAGTCGCACATGCGCGATCCGAATGCTCAAGCGCGCTATTTCACGCTCGACAGCGAAGAAGGCCGCCAGCTGCTGCGGACAGAAGGCGATCAGCCCGTGTTCCCTGACGTCGAACGCCGGCTGTCACTGTATCTGCGCGCACTCTGGGGCCGCAACATCAAGTTGCGACCGGTCATCCATTCCAAGGGCGCCGCTGCGGGACGGCGTTCCACCGTCGACGGTTGGACCATCCGCGTGCCGCAGTCCTACGGTGGTTTTGGTGGCCAAACCGGTGTCGCGCTGTACCGGGCGGCAGCCGCTCACGCAGCCGCGCACATTATGTTTACCACGCAGCGCTTTCCCGTTGGCAGCCTGAAGCCGCTGCAGGTGGCGCTGGTGTCGCTGATCGAAGATGCGCGCGTCGAGCAGCTCGTCATGCGTGAGTTTCCCGGACTGCGCGGATTGTGGAAAGCGTTCCATGTTGCGCAAGCTGGAGGCGCCATGACAGCGGGGTCGCTGATGGGTCGCCTGGCGCGCGCACTGATTGATGAGAATTTCGAAGATGACAACCCATGGGTAGTCAAAGGCCGGCGCCTATTCTTCCAGCAGAAGGATTACTGGCACGAGCAGTCCATGAGCCGCGCGCTCGGCGGATTGCTGGGCAATGACATGGGCCAGATGCGGGTGCAGTTCAACTTAAAGACGTACGTGGTGGAGCCGGCGTACCGCGACGACAATCAGGGAATCTGGGATTTCGGCGACCTTGGGGAGCCCTCGCCGGACGACGAGGATGTCGTGATGCAAGGCGCGCGGCTGGCCGACGACCACTCCAACATGGGAGACGAAGAAGGGGACGACAAATCCGAGCCACCGCCTACGCAAGAAGAGCAGGTCAAGCTCACTGCGCCTTCGCGCAAGGATGAAGCAATCAAGGAAGAGCCGCTGTCGCCGCCGATCCGCTACGACGAGTGGGATTATGTAATTGGCCGCGAACGCCCGTCCTGGTGCACGCTGCTCGAAAAGCCGGCGCTTGAGGGCGATCCGCGTTCGATCGACGACATCCTCAAGCGCAATGAGGATCTGGTCAACCGCGTGAAATACCTCGTCAAGGCCGTGCAGGTGCAGCGACCGCTGCGCCTGAAAAAGCGCCTGGAAGGCGACCGGCTTGATCTGGATGCGGCGATCAACGCCATCATTGATCTGCGAACCGGCGTGGCGCCGGATCCGCGCGTGCATGCCATTCTTGGGCGCCAGCAGCGCGACCTTTCGGTGCTGGTACTGCTCGATCTGTCCCAATCGACCAACGATTTGATCGCAGACGAATCCACCACGGTGTTGAATCTGGCGCGCGAGGCAACCGTGCTTCTGGCGGACGCCATGGCGCGCATCGGTGACAGCTTCGCCATTCATGGTTTTTCATCTAATGGGCGGCACGACGTGGGCTATTACCGATTCAAGGATTTCGACCGTCCGTACGGCGATTTGTCCAAGGCCCGCCTTGCGGGCATGAGCGGACAACTATCAACACGCATGGGTACGGCATTGCGCCATGCCGGGTCGTTCTTGCAGGAGCGCCGGGCGCACAAAAAATTAATCTTGCTAGTGACGGATGGCGAACCCTCGGACATCGACGTGCATGATGCGCAATACCTGGTGTTCGACGCCAAAAAAGCCGTTGAAGAGAATGGCCGCCACGGTGTTTTTACCTACTGCATGAGCCTCGACCCGAAAGCCGACCGCTATGTCTCGCGTATTTTTGGCATGCGCAACTACATGGTTCTCGACCATATCCGGCGCTTGCCGGAGAAACTGCCCATGCTCTATATGCGCGTCACAAACTAGAAGCCTGCGCCGCTGCGCTGGCTTGCATTCCCAGCCACGCCAGATCGGGGTGACGTGCATGCCATTGGGTCGCGTGCTCATACGCATAAGCGATGCGCAGCGCCATGTCTTCATGGAACGGCTTGGCATAAATCATAAGTCCGATGGGCAACCCGCCTGCGGTAAATCCGCACGGCACGGAGATAGCGCAAAGGTTGAGCAAGTTGCCGATTCCCGTATTACGGTGAACCCTTGTGTTGTACGCGAGGTAAGCCTCGGGACTGGCATCGATCGCGGCCAGCGGTAGCGCCGGCGACATCGTGGTTGGGACGATGAGCGCATCGATGTCGCGCATGGTCCATTTGATTTGCTTTTGCAGATCGGCATAGCGTTCAAGCAGCATGATGTAGTCTGGCGCGCAAAGTTTGCGTCCCGTCAACATGCGTGGGCCGATCACTGGGTCGAGCTCCCCCAGATGATTATCGAGCAATTCGCGGTTGACTGCGCAGCCCTCCGCGGGGATCAGCAGCGGCCTGTTAGGCTCTGCCCATGCCGCCGCTGCTTCGGGAACCGCGACGCTCGAGGGCGGCGCACCGAGAGCCCGGAACACGTGGCCGGTTTCCCGAACCGCGCGTTCCACTTCATCATCGACGTCGTCGAAAAAAACCGTTTCGCCAAACGCGATCCGCAAGCCTTTCACGCCGTCTTTCAAACCTCGCAGCGCGTCGTGCCAAGCAACGCCCGTTGTCGATGCGTCGCGCGCATCCATACCCTGCAGCGCCTGATAGACCAGCGCTGCGTCTTCAACCGACCGTGTGATCGGTCCGACGCTGTCCAGTGTCCCGGACAGTGGATACACACCGGCACGGCTTACCCTTCCCACCGTTGTTTTCAAGCCGACTATCCCGCACAGGGCCGCAGGCACTCGAACCGACCCACCCGTGTCGGTGCCGAGCGCCATCGGAACCAGACCGGACGCGACAGCGACGGCGCTACCGCTCGATGAGCCTCCGGGCGCATGCGGTATTGCATGCCAGGGATTGTGCGGTGTGCCGTGATCGTGATTGATGCCCGGCGCGCCATAGGCAAACTGGACCGTGTGCGTCTTGCCGAGAAGTATCATGCCGGCGGAGTCAAGTTTCTGCACGACTGTTGAGTCTTGCCGGGCAATCTTGTTGGCGAAAAGACGCGTGCCCGCCATTGTTGGCAGACCTTTCACGTCGAAAAGATCTTTCGCCGCATAGGGTATGCCGTGCAACGGCCCCAGACTGGCGCCGCTTTTCGATGCACTCTCTGCGGCCCGGGCTTGCGCCAGCGCTCGTTCAGGCGTGACGCGGATGAACGACCTTAGCCGCCCGTCGAGCGTCTCGATTCGCTGGAGAAGTTCTTCGGCGAGGCCTACTGGACTCAGGCGGCCGCTGTCAATGCGCTCTGTCAAACTTCTGATCGACTCGAATGCAAGTGCGTTGCTAGTCATGATTGCCCTCGATAATCGGACCGTAACGTACCACAACTCCCCGCGCACTTTTTTTTGAGGAATGCGAGTTACGCAAAAACAGTTTCAAATCTGGGAAGAGTTCGTGCCGGCGCCTGGGGAAAGCGATTATGCGGCTCGACACCATCGTGGTCGGGGACTACCTGCTATTGCGACGAGCAATGCTTCCCGCCGCGACCAACGGCAAAAGCAGCGCGGAAGGGAGCGCGGCACTTGCCAGTTACGCTTTCAACTTAGCGTGAATAGCATCGTGCAGGCGGTCCAGTCCGAAAGAGACATCAACGAAGATGCCGTTGACAAAAAAGGCCGGCATGTTGCGCACGCCGCTGCGCTTGCCGGAATCCACGTGCTCGTTGACGCGCTGTCGGTAAACCTGGTCTGACAGTTCGAAGTCGAAACGTACCAGGTCCAGTTCGAGCTGCTCGGCGTAGCGATGCAAGTCTTTCGGTTTCAGATGTAAATGATTCTGGAACAGCAAGTCATGCATCGGCCAGAATTTGTGTTGCGCGCCGGCCGCCTCTGCGGCCTCTGCAGCCAGTTCCGCGTGTGGATGCGATTCTGCCAGGGGAAAGTGGCGGAATACGAAGCGCATGCGCTGTGCGAAGCGGCTCAGCAACATTTTGACTGCCGGGAACGCCTGTCCGCACATCGGACATTCGAAGTCTCCGTATTGCACGAGCGTGACCCGCGCCGTTTCCGGACCTTCGATATGGTCAGTTTGGTTGACTGGTACGGCGAGCTTCAGGGGAACGGCGTCTCGAGTCATTCTGCCCTCGTGGCTGAAATGTAAAGTACCTGGCGCCGCGTGGCGCAGGCCGGTCAACGTCGGTGCAGCATGAGTGAGTCTGTTTATGTGCGCGCGAAGTTCCATTGTGGCGCAGAAGCTGTTCGCGCGTAGGCACCCCGTAGAGACTGTCGGTCAGTCGCACGGACTTCACAGGGAGTGCGGGGTTGGATTACCATGCGCCGTCGTCTGCTATCGGGCCTGCGTTTTTTCGTGCCCGGCAGCAACGCACGGAGTACTTTTTAAAGGAGAACATCATGGGCAAGAGCCAGGACGCAAAGAAAAACGTGAAGAAGGAGCCGACCAAGACACCGAAAGAAAAGAAAGAAGCCAAGCGACTCAAAAAAGCCGAAAAGAAGCACTGATGGTATGACGCCTTGCCGGCCGCTGGCGTGAAGTGCACGCGGCCGGTGGGGCGGCCCGCTCGACGCCGATGTGGCGAACCCGCCGGCCGAGCGCCGGTCACACCACAGCACGCGCGCCCGTTCAGGCGCGAAGCCGCTGTGCAATACCGCTTTAGCGTGCTGTATCCAGATTCTGTGTCATGACTGCCTTTTCCATACTCGACCTTTCTCCCATTCCCAAAGGCGCCAGTGCCGCCGTCGCACTGCGCAATACCCTCGAACTTGCGCAGCATGCAGAAAAGTTGGGATACCGGCGCTACTGGCTTGCCGAGCATCACAACATGCCAGGCATCGCCAGCGCTGCGACCTCAGTCGTCATCGGCCATGTCGCCGGCGGAACTAAAACGATTCGAGTCGGTTCGGGCGGGATCATGTTGCCGAATCATTCGCCGCTGGTGGTTGCAGAACAATTCGGCACGCTGGCCTCCTTGTATCCGGGGCGCATCGACTTAGGCCTCGGTCGCGCTCCGGGCACCGACATGCTGACCGCACGCGCACTGCGCCGCGACATGGAGGACAGCGCCGAGCAGTTTCCGCAGGATGTGCAGGAGCTACAGTATTATTTTGCCCTGCCTACGGAACGCCAATCCATCCGCGCGGTTCCGGGTGCCGGGCTGAACGTGCCCATCTGGCTGCTGGGTTCGAGTTTGTTCAGCGCGCAGCTTGCAGCCATGCTCGGATTGCCGTTCGCATTCGCCTCGCATTTTGCGCCCGATCTCGTGCGCCAGGCGATCGATGCTTACCGCAGCGGTTTCCGGCCTTCAGCGCAGCTGGATGCCCCCTACGTCATGCTGGGGGCGAACGTGCTTGCCGCCGACACGGACGCGCAGGCGCGCTACCAGTTTACTTCGCAGCAACAGTCCTTCATCAATCTCAGGCGCGGTGCGCCGGGCCAGGTGCCCCCGCCCATAGACAACATCGATGCGTACTGGTCCCCTGCGGAAAAAGCCATGGTGGAACGATCGCTTGCCATCTCGTTCATCGGTTCCATAAAAACCATCGAGCGCGGGCTGAGTGCATTCATTGACGCATTGAAACCAGACGAAGTCATGATTACCGCGCACATCTATGATCAGGCCGCGCGGCTACGCTCAATTGAACTCGTCGCTGAAGTGCGCGACAGGCTTGGGGTTGCGGCCACTGAATCTTCACAGTGAAGACGCGTTGATTTGCTAAAACGCAGCGTTAGGGAAAATCAGAAATTTTCCTTGTAAGGCCGGAGGTCGATTTCGTGCGCCCATGCGGAGCGCGGTTGGCAATGCAGTTGCCAGTAAGTCTCCGCAATGGCATCCACGCCCAGCAGGCCATCCTGACCACGTTCCTTGATGACCTCAGGCCTGGCGCGGCGCAAGCGCTCGCCGTCTATTCCGCCATCAATCACAACGTGGGCTACGTGGATCCCCTGCGGGCCGAATTCGCGCGCCATGCTTTGCGCCAGCATGCGCAGGCCCGCTTTCGCTGCTGCGAAATGCGCGAAACCCGGTTTGCCGCGCAAGCTTCCGGAAGCGCCCGTGAATAGCAGCGTGCCGCGCCCTAGTGGCACAAGGCGCCGGGCTGCCTCGCGTCCGACCAGAAAACCCCCGAAGCAGCCGATGCGCCAGAATTCCTCGAACATCTCGGCCGGC
This sequence comes from Burkholderiales bacterium, assembly GCA_045810225.1. Taxonomy (GTDB): domain Bacteria; phylum Pseudomonadota; class Gammaproteobacteria; order Burkholderiales; family JACQAP01; genus JACQAP01. The sequence goes on from JBJMWI010000085.1 coordinate 25,842, forward strand.
AGTTCGCGCAGATCCAGTTTGCGATTGTTGCCTGCGTTGTAAGCCACGAGATCGAGCGCATCTATATCGGAGCGGGGTGCCATGGCATGATCGAACAAGCGTATGACGTCTTGTTCCCGGGTCGTATCCATGGCGAACGCTTCTGCGCTGCCGCCTTTGGCAACGATCGTATGCACTACCTGCTCGATTTTTTCGAGGCTGCGTCCCGCGACGAACACATGGTGGCCGCCCTCGGCAAAACGGCGGCATAGTGCGGCACCGAGTCCGAGCTCGGCGCCGACGCCAACCACGATTGCGGCTCTCCTACTCATTGTGGTCCTCTAACGTGGTGCAAGCGTATTTGCGCATGCCGGTTAGCGCGGGGGAGTTGCGCCGTTCCGGTCGAACCAAGCTCCCGATGCAATTGTCATCGTGATGAGGATGCCGTAGACCACCAAGGCAAATGTCATGGCAGCGAACAGCCAGTGGACGGAACCGGTCCAGCGCAGCACAAGCCATCCCACACCGACCGCAATGACAAGGCGGACGAAGCTTCCGATCAAGGGCCAGAGCAACCGGCCGGCGCCCTGCGAAGCAAAATAAAGCGACAGGCCCAGCCCGAAGAACCCGAAGGCAGGTCCGACGATGCGCAAATAGGCTTCTCCAGTTTCCAGCATGCCTGCCTCGTGACCGAACAAGCCGAGCCAGGCGCGCGGCCAAAGGGCGGCCGCGAGTCCGATCGTTTCGGTCAGTGCGAATGCGATGGCTCCGCCGGTCAGCGCAATGCGCAGCGCCCGCGCCTGCTGGCCCGCGCCGATGTTGGTGCCCACCAGCGCAACCAATGGAGCTCCTAAACCGAACACCAGCGGTATCAGCAAATATTCCAGACGCGCCGCCGTGCCATAGCCGGCGACTGCGTCCGGCCCGCCGGCTGCGCCCACCAGTGCGGTGGCCAGCGCAAAAATAAGTGTGGTCTGCAACGTGTTGATCGAGCCGATCGCGCCCACGCGCAGAATGTCCATGAATAATATTCGGCGCATGCCTACTAGCACCGGCTGCACGACGGAGCGGCCGGACCACATGTACCACGCCATGCCAGCCGTCGTCAGTGCTGTAGTCAGCAGCACGGCGATGCCGCCACCGGCGATGCCGAGCGCCGGGACTGGACCGAAGCCGAAGATCAGCAAGGGCGAGAGCGGAATAAGCAAGATCACGCCGACGCAGATCGCGATCGACGGCACCAGCATATTGCCCGTGCCGCGTAGGGCACTGGCCAGCGCATTCAACAGCCATACCAGCACCGCTCCCGCAAACACCACATTGGAATAATCCAGCGCCGCCTGCAGCGACGCACCTTGGCCTCCCATCACGCGATAGAGCTGCGGGCCGAACACGATGAACAGCACGCTGAATAACAAACCAAGCGCGACATTGACCAGCACGGCATGCATCACGAGCGCATTGGCATCATCGCGCCGTCCTGCACCAAGCGCCCGTGCGATGGCAGACGAGATGCCACCGCCTACCGCGCCTGCTGAAAGCATTTGCATCATCATGAACCCGGGAAAAACCAGCGCCATGCCCGCAAGCGCATGGATTCCGAGGCGCGACACAAACCAGGTTTCGATCAGGCCGGTCGCTGCTTGTGCTCCCATGACAAGAATGTTAGGCCACGCCATGCGCAGCAAGGTCGGTACGATGCGGCCTTCCAGCAAAAGGCGAGTGCGTGGACTTAAATCGGCGCGCTGGACCTCGACATCCAGCACCGCGGACGCCGGGGCGTTCACAGTCTGCCCTTGGATTTGCGGATGCGATGCCGGTCAAACGGCGACGAAGCAGTACTTTGCGTGTTATCGCGGCCCCAGGCGCTGGACTCAATTTTGCGCCGGGTGGCCTCGCCAGCGGCGGGTCCGGGCGCAATGACATATTCCGGACCGGCAAGCGGGCGTCCGGTTTTGCGGTCCACCATCACCGGATCCGCCGGCGCACCTGTCTTCGTATGCACGAGCTGCACGCTCGGCCCTTCAGGTGCGAAATGCTTGTTGCCCCACGCCTGCATGGCAACGATGACGGACTGGAAATCGCGACCGCGCTCGGTCAGCACGTACTCGTCCCGTGGCGGATGGTCGCTGTAGCGGCGCTTCTGCAGCAATCCTGCCTTGACCAGCGCGCCGAGCCGCCGGGTCAGCATGTTGGGCGCGATGCCAAGGCTTTCCTGGAACTGGTCGAAGCGCGTGAGCCCGTGCAGGGCATCACGGATGATCAACATGCTCCACCATTCGCCGACCCGCTCCAGACTGCGGGCCACCGGGCACTGCATTTTGCCGAAGCTTTTGTGTTTCATCGGCGCATGGTAGTCGAGTAACTATCATAATGCAAGTTACTATGCGTCACCGGCCACGACGGGTGTGGGATGCACTAGAATGTTTCGAGCGGAGCTGCGCAACAAGGCGAAAAATGATGACCAGACTCACGGATCTGCTCGGCATCGAATTGCCGATCATCCAGGCGCCCATGGCGGGCGCACAGGCCAGCGCCATGGCAGTGGCCGTTTCCAACGCGGGAGGACTCGGTTCGATTGGTTGCGCGACGCTTACCAGTGAAGCACTGCGCAAGGAACTATCCGCCATCAAGGCGCAGACCATCCGGCCCTATAACGTGAACTTCTTTTGTCATGTCGCACCGGTGGAAGACGCAAAGCGGGAGGCAGCTTGGCGCGCGAAGCTCATGCCCCACTACCAGAAATATAGGGTCGATCCCGGCAACATTCCCGGCGGTCCCGGCCGGGCGCCTTTCACGCCGGCAGCCGCCGATCTGCTGGAAGACATCAGGCCGGCGGTTGTGAGCTTTCATTTCGGATTGCCGCCCGCCGACTTGCTGGCGCGCGTGAAAGCCTTGGGCGCAAGAATATTGGGCTGCGCCACCACGCTCAAAGAAGCGCTCTGGCTGGAGGCCCGCGGTGTGGACGCAATCATCGCGCAGGGCGCGGAAGCGGGCGGACACCGTGGCATTTTCCTGTCTGACGATTTGACCACCCAAGTGGGCACCTTCGCGCTGGTGCCGCAGATTGTGCGTGCGGTGAAAGTGCCGGTCATCGCGGCCGGCGGCATTGCCGATGCACAGGGTGTTGGCGCAGTCCTGGCGCTGGGTGCCGCGGCTGCGCAAATCGGAACGGCCTATCTGCTTTGCCCTGAAGCCACCATCAGTGCAATTCACCGCGCCGCGCTGAAAAGCGAAGCGGCGCGCCACACCGCGCTGACCAATATTTTCACCGGCCGGCCGGCACGCGGCATCATGAACTACGCAATGAAAGAGCTCGGACCCATCAATCCCGATGCGCCGGCATTTCCTCTGGCGACTTCTTCCATTGCACCATTGCGCGCCAAAGCCGAGAGCGAAAATTCAGGCGATTTCACGCCGCTGTGGTCAGGGCAGAATGCAACCGGCTGCAAGGAAGTGCCGGCCGCGCAACTTACACGGGAACTTGCGGCCGCACTGTAGCGAGGGAACCGCGTGCCTATGTTGCGCGAAGATTATTCAAACGCGTTGGTTAAGTCTCCAGCATTCCTGCGCACGCCCGGCAACGGCTCCAGACCGAAACGTAACGTGATGAACTTCAGAATCGATGTCGTATCGTAAGGCGTGTGATCCACGAAACCCTTGCGCGCAAAAGGCGAAACGATGATGGTCGGCACGCGGGTTCCCGGTCCCCAGTGATCGCCGGCGGGGGGTGCGACGTGATCCCAGAATCCGCCGTTCTCGTCATAAGTGACAATGATGGCAACGTCCTTCCACAGTTGCGGATTGTTGCGAATGCGCGCGATGACATTGCCGATATGCGTATCACCGGATAGCACGTCCGTGTAGCCCGGATGCGCGTTCAGTTTTGCCGTCGGTTTGTAAAACGCGACCTGCGGCAAACGACCGGACTCGATGTCCGCCATGAACGCTTCGCCGTCACGCAAATGCTGCTCGCGCGCAGCGCTTCCCGGCGCAAATTTTGCGAAATAGTTGAACACCTGATGGTGCGGCTGGAAGTTCACGCTGTTCTCGTTGTAGATGATGGAACGATCTGCCAGCGCGCGATTCCAGCTGCCGGCGTACCAGGCCCACGAGATACGTTTGTCAGAAAGCGTATCCCCGATGGTGGTCACGGTCTGCGGCGGAAGACGGCGCGCGTTGCCTGGGTCGGCCAGCGCGGCGTCGCCTCGCACTGCGGGCGCAATGGCGCTGGGCTGATACGGCGGCTGCAACGTGTTCACCACATCGCCGGCAGGCGTGACCGAGTCATCCTTGAGCAGCACGGGGCCTTCCATTGCTGACGGCGGCGACTTGCTCTGGCGTGCCAGTCTGCCATTGCCATCTTCGATTGCGCGCACCTCGTCCGGCGCATCGCGGTATTGCGGCGTGCACGCGCACACAAGCCAGAAGTGATTCAGGAATGAACCACCGAACGCACCCATGAAAAAATTGTCCGCGAGCGTAAATTCACGCGCAAGGGACCACATCGGCAATCGGGAGCCATCGTAATAGCCCATGACCAGCGCACCCGCATTGGACATGGCCACGAAGTGGTCATTGCGCCCACCATTGACTTGTTCCTTGTGCTGATAAAAACGGTGTACCAGATCGCGTGTGCGCATATCAAGCGGGATGCCGATGGGCGGTTGATCGATCCGGAACGGTCGATTCGGCAACGTCGCCGGATAGCGCGGATCGACTGCGCGGCTGGTTAGATCATGTTCGTTGGCCCATACCGGAGGCAGCACTGCAAACGGCTTACCGTCGTGGTCGACTTGTGCAACATAACTGGCGAGCGCATTGCTGATTCCGTTCGCGCCCGGAAACAAGCCGTACAGATTATCGAAGCTGCGGTTTTCCGCGTAAATGACGACGATATGGTTGATCTTGCTGATTGTTGCTGCATCCGCGGCAAGCGCGGGCACACCAACGCCGGCCACAATTAGTAATGCGGCAACGCGCTGCACGACCCAGCGAGCAGAAGTCCTATTCATGCAATTTTGTTCAGTCCCGTGTTGGTAAATTGGTTACGCGCATACGATGCCAGCCAGGGAACAGTGTTGGCTCCGGATGATCATTCAATTTGACGCAATTATGCAATCATCCGGGCACACAACAAAATTGGCCGGGCATTGTAGCCCCGAGCGTAAAGGAGCACAGCATGGAGCTTAAGTTACTAACGCACGAGTCGGCCCTGGTCACCGGCGCAGCATCCGGAATCGGCCGAGGCATCGCAGCCGCACTCGCGAGAGAAGGCGCGCGCGTTCTGCTGTGCGACGTCGATGTGCCGCGTGGCCACGAGGCCGCGGCGGACCTGACACGGGAAGGATTTGATGCAGCATTTGCGTTGGCGGATCTTGCGGCGAGCGACGGCGTTGAAAACTTGCTGAAAGGCGATCTCGCAAGATTCGGCACGCCTTCCATTTTCGTCCATGCCGCAAGTCCGCGCCGGCTGGAACGCGACAACATTTTGGACGTCGAAATTGAAACCTGGGACAAGATGCTCGCAGTCAATGTACGTTCAGGCTTTCTGCTAGCGCGCGCAATTGCGCGCAGCATGATTGACACGGATATTCGCGGCCGCATGTTGTTCATCACCTCGTTGCACGCTGAAAGCCCGCGCAATTTACCGCACTACAGTGCCGCGAAGGCGGCCCAGACTATGGTCGTCAAAGAGTTGGCCAAAGCGTTGGGGCCTCACGGCATTCGTGTTAACGCGATTGCGCCGGGAGCCGTACCGGGTGGTGGATTTGACGCCAGCGGCGCTGGAATCGAGCGGCTGATCCGCTGCACCAGCCTGCGCCGGCTTGGGACACCTGAGGACGTTGCCGGCATGGCAGTGGCGTTGCTGGTGGACCGGTTTTCTGCGTACGTGACCGGCACGACGGTTGTCGTTGACGGTGGAATGGCGCTGCACAACTGGCTCGAGCCGGCCGAACTATAACGTCCGGCGGAGCCCGGCGCTTGTCCCGAGGGCAAAGAAAGCGGATGGCGAAACCAAACAGCGCAGGCATTCTGCTCTATCGGTTGCATTCTGGAGCGCCGGAAGTGTTTCTGGTGCATCCGGGCGGGCCGTTCTGGGCGCACAAAGATGCGGGCGCGTGGTCGATCCCGAAAGGCGAATATGAACCAGGCGCCAACGCACTGGAAACGGCCAGACAGGAATTCCTCGAAGAAACGGGATCGTCCATCGCCGGAGAGTTCAGCGCCCTCACACCGCTCAAGCAACGCAGTGGAAAAACGGTATACGCCTGGGCAGTTGAGGGTAATATCGACGCCGCCAAGATCACCAGCAATTTCTTTTCAATGGAGTGGCCGCCGCATTCAGGCAAACAGCAGCAATTTCCTGAAGTGGACCGAGGCGTCTGGTTCACATTGCCCGTCGCTCGGGAAAAAATTCTGGCGGGCCAGCGAGCGTTGCTGGACCAACTGGAGCAGCTGCTGGAGGCGCGAAATCGAGGCGGCGAATCTGCGCGCTGAGCGCGGAACAGCATTAGAGCGCTCAGCTAGCCTTGCTTGCGCAAGAATTGCAGCAGCAGATCGCTGACTTGCTGGGGCCGTTCCTGCTGTACCCAGTGGCCCGCTCCATCGACCAGATGACAACCGCCCAGCATGTTCGTCAGCACATCTTGCTGCATCTTGATCATGTCGCTGCCCGGGCGCTGGTAAATCCCCCAGTCGCTTTTTCCTGCGATGAAGCAGGAAGGAACGTCGATCGTGCGTCCGGAAAAAATTTGCATGTCTGCCTGCAGTTTCTGGCTGGTATTGCAGCGGTACCATTGCAGGCCGCCCTGAAAGCCATTGCGTCCGTACTCTTCCGCGTATACCGCCAGCTCGTGATCAGGCAGCCACTGGTTGGCAGCGATCGCTTCCGGCGCCGGCATCTCATGCGCAACCGTCTGCGCCATGTTTTCGTGCAGATCCATGATGTAATACGTGGGCATTTTTTCCAGTTCGGTCGCGCGCCAAGCGGCAAGCGGGAAAGGCTTGTTCTGTTGCCAGTCTGCGCTCTTGTGATGATAGTAAGCGCGCAGGAAAGCATGCACGCCTTGCGCACATTTCCACATGTCGTTATTGGCTTCGCGCGTCGAGTAATACCACTGGTAATGTTTGCGCGGGCGCTTTAGCGCTGCAAGGTTGTCTTGAATGCTGCTTGCGGGTGGAGCATTTGCGCCTTTTCGGTCGGTATCAAAAGGCAAAGCAGGCGGTCCGCCGAACGGCGCGCTCATCAGCGTGACCGAGCGAAAGACATCCGGCCGGATCAACGAAGCCCAGGCCGAAACATTCGCTCCGGAATCGTGGCCAACCAATCCCACCACGCGGCGATAGCCCAGCGCCGACACCAGGCTGAGCACGTCGCGCACCAGGTTCAGCATGCGAAACGACGTATAGTCGCCGTCGTAGTTTCCGTCCCAGCCGCTGGTGCGGCCGTACCCGCGCTGATCGGGCGCCACCACGTGATAGCCGGCTGCTGCCAGCGGCAGGATTACTTTTCGCCAGCTGTAGGCCAGCTCCGGGAAGCCGTGCAGCAGCAATAGCAACGGCTTATCCTGCTGTTCATAACCGGCTTCGAGGATGTGCATGCGCAGGCCATTTACTTCGTTGACAAAACGGGAGCGAATGCCGGTTGGCAAAACGTGTTGCGGAAGAGCAGCAAGTTCGGTCATCCTTTTGCCTTCGATTACGAAAGACCTACCATAACAAAAAGCTTGGCGCGTTGTGCAAAGCCCAAGGCGTTCACGTCGCAACTTTTTTCCAAGCCGGCCGATTACCAGCAATGCTAGGATTTCAGCACCATGTCAGCATACGGCTACACGCTTTTCGATACCACCATCGGTCGCTGCGGCATTGCCTGGAGTGAAGGCGGCATCGTGGGGGTGCAACTGCCGGAAACACGCGAGCGGGACACGCTTTCGCGGTTGCTGAAACGCCATCCTGATGCCACGCAGGCCGCTCCGCCACCCGCAATTCAGCAAGTGCTGGACAATATCGTCGCCCTGCTGGCCGGTGAATCGGCCGACTTGTCCGTCGCTATGCTTGACATGCAGCACGTGTCGCCATTTCACCGGCGTGTGTATGAAGCGGCGCGCGCCATAGCGCCGGGCGAGACGCTTTCGTACGGCGAGATCGCGGAAAAACTCGGGGCATCCGGTTCGGCCCGCGCGGTCGGCCAAGCACTCGGGCGCAACCCGTTTGCGGTTGTAGTGCCGTGCCATCGCGTGCTTGCAGCAGGCGGAAAAATGGGCGGGTTCTCCGCCAACGGCGGCATCGGCACGAAGCTGCGGATGCTGTCTATCGAGTCCGCACGGGTTAATGGGCATCAGACGATGTTCGAAGGCGATGGGGCGTTTGGGTTCGACCCCGTTGTCGCAGTCGAGCACTTGCGTGAATCCAGTGCCTCCATGGCCCGATTGATCGATACAGTAGGGCCGTTGCGCATGCGCCTAAAGAGAACGCCAAGCATTTTTGTCGCGCTTGCCGAAGCCATCGTCTACCAGCAACTTACCGGGAGAGCGGCCGCCACGATTTATGCGCGCGTCTGCGCTCTTTTCCCGCGTGCCCATGAAGGGCCGACACCGGAAAAAATATGGCGCGTATCGGCAGATAAGCTGCGAGCTGCCGGCTTATCCAACGCCAAGGTACTGGCGTTGAAAGATCTGGCGCGCAAGAGCCTGGACGGCGCTATTCCAACGCTGAGTGAAATCCATGGCATGGACGACGAAGCCATCATTGAGCGGCTCGTGAAGGTACGGGGCATCGGCCGCTGGACAGTGGAAATGCTGCTCATGTTTCGGCTGGGCCGACCCGATATCCTGCCGGTGGATGACTATGGCGTGCGCAAAGGTTATACGGTTGCTTTCCGCAAGCGCAGCCTGCCTGCGCCCAAGGCGCTGGCCAAGCTCGGCATGCAATGGAAACCTTATCGCACAGCGGCGAGCTGGTATTTCTGGCGCGCGCTTGAATTGCCCAAGAAATAGTTGGAACAAAACGCTTCAGGTAGATCGGCGGCTCAGGAAGAACTCTCCGCGCACGGTCCACACGCCTGGACTTGGAATAAATTGCCATATCGTTAGAAAGCCGGAAAAGGATTACGCACCACGAAGCCACGAAGACACGAAGAAAATCGCGTCGACTAAACTCTGCTTTGGATTACTTCGTACTTCGCTGTGGCGATAGATTGCAATGTCGCTTGAAGCCCCATGTCGGTCCCACAAGGCTGGTTGCTGACCTGGTTGCCCAGCCGTAAAATTTTGCAATGCTGACCAGAACCGAATTAAAAAACGGCCCGGTATCGATCATCGACTACCGCTGCACGGCGGGCCCGGCCGAGAGGCCTTTTGCCGAGGTGCATCAAAGCTGGTCCGTGTCTTACGTGCGCAAAGGCAGCTTTGGCTATCGCACGCGCGGGCAGGCCTTCGAACTCGTAGCAGGCTCCGTGCTGGTCGGCAAGCCAGGCGAAGAATTCACCTGTACGCATGAGCACCATTCGTGCGGCGACGAATGCCTGGCTTTCCATCTGGAACCCGAAGCGGCTGATGCCGCTGGCTGGCGGGCTGACATCTGGCGAAGCACCGGCTTGCCGCCTCTGCCAGAACTGATGGTCGTCGGTGAACTTGCCCAAGCGGCTGCCGAGGCCACAAGCGATATCGGCATCGATGAAATTGCCTGGTTGTTTCCCGTGCGCGTTGCGGAAGTACGCGCCGGGCGGATGCAAAATCCGCAACAAGTGGGCGCCCGTGATCGGCGCCGAGCAGTCGAATCAGCGCTCTGGCTCGATACGCACGCGCATGAAGAAATCGATCTGGACGGCGCAGCACGTCAGGCGGGCTTGAGCCCGTTCCATTTTTTGCGCCTGTTTGCCAAAGTCATCGGCGTGACTCCGCATCAGTATGTGGTCCGTTCACGTCTGCGCCACGCGGCTCGCCAGCTTGCCGCGGAGGAACGCCCCATCACCGATGTCGCGCTCGACGTCGGCTTCGCCGACCTTTCAAACTTCGTGCGCACCTTCTATCGCGCTGCGGGGGTTTCGCCTCGCGCATTCCGCAAGGCTGCCAAAGGCGATCGCAAGATTTTCCAAGATCGGCTGTCTTCGCTGTCCTAAGCTGTTCGCCTCGCTACACGGAGGGATCATGTATGACCATATCGGCTTGAAAGTAAAGAACCTTGAAACTGCAGTTCGCTTCTACACTGCTGCGCTGGCTCCACTCGGGCACGTGCTGGGTTCCAGCGATAAAAGTTATGCCGGAATCGGCCCGAAAGATGCACCCGGGCTTTGGCTGTATGCGGCGAGCGGCGCTGCTAGCTCCGGCACCCACTTGGCGTTTCGTGCACCGGATCGCTAAGCCGTCGATCGTTTCTATGCCGCGGGCCTGAAAGCTGGCGGTCGCGACAACGGAACGCCCGGCCTGCGCATCGACTACAGTCCCGATTACTATGCCGCATTCCTGATCGACCCGGACGGAAATAACGTGGAGGCCGTGTTCATGACATAGCGTGCACGTTCACCGAGCCTCTTGTGCATGCAACTTTCCCGGTGCAGCCGCATCCTACGATCGTAAACTAAAGCAGCAAGCGAAATGCAATCGCTGCCTTCGCGTCCACGTTAGAATGTCGGCAATGTCTTCATCCATTCAGGCCAGAACAACATCAGTACTTCGCGCCTGAAACTGTCCGACGTTCATGTGGAACACAGTTAAACGCTGGCTGGGGGAGTTATTCTCCCAAGCTCGTGAATTTGTCTTGCGGCTGGCCGGTCAACCCATTGGCCGATGGGTCGAAGGCAGCTATGCGGAATCGAACAGCAGGGTCTTTTTTTTCTTGCCCCAGTCCAAGCGTACTTACCATCTGTATCTGCCGCGCAGATATTCCCTCAACCGCGCAGCGCCGCTGGTGGTGATGCTGCATGGATGCAAGCAGGATGCCGCAACTTTCGCCAGCGGTACGCGCATGAACGAGCTTGCCGATCAAGAAGGCTTCGTCGTGCTATACCCGGAACAGAAAAGAATGGCGAATGCCCATCGCTGCTGGAACTGGTTCGATTCTTCTTCACAAAGGGGTGATGGTGAAGCTGCATTGATCGCGGGCATGGTGCGCGAGGTGCTGCGCACCCATGCTATCGATCCCAGCCGGGTTTACATCGCTGGTCTGTCCGCCGGCGGCGCCATGACCAGCGTCATGGCAAGCTGCTACGGCAGTCTGTTTGCGGCATGCGCAATTCATTCAGGGCTGATGTATGGTGCGGCCGAATCCGTGTCGCAGGCGAGCCGGGCCATGAAGCACAGTTCTCGCGCTTCCGTAAAAGATACGGTTCGCCAGGCGATGGGACATGACGGCTTCGATTTTGTCCCGGCCCTGGTCATTCACGGTACCGCCGACAGCGTGGTGAATCCGGCAAACGCCGACCAGGTTGTCGAACAGTTCATCGCCATGGCCGCCCCCGCCGGCATAAACGGCGCGCCCGTTGCCGAATTTGCGACCACAAAAGCGGCCGGCGGACGCCGTGGTTTCGAAATTCGCGAATACCGCAGCGGTGACACGCTGCTGTCGCGCAAAGTGCTAGTGCAAGGCCTGGATCACGCGTGGAGCGGCGGAAACGGCGCGCATCCTTTCAACGATCCCTTCGGCCCGGACGCCAGCCGCATGATTTGGGAATTTTTTAACGAATTCCAGCGCAGCCAGCAAAAACAAAAGGCGGCCGCAAACTTCGGGTGATTGACCTGCGCACGCGAGCGCGCCGATTAAATCGCGACGGATTGAATTTGTGCCAGATCGGTGTGACCCTGCAGGACTTTTTCAATCCCGTCTTGCCGTAGCGTAAGCATGCCTTCGCCTATCGCGGCGTTCTGAAGGTCCTCCACATTGGCATGCGCCTGGATCAGCCGCTTGACCGTGCGCGTGTTGATGAGCATCTCGTGAATGCCGAGCCGGCCCCGATATCCACGCTTGGCGCACTTTTCACAGCCCGCCGCGCTGTATAGCGTCAGCGCGCCTTGTTTGTCAGCGTACGAAGATTGCCAGCGCGCGCGTACGCTGGCGGATTCGAGAGTGGTGCCGCTGCAATATTCCTTCAACAGGTCGTCGATCTCTTCACCCGAGGCCTGGCGCGCCCGGCGACAATCCGTGCACAGGGCTCGTACCAGTCTTTGTGAAATCACGCCCAGCAGCGCGTCTGCGAAATTGAACGGATCCATGCCCAGATCGAGCAGGCGCATGACCGATTCGGCCGCGCTATTGGTGTGCAGCGTGGAAAATACCAGGTGGCCCGTTAGCGAAGCTTCGATGGCCGTCTTGGCGGTTTCGGCGTCGCGCATCTCGCCCACCATGATGACATCCGGATCGAGGCGCAAGAAAGCGCGCATGGCGACGGCAAAGGTCATGCCGATTTTGGGATTCACCTGCACTTGGCGCAATCCCGCTTGGGTGATTTCAATCGGGTCTTCCGCTGTCCAGATTTTTTTCTTCGGCGTGTTGATGTAGCCCAGCACGGAATGTAGCGTCGTTGTTTTTCCTGAACCGGTCGGGCCGCAGATCAGAAACAGCCCGTGCGGCAGGTTCGCCAGGCGTTTTACATCGGCTAGCAGCTGCTGCCGCAACCCCATCTTGTCGATCGGTATGGGTTCAGCTGCCGCGAGCACGCGCATGACTACGTCTTCAACGCCTCCGGCGGTCGGCATCACCGCTACGCGAAGCTCTATCTTTGCCGGACCGAAGCGCTCGAAAGCAATCTTTCCATCTTGCGGCTTGCGCCGCTCAGCGATATCCAGATTCGCCATGATTTTGATACGCGAGATCATCGCATTGCGAAACCGCGCAGGAATATCCAGATAGGGTTCGAGTTGCCCGTCTTCCCGAAACCTGACTTTGGTATCCAGGTTGTCGCGATAAGTCTCGATGTGGATGTCGGAGGCCTTACGCTCATGGGCATCGAGAATGATCTGATTCACCATGCGCACCAGCGCGTTGTCGGATTCCGTGACAGTCTGATCCGGGGCCTCGGCTTTCAAATCGAGCGCGACGGACGAGGCCAGCTCCTTGACGTGCCGTGCCGCTTCCTGCTGGCCATAGTGTGTGCGGATTGCCGCCAGAATACTTTCCCGCGAAGCCATGACCGGCACAACGCGCAACTTGGTGTAGAAGCGAAGCTCATGGACGGGTTCGGGATCGGTAGGGTTCTCCATCGCGACCACAATTTCATTCTTCGCCCGGAACAGCGGCATCACGCGATGTTTGTCCGCCAGCCGCCGCTCTACCAGCGTAAGGACTTCAGGGTCGATTTCGAAGCGGGTGGCGTCGACGAACGGAATCCCAAGTTTGCGCACCAGCAGCCGGTTCAGCGTGGCACGGTCAATCACGCCCATTTCCACCAGGATCTCACCCAGCGGAAGCTTGCGATCACTGGCCTGCGAGCCGACCGCTTCATCGAGTTCTTGCTGGGTCAGTAGTTTTTCATTAACCAGTATCTGTCCGAGCATGGTCTCGGATTTTGGTTGGTCGGCATCCTTAAGCACCTGCTCGAGTAATTCCCTCGAGATGATCTGACTCGCAGTCAGGTAGTCGCCGATACGCTGTGAACGCAATTCACTTTGGAATTGCAGGCCCACTCTCACAAAGTCCACGGTATCGTTGCGATGATCCGCGACCATTTTTCCGAGCGAGGCACCAATGGAATGATGAACATAGGCCTGGGCCGGAATGAAATTGCGCACGGCTCTTTCTTCGTCCACCGCCAGATAAAGGTACAGCCCGGTCTTTTCAATCAGAAAGCCCAGCGTCTGGTCTTCAAACTTTTCGCCGTCCTTGAATTTAATGCTGACCTGTTGGCTGCCGCTGGCCTGTACCCCACCAGCCTGCTGGATCTGCTCAAGCTTTCGAGGCAGCAGACGCGTAGGATTTGGTAACTGCAGCCGCTTGACCGTCGTTAGATCGACCACACCCACATTTTTTTTCTGGGCTTCCCTGAATTCCAGTCGTGCGTGTTCGGGTAAGAAGCGCAAAAGCTGTCCGTAAAGCTTGCTGCCATCGGCCCTGGCGATCACGCAATTCTGCGGCAGCAACCCGTCCTTGACGGTGGCGTATGTAAAATAGGGCGGAGTTGGCCAGGAAAATGGGTCTTCTTGTGCCATGTCTAGCGTTGTAGTGTGATCGACACTGGGCGTTCTTTCTCCCACACCGGCCGCAGAAACCACGGGCCGGCTGACCGGTGATAAGCTTATCTAAGCATACCTGTTTCCTGCCGCAAGGCCGGCGCCGCCGCGCAAAAAAACTCCCACACGACTATGGCAAATGCCAAGGTTTCGCCGATCCAAAAGACTGCCTTCAGGGCGCGCGCCTTGCTCATCGGAGAGCGCATCAGCCTGAAATCCTGGGGCAGTATCGAAAGCCTGGCCACCAATCCGCTAACTGTCGAAGTCAAAGGCGGGGGCGCTGCAACGCTTCACCGCTATGGTGTCGTGGTTTTGTTCGATGTCGCCCCCGCGGAGGAAATCGCTTTCCTGGCTAATCTGCAACCTTCAGTCTCAAATGTCTACTCAATACCTGAGACGGAAGAAGTTGAAGTACGGATCGAACCGGGCGTGCGTGAGATTATCAAGGGCGGTGTTGCGTACGTGGAAGATGCAGCAGTGGAACGGCTGCAGGTCATCGCCGATATCCTGAGCAAGAGCGTCCTGCTGTCGCTTTACGAAAAAAGCGTCGGTGTCGAATTCGATCGCATCGAACCGCTGGCCATCGAACTGGACAAGCGCGGACGTATCGGCGGAAAAAGTAAAGACTTGTTGAAAAAAATCGGTTCGATGCTTCTGGTCGAGCAGCGCATGGTGGGACGCGCCGAGATTACCGAGAAACCGGAAATGCTCTGGAACAATGCCGAACTGGAAGGATTGTTTGCCCGGCTGGAAGATGAGTTCGAAATCAAGGAGCGCCATCTGGCGCTCGAGCGCAAGCTCAATCTGATTTCCGATACCGCGCACACGCTGTTGGAACTCATGAGTAGCGCGCATGCCTTGCGCCTCGAGTGGTACATTGTGATTCTGATCGCGGTGGAAATCCTGCTTACTGTCTATCAACTGTTCCTGAGCTGACGTAAAACCGCTGACCAATAACCGTAGGGCGCGGTTGGATGCCGATTGTTGGGCTGCGTGTTCACGCCGGGGGCGCGAGATAGCTGGAGTGCAGTGTCTGGCGGATAAACGCGCGCGCGTCCTCGCGAACGAAAGGCTGGCCTTCGGCGAGCTTTTCAGCGTAATCAAAGAACGGCATGAACAACTGTCCCTGGTCCACCGGCTTGCTCAGCTTGAAGCGGCCTGTGTTGCCGACTTCTCGCCAAGCGGCACGCACTTCGGCCCAGAACGGCTCGGTCTTTTCAAAATAATTTTTGCCCGGCTCGAAGTCATAGTCTTTTATTCTCTCGTAGCGCGCTACGCCGTATTCGCGTGCAAGGAACGGCAGCATTGCCCGCGGTTTTCCGTTTGCTGCCAGCACCGCCTTCAGATTGGTTTCCTCCTGCAACCACCCGGTTTGCATAATGGTATGGCGATTGGTGCCCACTAATGCCTGATAGTCCTTGCGTACGCTCCATTCCCGCCGCGGCAGCGGACGCCATGTTTCATCGCTGTTCCAGGCGGAAAAGCTGTCGGTATGCAACCAGCGTCCAGACGACGCATAGCGTGGCGAATCGTCCACTTGATAGACCGATTGCACCCATGCGCCGCGGCGCTGATCTGGCGGAATGGTTTTGCGCACCCATGTGTCCGCGCCCTGATAAACCAGTGCGGCATCCGCCTGGTATTGCCATTCCTGGCGCCAGTGCCGGGTGACCAGCGGTTCACTTGGCGTGCCGTCCTGCTGCAGCATGCGCATGACCAGAATATGCTGAAGCGCGATGAAATCGCCGCTGTCCTGACTGACGAATACATACTCGGTGCCCCAGCTTTGATAGGGCGCTTCCGGTTTCAATGATGGATCGAATTGCACCACTTCGAGGAAGTCGAAAGTAACCCGGTACGGGCCGGCCATCGCGAGAATTGCGCGCCGGTCACGCTCGAAATCAGTCAGGCCGGCCTCGTGCAGGCGCTTCCATGCGTCCGTGGGTTCCTTGTCGAGCGCAACCGGTACGCCTTTGGTACTTGCGCCGCGCGGTTGAAGGCCTGCACCGAATGGCCAGGTGAAGGTATAACGCGCGCTTGCCGATGTTTCAGCGCCACCAGGTTCATAGGCATGCGCGACGGTACACAGTAATAAAAAAACGACGAGAGTTCTGGTGAGACACATAGTCGAATACTCTCTTGGTGAAGTTGACCACTACATTTTAGAGGAGCGATTGCGCACAACGTTACTGGTGATCGATGGAAGGGGATGCCGGTTGGCGCAATGACCAGTGCAAACTCCGATTGTCGTGATGCGGTCCAACCCCGGCCGCACAAGTGGGCGGATTGACTGGCTAGTTAACGATTACGAGAGGAAAACGACGATGAAGTTCAATGCGACACTGGCAAGTGCACTGGTATTGATTTTC
>JBJMWI010000086.1:0-27727 GCA_045810225.1 Burkholderiales bacterium
GTTCGCGCTCCAAGGCAGATCGGTCGTGGCCGGCGGCTCCGATCGCGTCGAGGTCGGGCTGGAAGCTGTTTACTTTTACGATTTTGTCAACGCGGATGGTCATACTGACTTCCACAACCTGAGCGAAGAAGCAATTATTCGCGCCGGCCGCAACATTTATGTGAACGACGCCTTTATCGGGCTCAAGCAGCGACTTGATGACGCAATGCTGAGCGTGCGCGCCGGCAACCAGCGACTGCGCTGGAGCGATAGCGTCTGGTTTGGGCAAAGCATCGCGCCCGTGAATGCGGTCTCGGCTTCGCGGCGCTACCAGCCGGGCAACACTGCAAAAGACATGGTGGTCGCCGTGCCGATGATTTTCGGCGAGCTGATTACTGCCAGCAAATGGACGTATTCCGGCTTCTACCAATTTGACTTCAAACCGACCGAACCGGAAGCGGCCGGTACTTTCCTTAGCGCGAATGACTATTACTCCCCAGGCTCTCGTTATCTGCAGTTGGGACAAGGTTCGCCCCTGGTGCCAGATCAGGATGTTTCGGTAAAGACCTCTGTAACGCCATTTGGCTCGCTGGTCCCGCGCGGCGAAGACAGGCTGCCAGATGCTTCCGGGCAGTATGGCCTGCGGGTTGAGACACCGGAATTGGGCGCCTCTCAATTTGCGCTTGCAGGCTACGCGATGCGCGTGCACTCCCGTGAGCCGATCGTCAGCGTCCACAGCGGCACTCTGGAGGGCCTGCTCGGAATAACGGCCCCGGACTACACTTCCAGCGGGAACTACTTCATCGAGTACCCGCCTGACGTCACAATCGTGGGAACCTCCGCCCGGCTGAAGCCTGCAACATTCACCCAATTGAGCGCGAACTATTCGATGCGCATCGGTCAGCCGCTGCAGATTGACGACGATATCCTCATTACAGCGGGACTGGCGCCGGCGGCTGCAACCGCTGCGTGCGGACCTGCTCCGGCAAGCGCACTTTGCGCGGGCACCTTGGCAACGTTGAATCGCAATCCGCTGATTGCCTCACGCGGCGGCATCACGGCAAGCAACGCCAACGCGTTTTTCGATAACGAACTGGGTGGCTTCGAGCGTTTCGACGTATCGCAGTGGGCGGTGTCGGTGGTTCAGGGGCTGCCGCCGGTGTTCGGTGCCACGCAGTGGTTTGCTAGCGCCGAAGCGGGCGGAGTTTATATACACGGATTCAAACCCGGCTTCCTGGACGCCAGCGTGACGGTCCGCCCCGACGAGAATGGCGCCAGAAGAAATGGGTTCGCCAGCCGCTCCGCATGGGGATATCGACTGTTCTCTCGCATTGAATTTCCCGACGTCGCCGGGCTGCGCAGCGTCGCGCCTTCAATAGCCTGGATTCATGACGTGCAGGGCAATGCGCCCATCACGCTGGGGACCGTACTGGAAGGCACCATGTCTTACATCCTCGCGCTCGAAGCCGCAATCGACAAGTCCATGAGTGCAAGAATTTCCTATCGCGCCTGGCTCGGCCGGGGCAACGACGCAGATCGATTTACCGACCGGGATTTCATTGCATTTTCCGTGACGCAGAAGTTTTAGCCTGCAAAGGAATACGCATGACCACAATGACAGGGGCTGAACCGATTCAATCGCCGGAACCGGATCGCAAGGGTGTCATCTCCTGGGCGCTCTACGACTGGGCCAATTCGGCTTTTGCGCTGACGGTCATTTCGGCGTTTTTCCCCCTGTTTCTGAAGCAGTACTGGAGCGCGGGCACGGATGCCACTGCGAGCACGCTGCAACTTGGTCTGGCAAATTCGGCGGCAAGTATCGTGGTAGCGCTGGTCGCGCCGGTGCTTGGCGCAATCGCCGATCGGGGCTCGTCGAAAAAAGGCTACCTGGCCGCCTTCACCGCCCTTGCGGTTGTGTCGACGGCTGCTCTGGCCCTGGTGGGCCGTGGTGATTGGCCGATGGCTGTTGCAATGTTCGTAGTGGCCTCGATCGGTTTCTCTGCCGCCAACATTTTTTATGATGCACTGATCGTTTCAGTCGCGCAGGGGAAACATCTGCACTATGTATCCGCGCTTGGGTTTGGGCTGGGCTATCTGGGGGGCGGGTTGTTATTTGCCGTGAACATCGCAATGACACTATGGCCAGACCGTTTTGGCCTTGCGGATAGTACGCAAGCGGTGCGTGTCTCATTTGTCATGGTCGCCGCGTGGTGGATCGTGTTCTCCATCCCGCTTCTGGTCTTCGTCAGAGAACCTTCCGGGGCTTCCACGCGCAGCGCTGGCCGCGCGGTGCGGGAAGGCCTGCGCCAGTTTGCCGCCACATTCCGGCATGTGAGGGAACTGCGCACAGTCTGGTTATTTTTGTTGGCTTACTGGCTTTACATTGATGGCGTTTACACCATCGCACGCATGGCGCTGGACTACGGCATGGCTCTCGGCTTCGATCCGAAGAGCCTCATAGTGGCGCTTTTGATTACGCAGTTTGTCGGCTTTCCTGCCGCGCTTGCATTCGGGTATGCGGGAGAACGCTTTGGCGCCAAGCCCGCAATCTTCGTGTCCGTTGCGACCTACGCGGGCGTAACGGTGTGCAGTTATGCGATGACACAATTGTGGGAGTTTTACGCACTGGCAACGGTGATCGGACTGGTGCAAGGTGCAGTCCAATCGCTATCACGCTCGTTTTATGCACGCATCATCCCACCGGCCCAAGCAGGCGAGTTCTTCGGCTTTTACAACATGGCCGGCAAATTCGCGACGGTGCTGGGTCCGTTGTTGATGGGGATCACCGCCTCCCTTACTGGTAGTTCACGAGTCGCAATTCTGACAATTCTGATCCTGTTCATCGTCGGTGCGGCGCTTTTGTACGTGGTACGGGAGGGGGAGGATTCATTCCTTTCGGATCGCAATGGATGAACAGGCGTTCTTGCCGGAAAACGATTTTGCCCGGTTCGATGCCATCGAATTGGCAGAACTTGTTCGGCGCAAGGAAGTTTCCGCGACTGAATTGGTAGAGGCCGCAATCGCGCGCATCGAGCGCTTGAATCCGAGCATCAATGCGGTAGTAGCGAAAATGTATGCGGACGCCAGAGCAATTGCGCGCGGTCATTTGCCGGACGCGCCGTTTGCCGGTGTGCCATTTTTACTCAAGGATAGCCTGGCATCGTACGCGGGCGTACCGACCACGTCGGCCTCGCGCCTGCTGCAAGGACGTGTCTGCGATCACGATAGCCTGTTGGTCGCGCGGCTCAAACGGGCGGGATTGATTGTGCTCGGCAAAACCAACTGCGCTGAATTCGGACTCCTGCCAACCACTGAACCGAGCTTGTTCGGCGCTACGCACAATCCCTGGGATCCAAAGTGTTCCCCGGGTGGATCAAGCGGTGGCTCGGCAGCGGCGGTTGCTGCCGGCATGGTGACGATGGCGCATGGCACCGATGGAGGAGGTTCCATTCGCATCCCCGCGTCCTGCTGCGGCGTTTTCGGCATGAAACCCACGCGCGGAGTTAATCCATGCGGACCTGAATATGGCGACATACAGGTCCGGCTGGTGGTCGAGCACGCGCTCACGCGATCGGTGCGCGACAGCGCAGCCCTGCTTGATGCGACAGCAGGGCCCGATGTGGGCGATTCCAATCGGGTCGCTGCGCGGCAAAGAACGTTTCTGCAGGAAGTCGGTGTCGACCCGGGACGATTGCGCATTGCAGTTTCCTCGCCGGGTCTTGTCGATCTCCACCCCGACTGCACTGACGCGCTGGAAGATGCCGCCCTCGTCTGCCGGGCTCTGGGCCATGAAGTCGTCAATGCCAGGCCGCGCATCGATTACCTTAGGGCGGCCCAATTGTTCACAATATTATGGACTGCCGGTTGTGCCGCAACCCTCGATGGCATTGCGCATCGCGGAGGCATAGCCATACGTAGCGGGGACGTGGAACCGCTGAGCTGGTTTCTATACGAAACGGGCCGAAGCGTAAGCGCGTCGGAATATGATTTAGCGATCGAGGAATTGCAAGACATGGCGCGCAGCATCGCGCGTTTTTTTGTTCAATACGATGTCTGGTTGACGCCGGTGGTGACTGAGCCACCGCCGTTGCTCGGAAGCTTTGAGGCGCCGCCGGAAGACCCGTTTGCGGCATTCCGCCGCGCCAGCGTGTTTGCGCCAGTGCCGGCACTCTGCAATGTGACTGGCCAGCCGGCCATGTCGGTGCCGCTGTACTGGAACGCTCGCGGCCTTCCGATCGGATCCCATTTCGCCGGGCGTTTCGGCGATGAAGCGACGCTATTTCGCCTGGCGGGTCAACTTGAGAAATTCCGCCCGTGGAAGGCGCGCAGACCGATGGTGATCTAACCTATTTTTTCTGTGCCGTCATGGCGCGCAACCGGTCAGCGATGGTTTTTAGCAGGGAGATGGCAAAGCCGGGCTTGGTTTTTACCAAAGTCAGGAAATCGGCCCGGTTTATCATCAACAGCTGACATTCCGTATTGGCAACTGCGGTCGCAGATCGCGCGGCGCCATCCACCAAGGCCATTTCACCAAATGTGCCGCCAGGACCGACAGTGTCGACAACGAACGACTTTATGGACACGACCACGCGGCCACGCATGACGATATACATGGCCGTGCCGGCATCACCTTCCCTCATGATGGTCCGGCCGACCGGAAAAATCTGTGGCGGCCGGGCGCTGAAAGCACCAACCAATTCTTCCATTGTCTTCTTGTCGAAGACGCGTAATTCATCGCGCTCTCCGAAGGCCGGCAAGCTGGCCGTCTGCTTCATCAGGTCGATGGTGAGTCGCAGCCGGTTGTTCATGATGTTCATCAGCATGAGCGCGAACTCGGGCGTGGCTTGGAGCGCCTGCTGGAACTGGTTGGCGTCCAGGATGAGCGTCTGGCAGAACTTGCGCGCGATTGCCGACGCGGAACGAGGCTGTTTGGTTATTACGGCGATCTCGCCGAAAATTTCTCCGGGCTTGACGATATCGAGCGTCTTTTTGTTGCGCAACAGGCTGACTTCGCCTTCGACCAGCAGATACATCTTGTCGCTAGGTTGTCCTTCAAGGAAACAACTTTCCATTTCGGCAAAAGATTGCGTCTTGCCGAACGATTCAAAGCATTGACGTGCAATGCCAGGGTTGTAGGCTTCGTCTTGCGCGGCCGGTCGGGTGAAGTCCAATTCCATCGTTCTGTTCAGTAAACTATGCCATGACGGCACCGTACACGATTCCAATGTGAGCAAGTAGCCGCATGCTCATGAAGGCAGTAGTACCCGGGCGGACTATTCGTAACCTTTCGGCGCAGTGAAAGGCTGAAAATCCCGTTCCAGGAATTGCGCGGCCGCAATGGTCGCCAGGTCGCCGTACTGCGGGCCGATAATCTGTACGCCGATCGGTAAGCCTTCGCGCGTGAATCCCGCGGGTGCAATGGTCGACGGCAGGTAAGCCATGCCGGGAAAGCCGGCCCAGAACATCTGCGTGGTTGACGGCTGCGGCTTGCCGTTGACCATTACCATGCGCTCCCAGCGCTCGCCTTGCTGGTTATGCTCGAACGCGGCCGTCGCAGCGGTCGGGCAGAGCAACAGATCCCACTCGCGGAAGAAAGCCGCCCAAGCGTAACGAATCTGTTCGCGCTTTTCGTTCCATGCATGCCATTCGCGCACCGGCATCGTATTCGCGTGCAGCATCCAGGCGGCGTAACCTTCTTCTTCGGGTTTGAGGTTCGCAGCCAGTTCGCGCTGGCGCGCAAATTGTTGGTCGCTCAGCGCGGATGAAGTCGCCCCGCGTAATAAATGAATGAAAGTGCGGTGCGCGTCGTGCAGGTCGAACTCCGGCCGCGCGGTTTCACTGACTTTTGCGCCGCGCTTTGCGAATACATTTGCCGCGGCCAGCACAGCCGCCTGCACTGAATCATCGACTGGCGCAGTGTGTGCGGAAGTCAGTACGGCAATTTTCAGCTTCTTTATTTCGGACTTCGGCTTCGCCAGCGCGATTCTGAAGCCGCGCTCCTCGACCTCATCGGGCTGTGCAATCAGTTTCAGGGCGAGTTCCAGGTCCTCGGCGCTGCGCGCCATCGGCCCAATGACCGCCATATCCTTGACCGCCAAGTTCGGCGGCAGGTTATGGCCGGTGCTTGGGCACAGCCGGAAGGTCGGCTTATGACCGAATACACCACAGTAATGCGCTGGATTGCGAATCGAGGCGCCGATATCACTTCCTAGTTCGAGGCCGGTCAGGCCGGCAGCCAGCGCGGCGGCCGCGCCGCCGGACGAACCGCCCGGAACGCGCGTCACATCCCACGGATTGTTGGTTGTCCCGTAGACAGGGTTGAAGGTTTGCCAGTCTGCCAGCAATGCCGGCACATTCGTCTTGCCGAACACGACCGCGCCAGCGTCCATGAGCCGTTGCACGGCCAGCGCATTTCTACTGGCAATGTTGTGCTTCATGTCCATGCGCCCCCACGTGGTCGGGTGGCCTTCGAGATCGAACGATTCTTTCACCGTCATCGGGACCCCGTGCAATGGGCCTTTCCAGTCGCCTTTGGCAGCTGCGCGGTCAGCTTTGCGTGCCTGCTCACGCGCGCGTTTTTCGTCAAGCACGACAATCGCGTTGAGCCTGGGATTCAGCCGCCCTACGCGCTCCAGGTAGAAATCGAGCAGTTCGGCACTACGGAGTTGTTTGCGGCGGATCACCGCTGCAAGTTTCTTCGCTGAAAAAAAAGCCTTGTTCATCGTCATTCCATTCTGAGATGCAAAATCGGCACACAGGCGGAAGCATACCCGAGCCGGGTCACCAGCCCATAGGCCAGGCACCTTCTCTAATGCTTCATGGTATTGGGAGTCTTGAAGTCCATTAGAATCCGGACCATTGCTGCAGGAGTCAAGCGCTTCCCAATCCGTAGTCTATGAAATCCGGATCGTCTTATGTTGTCGGCCTTATCGGTTCCGGCATCCAGGCCTCGCGAACGCCGTCGATGCACGAGCAAGAAGCCACCGCACACGGTTTGCGCTGCGACTACCGGCTTATCGATCTCGACAAACGAGAGCTGAACGCCGATGCATTGCCGGACTTGCTCGAGGAAGCTGAAGCAGAAGGTTTCACCGGACTCAACATCACCTATCCGTGCAAGCAGAAGGTGATGGGGTTGTTGCATGAACTCTCGGACGACGCGCGCGCCATCGGAGCAGTCAATACGGTGGTGTATTCGGACGGTAAACGCGCGGGTTACAACACGGATTGGTCGGGTTTTGCCGCTAGCTTTCAACGTGACCTGCGCGATGTGGAGAAAGACCGCGTAATTCAACTCGGTGCCGGCGGGGCCGGCGCAGCTGTCGCACAGGCCATGCTGACGCTGGGTACCGGAGCGCTTGCGATCTTTGACGTTGATAGCGCCCGCGCCCAGCATCTCGCTCACGAACTGTGCAAACGCTTCGGCGAGAAGCGAGCCACTGCAGTAACCGA
This sequence comes from Burkholderiales bacterium, assembly GCA_045810225.1. Classification (GTDB taxonomy): domain Bacteria; phylum Pseudomonadota; class Gammaproteobacteria; order Burkholderiales; family JACQAP01; genus JACQAP01. Next base: position 7,432 of record JBJMWI010000086.1, read on the forward strand.
TCTGGACACCGCTGTCGCGGCGAGTGATGGACTTGTTCATGCCACGCCGACGGGGATGCTGAAATATCCTGGCCTGCCGGTGCCGCCCGCTTTGCTGAGACCGGCACTCTGGGTCGCGGAAATCGTTTATTTTCCGCTCGAAACGGAGCTGTTGCGCGTGGCTAGGGCGCGCGGTTGTCGGACCATGAATGGCAGCGGCATGGCCGTATTCCAGGCGGCGGAAGCTTTTCGGCTGTTCACCGGTATCAGCCCGGATGTCGAGCGTATGCAACGGCATTTCAATTCCATGGGGACAAAATGATAGTTGTTGACACGTCGACCTTCGCATTGCTGGCCTGAGTACTGTCCTGCTGCATCCAGAAATATAAAAACGGGAGACGGAAAATGTCCTTGCAGTCGCCAACCCTGCCACGTTCACGCGTGCGCTTCTTCATACTGGGCCTGTTGACCATTGGCACGATGATCAACTATCTCGACCGCACCGTACTCGGCATTGCCGCTCCAGCATTGATGCAGGAACTCGACATTGGCAAAGTTACTATGGGGATTGTTTTCTCGGCGTTCTCCTGGAGCTATGCGGCCATGCAGATCCCGGGCGGAATTTTTCTGGACCGCTTCGGCACCAGATTGACTTATTTCCTATCGTTGACGTTCTGGTCGCTGTCGACGCTGCTACACGGGGTGGCGACCAATCTTGCGTCACTGCTAAGCGTGCGCCTGGCGCTTGGGGTCACCGAAGCGCCCTGTTTCCCGACCAACAGCCGCGTCGTGGCTACCTGGTTCCCGCAACAGGAGCGCGCCTTTGCCACCGGCGTTTACACCGTTGGGGAGTATGTTGGCCTGGCATTCTTGAGTCCGCTGCTGTTCTGGATACTCGGTGCTTTCGGCTGGCGCAGCCTGTTCTTCACCGTCGGTCTGGCTGGCATTCTGTTTGGCTTGTTTTGGTGGCGCACTTACCGGGAGCCCTATGAGAGCAAGAACGTGGACCAGTCGGAACTTGACCATATCGCCGCGGGCGGCGGGATTATCACGCCGAAGTCGACTACGAAATTCGAGTGGCACCTGGTCGGAAAGCTATTGCGCTATCGGCAGTTGACTGGCATCTGCATTGGACAATTCGCAGGCAACTCCACGCTCGTGTTCTTCCTGACGTGGTTTCCGACTTACCTCGCCACCGAGCGACATATGGGATGGCTCAAGATTGGTTTTTTTAGCGTGCTGCCGTTCATCGCCGCTTCGGTTGGCGTACTGTTTGGCGGCTGGTGGTCGGATTGGATGCTCAAGGACCAGCGCTCGGTCAATATGGCGCGCAAGCTGCCCATCATTACTGGTCTGCTCCTGGCATCAATCATTGTCACCGCGAATTATGTGCAAAGCGATCATGTCGTGATCGCTATCCTGTCGCTGGCGTTTTTCGCGCAGGGTATGGCGGCGCTGGGCTGGACGCTGGTTTCCGACATTGCGCCGAAGGGCCTGCTCGGCCTCACGGGCGGTATTTTTAACTTCGCGGCTAACCTTGCCGGTATCGTCACGCCGCTGGTGATTGGTTTCATCGTCGCCGCAACGGGATCGTTCTTCGGAGCGCTGGCATTTATCGCCGTGGTGGCACTGATTGGCGCGTTTTCCTACATTTTTATTGTTGGCGACATACGCCGTATAGAATTCGACTAGCCATGCTCGGCATGGAGACTTGCCTTCGTACCCATGCCGTAATCGATCGAATGAGCTTCACAGTGAGTGAAAATAAATGACCCGGCTTGCCAACAAAGTGGTGGTGCTAACCGGTGCCGGCAGCGGTATCGGACTGGCGGCAGTCAGGTTGTTCGCTCGGGAAGGTGCAAAGCTCATGCTGGCCGGACGCAATGAAGCGGCGCTTGCCGCCGCGGTGGTGGGCAACGACAACGCCGCATACATCGTCGCCGACGTATCGCAGCCCGCAGACAATTTGCGACTCATCAAGACAGCCGAACAAACATTCGGCGGCATCGACAGCTTCATTGCCAACGCCGGCATAGAAGGCGCGACGTCCGCGATTAGCGATTACCCGCTCGACGTGTTCGACCAGGTCATCGCCATCAATGTGCGCGGCGTATTTCTCGGGCTTAAATACGCGATCCCTGCGCTGAAGAAAAGGGCAGGCGGCAGCATCATCATCACATCGTCTATTGGAGGCATCAAGGCGCGCGGCCAGGGAAACTCCGCCTATGTGGCGAGCAAGCACGCGGAAATCGGGCTGATGCGGGTCGCAAGCGTGGAGTGCGCGCCGTTTAACATTCGTGTGAACTGTGTGCTGCCCGGTCCAACCGACACCCGCATGATGCGCAACATCGAGGAAGGCCGTTCTCCGGGCGCACCGGAAAAATCCCGCGATACCATCATGGCGGGGCTGCCGCTCAAGCGCTACGGCACTGCCGAAGAAATTGCCAACCTGATGTTGTTCCTCGTTTCCGATGAATCCAGCATTTGCACTGGCGGCGTCTACGCCGCCGACGGCGGCCTGTCGGCAATCTAGCTAGCGCCAGTCGGGTGTGGCGATACGCGGCAAGGCCCGCGCATGCATTACACTATTATCGTTTTCATCTTATTGCCCGTAGTTGACAACAATACAATTCAGGAGGGGAAAATCATGACTTTGCAAAATTCAATCAGACTTGTCGGCGCGCTGTTCGCTGTGCTCGTTTCCCTGGTGGTTATTTCGCCGGCCCGTGCAGGGGAGTATACGGATACCATCAACATGTTCAAAAAAGCTGCTGAGAGCAGCACGTTCTTCAAGAACGGCTATGGCTACGCTGTGTTCCCCACCGTTGGTAAAGGCGGCATCGGAATCGGCGGCGCTTTCGGCAAAGGTCGGGTGTACCAGAAAGGCAAGTACATTGGCGACACGTCCGTGAGCCAACTGACGGTGGGGTTGCAGTTTGGCGGGCAGGCCTATAGTCAGATCATTTTCTTCGAAGATCAACGCTCGCTCCAGGAATTTACGAGTGGCAACTTCGAGTTCGGCGCCGAGGCTTCTGCCGTTGCTATCACCGCTGCAGCGGGCGCCAAGACAAGCACCACAGGTACATCGGTGAACGCGAGCGGGAACAAAAACGACGCTACGGTAGCCGGCCAATACCAGAAGGGCATGGCGACGTTTACCGTGGCGAAGGGCGGGTTGATGTACGAGGCAACTATCGGCGGGCAAAAGTTCACTTACAAACCGCGCTGAAGTCGTTTTTTCTAATCCCGGACGCAAGTGGTTGGGGCGGCCCATGCACGTTATATCAACCAATCGGCCAGGAGAGAAATCATGACGAAAAAACAGCACGCAGCCAAAACGCGAATCATCGCCGGGATTACGAGCTTGCTTGCGGCCTGCATGCTGGGCGATGCGCCGGCCCTCGCACAAGACACCCAAGGACTGCAGCGCATGTACGTGCTGAATTGCGGCGAAAGCGAGACCAAGAATCTTTCGGCCTGGTCTCCCGGCGTCAATATCGGCAAGCATTGGGAGTTCAGTGACAGCTGCTATCTGATACGTCATGCGAAAGGACTGTTACTGTGGGAATCCGGGGTGTCGGACACGATTGCAGCAATGCCGGACGGCTTTGTTGTCGGCAACGGTATGCTGACCTTGCATGTGCGCAAGACCTTACGCTCGCAATTGCAGGAGCTGGGCATCTCACCAGCAGAAGTCACACATCTCGGTTTTTCTCATTTCCACGGCGACCACGTCGGCAATGCCAATTTGTTTACCGCGGCCACGCTGTACCTCCAGCAGGCCGAATATGATGCGGCTTTCGGCCCGGATCCGTCGAAATTCGGATTCAATCCTGCGTTCTACAACAGGCTGCGCGACAGCAAGACGGTGAAGCTGGACGGTGACCATGACGTGTTCGGCGACGGCTCAGTCATGATTTATTCCACGCCGGGCCATACTCCGGGCCATCAGTCGCTGCTGGTGCGGCTGCGCCAGACCGGCCCGGTTCTGTTGTCCGGCGATGCGGTGCATTTTCACGACAATTGGGAAAACCGCCGCGTGCCGGCGCGCAACTTCAACAAGGAGCAGAGCCTCGCATCCATGGATAAATTGGCGGCAATCGTGGCCCGCGAACACGCGACCTTGTGGATCAACCACGACAAGGAGCAGACAGACACGCTCAAGCATGCGCCGGAGTACTTCGAATAAACATTTCGTAGGCGATTTCGCGCGTCGCTGCCGCTGCCACAACGTACATCATGTTGAAGTCAACGACGGGTCGCCACGTCTGTCTATGAAAGATTGTTGCGACTTCGCGGCTCGAGCATTTAATGTCCGCCTTTTTTTCGTCAGCCAGCGCTGAATCCTCTAGCGCTAAGCCGCCTGTGATTCACTGGACCGAAGCCGGCCAGAAACATTCAGCGCACTGGCGCTCGGAACGCAATGCGCCGCCACCCAGGCACGTGCTCCCGGCGGATGACACCATTACGGCGGACGCGGCGTATCGGCTGGCCTGCGAAGGAACAGCGTTGCTGTGGCGCGGAGATTTCCACAATGCCTCGCAGTTGCTGCAGGCAATGGCGCGGCGCATCGATAAGATGCCAGCACGCAAGCAAAGAAAAAGCGAGAAAGCCGGGTCACATGCCGCATCGCCCGTCGATAATTTCCATCGTTATCGATTGGCCCGGTCACAGCGGGCTCGTGTGCTGGGCTCGCTGCTTATCCCGTTCAATGCCGATTACAGCATTCCCTTGCGACGTGCACCGGATGTACGGCAAGCCTGCATCGAAGCATGGGGTCCCGAACAGGCAACGGGGGTGCCTTCCGTCGCATCCTTACGTGAACTACTGGGAATAATAGGCGCTCACGAGTGGCGCAAAAAGGGCATCGAAATTTTAGCACTTGGCAACGCGCCTAATAATCGCATTCATCCGCACTACGGTGTGTTTTCTCCAGTGCGCGGTGAATACGTGGACCTGGTCGCGAATGCTCCGTTGCCGCGAACTGGCGCGGAGCGGTTTGTCGCTTTTGACATTGGCACGGGCACCGGCGTGCTGGCTGCCGTGTTGGCGCGCCGCAATGCGGACCTTGTGATAGCCACCGACCAGGATCCTCGCGCGTTGGCCTGTGCGCGGGAAAACATTGCGCGACTGAGTTTGGAGGACCAGGTGCATGTAGTTTGCGCAGACCTGTTCCCGGAGCAGCGTGCGTCCCTCGTAGTGTGTAATCCGCCCTGGTTGCCAGCGCGGCCCGCTTCACCGATCGAGTCCGCGGTGTATGACGAAGATAGCCGCATGCTGCTTGGTTTCCTCAATGGTCTGGCGGCGCATCTGGAACCCGGCGGCGAGGGCTGGTTGATCTTGTCCGACTTTGCCGAACATCTCGGCTTGCGTTCGCGCGCAGAGCTGTTGGTGGCAATCGAGCGTGCCGGATTGCGTACTGTCGGCCGCATCGATGCCAGGCCACGCCATCCCAAGGCCGCCGATGCAGGCGATGCACTGCATGCTGCGCGTGCAGCCGAAGTGACTTCGCTCTGGCGCCTTATTGCGACGTCCGGTTAGGGCGGTGGCTTGGACATCTGAACGGCGTTCCCGATATCATCCGCACGAATCCAATACTTGACCGCTGACGCGGCTCTTGAATGAGCGAAACTTTGGCCCTTGATGGCATTCTGACGCACGGCTTTCACACGTTGCCGGAACTTATCCGAGTGCACTGTGCGCAGCGGCCGCGCCACATCGCGCTGAGGCAGGACGAGCGCACGCTCGACTATGGTTCGCTTGACGAATTGGCCGATCGCATCGCAGCGACGCTGCAACGTGCCGGCTTGGTGTCTGGCGCGACAATTGCAATCTGCGCGGCGATGTCGATCGAATACGCGGCGGTATTGGTGGGTGCCTTGCGCGCCGGTATGGCTGTGGCGCCGCTCGCGCCATCGTCCACGCCGGCCAGCATCGCCAGCATGGTGACTGACTCTGCCGCCGGCCTGCTGTTCCTCGATGCTTCGGTTGCGAACGCGCTGGAACTCGTGAGCGAACGAATCAGCACGACGCGTATCGCGCTGGATGACTCTGGCGTCGCAATGCGCTTCCAGAGCTGGCTCGCGGCTCCTGGAACGGTGCCTGCGCCAGTCAAGGCTCAGCCGGACGCGCCGTTCAACTTGATCTACTCGTCGGGGACGACCGGCACGCCGAAAGGAATCGTGCAGTCCAATCTGATGCGCTGGCGTCAATGGCAGCGTGCCGCAGCGTACGATTACCAGCCTGACTGCGTCACGATCGTGGCGACACCGCTTTATTCAAATACCACGCTGGTGAGTTTTCTGCCGACACTAGCGGTCGGCGGCACGGTGGTTCTGATGGCAAAGTTCGACGCAAAACGTTTTCTTGAGATCGCACAGAAGTACCGCGCGACGACCGCGATGCTGGTGCCGGTGCAATATTCTCGCATCATGGCCCTGCCGGATTTCGAGCGCTTCGACTTGTCAGGTTTTCGCACCAAGTTTTGCACCAGTGCGCCATTTCCCGCCAGCCTCAAGAGACAAGTCTTGCAACGCTGGCCTGGCCGGCTGATTGAGTACTACGGCATGACGGAAGGAGGCGGCACGTGCGTTCTCGAAGCGACCCGTTATCCGGACAAACTGCACACAGTTGGTTGTCCCGCGCCCGGACACGACATTCGCCTGATCGATGATCAGGGACTTGAACTACCGCCCGGTGCAACCGGCGAGGTAGTCGGTCACTCTGAAGGCATCATGACGGGTTATCACAACCAGCCGCACAAAACGGCGGAAGCCGAGTGGTACGACGCATCGGGACGCCGCTTTATACGCACTGGGGATATCGGCCGCTTCGACGAAGATGGCTTTCTGATTTTAATGGACCGCAAGAAGGACATGATCATTTCCGGCGGATTCAACGTGTATCCAAGTGATCTGGAAGCCGTGTTGCAAAGCCACGCCGATGTCGCGGAGGCCGCCGTGGTGGGTGTGCCATCCGAGCGCTGGGGCGAAACGCCTGTCGGGTTCGTCGTGCCGAAGCGGCGTGAACCGGAGTTGGCTGAGATGGTGCTTGCCTGGACCAACAATCAGCTCGGTAAAACACAGCGGCTAGCCGCCGTGCGGCTGGTGGACGCGCTGCCGCGCAGCGCGATCGGCAAGGTACTCAAGCGCGAGCTGCGCGACAGCTATAAAGCCTAGTTATTTAAGCAAGGATGACGGCAATGGGAAAATGTGAAGGCACGGCAATCAAATGAACGAGCAAGCCGATCCGGCCGAAGGCCGCATAACAACCGAGCTGCGCGACAGTCTTTTCCTGATCGGCATCGATCGGCCGGCGAAGCTGAATGGTTTTACGCCGATCATGCTGCGCGGCATGGCCCAGGCCTACACCCGTTATGAGCATGAGCCGCTGGCGCGTTGTGCGCTGGTATACGCTGAGGGTGCGCATTTCACGGCAGGACTGGATTTGCCAAAAGTCGCGCCGCATCTCGGCGGCGACACCCTGCTGGTCGAACAAGACCAGATCGATCCATTCGAATCTCGCCCGCCATTCCGCAGCAAACCGCTGGTATTCGCCGTGCACGGGATCTGCTACACACTGGGCATCGAAATGATGCTGGCAGCGGACATTGTCGTAGCAGCTGCCGATACACGCTTCGCGCAAGTCGAGGTGAAGCGTGGATTGATGCCGACCGGTGGGGCAACCATCCGCATGGTGCAACGAGCCGGCTGGGGCAATGCCATGCGCTACCTGCTCACCGGCGATGAGTTCGATGCGCAGACGGCACTCAGGCTCGGATTTATTCAGGAAATTGTGGAACCCGGACGCCAGCGCCAACGGGCGACGGAACTGGCCAGGAGCATTGCCGAACAGGCGCCGCTCGCAGTGGCGGCGACACTATGGAATGCACGCGTTGCTTTACGTGAGGGTCCGGAAACCGCTACAGCGTTGTTTGGCGCAACGCAGACTCGATTGCTGGCATCGGAAGATTTCCAGGACGGCTTGCGCAGCTTCAAGGAAAAGCGCGCGCCGACATTTCGTGGGAAATAATCCGCGGGAATGAGCCAGTGTCAGGCTTCGTAATCGCCGCCGTTCTGTTCGGTGCGTTGCTGCATGCCGCGTGGAACGTGTTGGTCAAATCGGGCGGGGACAAGTTGCTCGACGTCGCGCTGCTGGCTTGCGCGTCTGCCGTTGTTTCGTGCGCGATGCTGCCTTTTCTGCCTGCGCCTGCTCCGCAAAGTTGGCCGTATATCGTCGCTTCGGCATGCGTAGAGGTTGGCTACTTCGCTTTGGTCGCAGCAGCGTATCGCACCGGGGACTTAAGCTATGTTTATCCAATCATGCGTGGCACCGCGCCGTTGCTCACCGCTGTGGCGACCGGATGGTTCGTCACAGATCATCTTACGCCCGGAAACTGGTACGGCATCCTGCTGATCAGCGCGGGTTTGCTGTTGCTGCCCGCGGACCAATGGCTGCGCGGCCGTTTCCATGTCGCTTCAACGCTGTTTGCCTTTGCCACAGCGATCGTCATCTGTACCTATACGGTCATAGACGGGCTGGGCAGCCGCGTGTCGGGCAATGCTTTTTCGTACGTGGCGTGGATGATGGCACTCAACGGACTGTTGCTCGCGCTATTTCTGCTTTTGCGGCAACCGGCGGCGGCGATGCGCCGGATCCGCGCACACTGCCTGCCGCTATTGGGAGGCGGACTGTGCGCTTGGGCTTCCTACGCCATTGCGCTCTGGGCGATGACACACGCACCGATCGCGATGGTGGCCGCGTTGCGCGAAACCTCCGTGATTTTCGGCACCGTGCTCGCCTCGGCCGTGCTGAAGGAGAGATTCGGTAGCGCGCGCTACGCTGCTTCTTTCCTGGTGTGCGCGGGCGCCGTGTCTCTCAAGGTATTTTGAGGCATTCGGGTCGACAGACGCTCGTACCCGGAGTTTTCATCGGCGAGTTACTCCATGGATTTGCGTTCACGACGCACCCACCGGACGCCGGACCGCGAAGCGCTATTGACTATCCTGCGGATGAACCATAATGTTTGCAGCATATGATTGAGGCATGCGTTCCCAAACAAGGTACAACAACAGGTGCGGTTCCGGCTGCACGGATGCGGAGGCTTACTCGATTCGTCAGGGGAAGGACAATGAAGAAGTGGGCGCACGGGAGCTTGTTCGTCGTAGTTGCACTGACAGTTTGCCTGACGGCCTCGGCGCCCCTGGCGCAAAAAATGTACCGCTGCGGAAACGAATATCAGGACCATCCTTGCGGCGGCGGAAAAGAGGGAAAAGACATTTCGGTTGGCGGCGCCAGCCGCAAGACATCCAACCCCCCATCCGCCGCGCCGGCCGGGGCGGCGGCGAGCCCCGTATGCCCGCAACGCGGAGCGGAGTCGCAGAAGATCGTCTGGGCCCGCGAAGCCGGGGAAACCGAGGAGAAGATGCTCTCCTCGGAGAGGGATCCGGGCCGGAGAAAACTCATCGCCGGCGTGTACAGGATTAGAGGGACCGCCGCCGAGGTGCGTACGCGCATAGAAGCCGAGTGCGAGGTCGAGATGGCGGAAAACGCAAAGGCGCTGGCGCTGCACGAGGCGATGGTCCGCGCCGGTGCGGTGCCGCCGGTTCAGCAGGTGGCGCCGGTGGATCCGGGCGCCGAGGAAAGGAAAGCAGCGGCCGCAACCGCCGAACTGAAACAGCGTGATGCAGCCAGCAAGAAAGCCCGTTGCACGGACCTTGCCACAAACGCGGAGTCGCTGCGCGCGCAAGAGCGCAGCGGCGGTAGCATCGAAAGCATGGATTCCCTCCGGCGCCAGCGCGCCAGGACCGAGGACGACCTTCGCAAACTGGGTTGCTGACGGACGACAGCGCTGCCCAGGCGTCGAATCTGCAGGGTGAGTGCTGCTTTAAACGCCGCTACCGTCTTTCGCCAGGCGGATGCCGGACATCTGCCAGCGTGCCGTCGCCGGGAAGAAATTGCGATAAGTCGCGCGGCTGTGACCGCCCGGCGTGACACAGGAGCTTCCACGCAGCACCTGCTGGTTCACCATGAACTTTCCGTTGTATTCACCAATCGCACCTTGCGGCCAACGATAGCCCGGATAAGGCGCATAACCGTTGCGCGTCCATTGCCACGCTTCGCCGAACATTTGCTGCAGCCCAAGCCCCTTGGCAGCGCTGGGATGCAGCTGATCGGTGCGCATGGTGTCGTCCTCCGCCTCGTGCATTAGCGCCGCATGTTCCCATTCTTCTTCGCTGGGCAGGCGCGCGCCCGCCCAGCGCGCGTAGGCGTCGGCCTCGAAGTAGGAGAGATGCACTGCGGGCAACGCCAGATCGAGCGGCCGGCGACCGCCGAGCGTGAACTCACTCCAGCCGTCGTCGTCGCACTCCCAATAAAGTGGATGGGCGATGTTACCAGCCTGCAACCAATCCCATCCCTCGGACAGCCATAGCCGCGGATCGTGATAGCCGCCATTCATGATGAACTGCAGATATTCTCCATTGGTCACCAGGCGGGAAGCCAGGCAGTAAGCATCAAGATAATGTTTGTGGCGCGGCGTTTCATTATCGAAGCTGAATGACGTGCCTTCGTGGCCGATTGGCACGAGACCGCCGTCAATTGACAACCACTGCAGCGCGCTGCATTCCTCGGAGCGCAGGGCGTCCAAATCGCGATAGGCGGGCTCGAGAGGATTAAGCGACAGCAGATGCTTGGCATCGGTCAAGATAAGTTCCTGGTGTTGCTGCTCATGCTGCAGTCCAAGTTCCACCCGCTCAATGAATGAGGCATCTTCTGCGCAATACTCGAACAGCCTTTGCATGCGTTCGTTTACTTTCTTGCGGTATAGCATGATTTCGTGCAGCGGGGGTCGCGTCAGCAAGCCGCGTTGCGCGCGCGGATGCTTTTCCCCGACACCGTTGTAGTATGAATTGAACAGCACGCGAAAAGCCGGCAGGAACGGTCGGAAGTCATCTTCGAAGTTTTCCAGCACGAAAGTCTCGAAAAACCACGTGGTGTGCGCAAGATGCCATTTCACCGGGCTGGCGTCCGGCATGGACTGGACACAGCAGTCTTCTTCGCTCAGTGGCTTGGCAATATTGAGGCTGCGAGAGCGGGTTTGCACAAAACGGCTGCGCAAGCTGGCTTCGCGAACGGCAGTATCTCTGCCTTGCACTTGCAAATTGACCGCGTTAGGTCGGCGCGGATCGTTCACGTTGGCCTCCTTGACTATGCTGTCGCGTAAAATGTCGCGAACCATTTGCGTTGATCCATCCATGCGGTGACATTGCTGAATCCGGCCTTGCGCAGCAGTTCACCAAAATCTTCCACGCTGTATTTGTAGCTGTTTTCAGTGTGGATGCGCTCGCCTGCTTCAAAGTTGCGATGGCCGCCGGGCCAAGTCACTTCAACAGCAAGCCGGGTTTCCAGATGCATTTCGGCGCGCGACATGGTCGGATTGAAAAAACCGCAATGGCGCCAGTCGCGCACATCGAAATCCGAACCGAGCACCGAATTGACATTGTTGAGTGCGTTCAAGTTAAAAGCAGCGGTCACACCTAGTGCGTCGTCATAGGCTGCATCCAGAATCGCCTTGTCTTTGATGAGGTCCACGCCGATCAGGAGGCCACCTCCGCGCTGGCATTGCAGCTGAAGATCGGACAAGAAATGCGTCGCCTCTTGCGGCGTAAGATTACCGATGGAAGAGCCCGGATAAAAAAACAGCCGTCCTGCTTCAGGCATGGAATCGGGCAACGACAGTCCTTGCGACATGTCCATGCCGAGACCCGTCATGGCGATTTCGGGGAACTGCTGGCGCAAACGAAACAGCGCCGCATCCAGATATTCCGTGGAAATGTCCACTGCGACATACTGGGCCGGCTTGAGCGCCGGAAACATCGCGGCTGCTTTCTGGCAATTTCCCGCACCCAGGTCGATCAAAGTGCGGCCGGTGCCTACCACCCGCGCAATGTCAGTGACATGGCGCGTCAGAATTGCAGCTTCAGTGCGTGTGGGATAGTACTCGGGCAAGCGCGTTATTGCATCGAACAACTGAGAGCCGAGCGCATCATAGAAATACTTCGATGCAATCCAGGCTTGGGGCGCCGTTAATCCGGCAAGCAACTCTTTCCGGCCTTTCCACGAGTCTGCAAGACTTTCGCGGTTTCGCCAGCGAAGTGCGTCCGTGGTTCTGCGCGCTACCCGGCGTGAATTGCTCCGCACCAGCTCGAGATGGTTTTCTGTATGCGGCATCGCTATCGTGTTTTCTTTGCGGTTGACCTGCAGCATCTTTTCGAGGGCTCCTGTTCGAGTCAGTTTTTCTAGCCGCGGGAGCGGCGTCCATGTTAGTCGATTCCCGCCAGCGCGTCTCCCGCAAGTCTTACACGTCGGGCAAATTCGCTGTGTACTGGGAATTGAAGCGCTAATTGATCCGACCTATTGACGCTGGAGCGGTTCCTTAATATCCAGAGGGACTACGCTTTGTGTCCCCGCGCCCCGAACGCTTCGATGCGGACTTGGCCAGGGCGACGACTTACTTGTCAGTGAAACGCTTTAGATATGCAAGCGTGCATCGGGCATCGCTTCAGTTGAAACCGTTACTGCGCGTGCTCGGTTCTTAATAGGTCGCCCTGCCACCGGACAAGTCGAATAGACCTCCGGTGGTGAAGGAACATTCTTCCGAGCACATCCAGGCCACCATCGCGGAAAGTTCGCTCGCATCGGCCATGCGGCCAAGGGGCGTCTGCTCAATCATGGAGTCGAGCAGCTTCTGCGGAAACGCCTTTACCATGTCGGTGCCGACTGCGGTGGGGGCAATGCAGTTGATGATCACGCCGTCCTTCGCAAGATCCTTCCCCATCGACTTCGTCAGGCCGATTACTGCGGCCTTGGATGTGGAATAGGGCGCGAAATAGGGGCTGCCATTTTTCCCCGCAATGGATGCCAGATTGACGATGCGCCCGTATTGCTGAGCCATCATGATCGGGATCACTGCGCGACTACAAAGGTAAACGCCATCGACGTTCACGGCCATGACTTTGCGCCACTCCTCCAGCGAATATTCCCAGCTTCGCCGCACCGGTCCCGCAATGCCTGCATTGTTCACCAGGATGTCTATGCGGCCCAGATGCGCCAAAGCGGCCTTGGCCGCAATGCCAACTTGCAGTTCATCCACTACGTCGACAACCGCGGTATGTATTTTCGCCTTGGTGCCGAGTCCCTTTGCCTCTGTCTCCAGCGCGGCCCGGTCCATGTCCCACATGGAAACGGCGGCCCCGCCGTCCAGCAAGCGTTGGGTAATTGCCAATCCGAGCCCATGTGCCGCGCCAGTGACAACCGCAGCGCGGCCGTTGAAGTCAAATCGGTTCATCAGAATTTGCCGAATTTCAAATACGCTTGCTGAGGGTCCATGCCACCCAGAATTGCGCTGCGCACTTTGTTCTCGGTGAGCAGCACTTGTTCGGTTTTGGCTACAACTTCTTCAGCGATCTTGCCGGGGATGATAACCACGCCGTCGCGGTCGGCGAGTAAATAGTCTCCAGTGCACACCGTGACCATGCCGATCGTAACCGGTTGGCCAAAGCGGTCCGGCACCCAGCGCCCCACGATATCGGCGGGCGTGTTGAAACTACAGAATACCGGGAAGCCGAGTTTCAAAATGAAATCCGTGTCTCGGCATCCGCCATCAACAACATAGCCCAGCACGCCTTTGTGTTGCAAAGTTTCAGCAGAGAGTTCACCCATCAGCGCCACCGTATGCGTATTCGGCTGGCATACCAATACTTTCCCGGAAGGCGCTCTGGACAATAGTCCTGTCCATTGCACCAGCGTGTCATGCGCATCGCGCGTCTGGTCGATATAGCCGCTTACGGTATAGATCTCACCAGCGAGTTTCTTCGCTGGGTCCAGTGGCTTGATGGTATGCGGCAGCACGCATTGCGCGTGGCCCATGGCACGCAAAACATCATGGACGGCGGCGGCGTAGCATTTTTCCAGTCTGTTGGTGAGTTCCATAAACGTGAATTTCGTAAATGCGATGGCCGGGCCATCGACGGGGTTGATGTTTGCCAGCAGCATAGGTGCGCGGATCCCCGAAACGCAAGGCCAGAACTTCCGGGCCGACATGTGCCTGTGCAGCCCGACAGCGGCATGATGCGGTAGCATGCGTTAACGGTCCAAACCATTGTCTTTCCTGGCGCATCCATCGTGCGGATTCGAGGTTTTTTTATTTTGGTCAAAAGGGCACAATGCAGCATTGTCGATCCATTTTACGTGTAGTCAGACCTGCTGAAGTGGCCTGCGATTGCCGTATTGCGCGGGGCCCTGCACATGGCGGTGCAATGGACGATAGAAACTAAAGGTTATGCCCGCTCAATTTCAAGATCCGGAATCCGGTTCCGCTACAACCGAGGTAACCCCGTTCGACAGCCTGCTGGTCCAGTGTCGCGACCTGGTCTGCGAACGTCTGAGCCTGGCGTTGGGCACCATGCTCGACAAGGCCGAAGAGACGATTTCCGCACTCGCAAATGAAACTCGCGATGCCACGGTAAAAAGACTCTATGTGCGAACCAGGGACAAGGCACGGGCGGAACGCGAAACGATCGAGAAGCAATTTCGAGCGCGCTATTTGCGCGAATTCCAGCAGCGCAGCAATCGGGTAAAAAAGATTGGCGACAGTTTCGCGGCAATGGATCTGTCGTCACTGGAGCTAGAGCTGGTTGGCACTGAGGACCTGGAAGAGTCGCTCAAATTTAATGCGATGGCCTCCAGACTGCGCCAGTACTGTGACGAGGAGCTCATCGCGCTCGATCAGCGCGTTGGTGTGCTGCTCGGCGATGCCAGTCTGCAGACGGAAGACAACCCCTTTACGCCCCAGGCGATCTGCGACGCGTATAAATATACCTGCCGCCAACTCGATTCCGAGGTCGACGTGCGGCTGGTGCTGCTGAGGCTGTTCGACGACCATGTGGCCGATGAAATCCGCGCCATCTACAAGGCCGTGAATGCCTTGCTGGTGCAGAATTCGATCTTGCCGAAAATCCGCCTGTCGGCGAAAAAGGAAGCGGGCAAGCCGCTCCCGGCTTCACAGTCCGCCGTTGAGACGCCCAAGGACATTGCGCCCGCTGTTATGGCTCCGAAGCCAACCGCGCCGGCCCAGCCAAATGCGCCCGATGGCGAGCAGGACCTCTTTTCCATCCTGAAAAGTCTGCGCGCCGGCAGCGCCAATGCGACGCCGCAACCGGGTGGTGGCGGCTTTACCGGCCACGCCGGTGGCGGTGGAGCGGCGGCCCAGCAGACATTGCTGCAGGGCGCGGAGCTGATGGGTTTGCTTACGCGCATCCAGCTTGGTGATGCGAGCGCCACGCCGGGCAACGTCCTGCCGATCGCGCACGCAGCCTCCGGCGGCATGGGCATGGAAAATGTGCTCCGCGAGCTTAAGAACACGAGTGTAGGCACTGGTATGAATCAACTGGACATGATGACGCTCGACATCATGTCCCTCGTGTTCGATCAGCTGTTCGATGACCCCAAGATACCCGTTGGCGTAAAGGGACTCATTGGTCGGCTGCAGATTCCGATGCTGAAAGTCGCGATTGCCGACAAGACCTTCTTTTCCAGAAAGACGCATCCCGCACGCCAGTTACTCGATACGCTGGGGGACATCTCATTGCGCCTTCCGATTGACTTCAACACGTCGAGTCCGTTGTTCCGGAACATGGAGATCATCCTCCAGGAACTGATCGATCGTTTCGAAAGCAACATGGATGTCTTCGATGTCGCACGCAAACGGGTCGAAACGCTGATCGCCGAAGAAGATCAGCGGGTACAAAAAGAAACACAGTCGGCGGCGAACCGTATCGAACAAAATGAAAAGCTGGGCCTTGCCAAAACCGTGGCGCAGGCAGAAATCAGGGCGCGCGCACGGATTGCCGATGTGCCGGTCCGGGTTCTGGAGTTCCTTATCGAGCAATGGGTTCAGGTATTGCTGGTGATCCACGTCGTTGACGGAGAAGATAGCGAGAACTGGAAAGCCGCGCTGGAAACCATGGATCTGCTCATCTGGAGCGTGGAGCCGAAGCAGACCGTTGATGAGCGGCGTGAACTGGCCGTTATCGTTCCGGAAGTGCTGCAGCGTATCTCGGCGGGACTCCGCAAGGTCGAGATCGAGGATAAGGTACGCACCGCATTTTTTGCGGACCTGATGGCGATGCATACGGGGATCATCGGCAAGCCCGATGCGCCCGAACAACCGGTTGCGCAGAAGACCGGCGATACGAGCGAGACTGCGCCGGATGCGAAAACGCCTGTTGAACCTGTAACTGCGGAAGTGCCCCCGACAACATTCGCGCCGTTGGCTGCGCAGCCCGCGTCCGTGCCCGACCTGTCAATTGCGGCAACTTCTGAGCTACAGCCCGAACCGATTCTTGCGAAGCCTGCCGCGTCCCTGCCCGACCTGTCGATTGCGGCAACTTCT
This sequence comes from Burkholderiales bacterium, assembly GCA_045810225.1. Taxonomy (GTDB): domain Bacteria; phylum Pseudomonadota; class Gammaproteobacteria; order Burkholderiales; family JACQAP01; genus JACQAP01. Next base: position 23,864 of record JBJMWI010000086.1, read on the forward strand.
GAGCTACAGGCCGAACCGATTCTTGCGAAGCCTGCCGGGTCCGTGCCCGACTTGCCAATTGCGGCAACAGTTGAGCTACAGCCCGAACCGGTTCTTGCCAAGCCTGCGCAGCTCGATGGCGCTGGAGCCTCACCATTGCCTGCATCCGACCATCCGTTAGCCCTCGCAAGCGAGCCCTTACCGCAGCCGGCTGCGGAATCTGCCATCAATACGCCGCTGCCAGCGATCCCCGCGCCGAGTTCACCGCCTGCCACGACGCCCGAAATTCTGCCTGGTCTGGAATTCATTACCGTGCCTCCCGTGGAGCAGGTGCCCGGGGCGGACGCTCTAGCGACTGCGGATGCGAAATTGGCTCTGGTGCCGGAGCTGGATTCCGCCGCGCCAGCCGGGACGGCCCCGGCACTGGCGCACGAATCCGTTCCCGTGTCCGCTGGTCAACCGCATGTCATACCCGACCTCGAGTTTCTGGTAGCGCCGGCTGCGGAGCCTGCGACAGCCCAACCGACGCCATCCCAGGAGCCTGCCTTCCGGCTCGAGATGGATATACCATCATTGAGTTTGGACGTTCCAGGTGCCCCCGGGATCATATCCTCGCCCCTGCCAGATCTGGACTTGATGGCGCGGCCGGTGCCATCCGAAGTGTTGGCCACCGCAGCGCCGACATTAACGCCAAACAGTACTGCGGCAGCGCCATCGCTTCCGCCAAAACCCGCGACAGCGCCCGCATCGTCACCGGCAACGAAACCCCCGATCCCGGCAAACCAACCGCTTAATGCTGCTCAAGGCGCAAAACCTCCGATGGCACCGGCCGCACAAATTCCGCGCGCGCCCGCCGCAAGACCGCCGGGTTCGCCGCTTGCACCTGCGCCGCCTGTAAAACCGGGCGTTGTAACCGCCGCAGCCGCGCAAGGCGCTGTCGGGCCGCCTGGCAAGGCTACCCCAGCAATGCCAGCCACACAGGGCGTTACCAGGCCCGCACAGCCAGTGCGGCCGGGGGCTGCGCCGGCAGTCACACCTGCAGTATCGCCCGCGGCGAGACCGGTACCCTCATCCCGGCCTGGGCCTGCGGCCCCGGCTCGCACAGGAATCTCGCCGGCAGCAGGCAGAACCGCCGCTGCGTCGCCAGCACGTCCCGATACCAAGCCCGCGGACGCGCTGGATTTCACCGCAAGTCTGACCGTCCAGAATCCGTTCGGAGGCGGCAAAGTTCAAGTCGACGATCTGGACTTTACGGTGAAGCCGGCGCCCAGTGCAGCCGCCCCCAAGGCCGAAGCAGTTCCGGCAGAACTTCCTGGCAAGCTAGCCCTGGGGACGTGGGTTGGAATCCGTGAGAAGGATGACAAAGCTACGCGCAAGTCCGCGAAGTTGTCCTTCATTAGTCCGCTAAAAACCCGTTACCTGTTCGTCGACAAACAGGGAAAACCCGCACTCGATTGTTCGCGCGCTGAGCTTGCGCGACGATTTCAGCTCGGCGAGATCGTGATCATGGACAAAGTGCCGGATGTGCCACTGTTCGATCGCTTGACAGAAGGCCTGGTCGGCAAGCTGGGCGGAGCCAAGCCGCAGCGATGAGCCGGGCAGACTATCGTTAAATTGGCAGCTGGAGAGTCGATTGGGGCGTACACCGACTTTTTTGCATGCGGCGGATACGCTGCTAGCGCCGTGACCCAGCAGCGGCGCGGGGCAGTGAAACGCATGCTTCAGGGCTGCCTATGCTGGACGACTCTTATCATTTCGGTCTCGTCCGGAGCGGCCGGGAGCCGGGAGCAACACGCAGCACACGCCGAGGGCAGCTTACATTTCGCTGTCAGCTGTTCCAGCCAGGCCCAGGCGGAATTCAACCATGCTGTGGCGCTGTTGCATCACATGACGTACCCGCAGGCACGCCAGGCATTCGAGCGCGTCGCAACTATTGATCCAGGGTGCGCGATGGCCCATTGGGGCATTGCGATGACGCTGTTTCAGCCGCTATGGCCGACACGGCCGCAGGCCGATGCACTTCAGCGCGGGTGGCAGCACGTGCAGACTGCGCGAGCGCTGCAGCCGCCCACCCAGCGGGAAAGAATGTTCGTGGCAGCAGCCGAGGCATTTTTCCTCGAACCGGCATCAGCGGATTACTGGCTGCGCATCCGCCGCTGGGAACGGGCCATGGCAGAACTCTATGCTGGATTCCCCGAGGACTCCGAGGGCGCCGCATTTTATGCGCTGGCTCATCTGGCGACTGCGCCTTCGGACGCACTTGATCAAAGCCATTCAGAACGCGCCGCCGCAATTCTGCTGAGGATTTACGAAACCAATCCGGACCACCCCGGCGCCATGCACTATCTCGTGCATGCAAGCGATGCGCCGGGACGCGAACGCGAGTCGCTGGACATCACGCGCCGGTACGAAGCACTCGCGCCACGCAACCCGCACGCTCTGCATATGCCAACCCACATCTATACCCGTCTGGGAGATTGGGACGGCGTTATCCGCGGTAACCTGAAGGCGGCGGATGCGGCTCTGGAATTTCCAGCGGGAGACCGCGGCCAATTTGTCTGGGACGAATTTCCGCACGCAATCGAATATCTGATCTACGGTTATCTTCAGAAAGGGGCGGACGACGCTGCCGCAACACAGCTGCAGCGGCTGCGGGCTACGCCAGCGCTGGAGCCCAGTTTCAAAACCGCGTTTCATCTGGCGTCGACGCAGGCGCGCTACGTACTGGAGCGGCGGGCGTGGAATGAGGCTATTGCAATTGCTCCACGGCAACCTGCGAATCTCGACTGGGACCGCTATGCCTGGCCGGAAGCCATTGCTTGCTTTGCCCACGGAATGGCTGCAGTGCGTCTCGGGAAAGTAAGCGACGGGCGCGCCCAGGTGACGCGGCTTCACGCGCTGGAGCAGGCCATGCGCACTGCCGGAGAGGATCTGTTCGCCCGCAACATCCAGGCCCTGCGGCTGGAACTGAGTGCATGGCAGGCGCATACCGAAGGAAGACAGGAGTCCAGCGTGGCGCTGATGATCGAGGCATCCGAACTGGAAGCTTCTACGCCAAAGCATGCAGTAACTCCCGCGCCGACCCTACCGGCCGACGAGTTGCTGGGAGACTTGCTCATGGAGCAGGAGCAGCCGGCCGCTGCTCTGACCGCGTATCAGCGCTCGCTGGAACGCTATCCGCGACGCTTCAACAGCCTTCTGGGCGCCGCCCGGGCGGCGCGCACCATCCCCGATGAAACGCTTGCGCGCACTTTGTATCAGCAGCTTCTTGGAGTGGCCGATGGGGGGATGCGGTATCCGGCTGTGCTGGAAGCAAATAGCTACCTCCGCCGCAAACGTTGAACCCGGCTCACGTATTTCAATGCCAGGCGATTCCATATGAACACGCTCGATGGCTACATTGCACTTGTCACCGGAGCTGGACGCGGTATCGGTGCTGCGATCGCACTGCGCTATGCTCAGGCAGGGGCTAGCGTCGCCGTGGCCGATCTCGACGAAGCAAACGCGCAAGCGATAGCCGAGCAGGTGCGAGCACTGGGCCGCGCTGCCGATGCTTTTGCGGTGGATGTGCGTGAACCGTCGCAAAGCCAGGCCATGGTCGCGCGCGTGGCGCAGCGCTTTGGCCGGCTCGATGTGCTGATCAACAACGCGGGAGTGATCCGCGTGCGCTCGCTGCTGGATACCACGCCGGACGATTGGGATTTCATCCAGTCGGTGAATGCGCGCGGGCTTTTTTTTGCGCTGCAGGCGGGCGCGCGCCAAATGCTTCTGCAATCCCCACTCGGACCGGGGCGGCCATGCGGCAAAATCATCAACATTGCATCGATTGCCGGGCGTGGAGGCCGCGCGATGCTGGGTGCCTACGCCGCCAGCAAGGCGACTGCG
>JBJMWI010000087.1:0-107675 GCA_045810225.1 Burkholderiales bacterium
GGCGTTCGGCGCACCGGCTTGTTCATCGGCGGACGTGAAACCTGGCTGGCTGTTGATATGCTCGATTCCGCGCGGCGCGCAATGGTGCCGCCGTTCGAAGTATCGGTATTGGTCGATCCGAGTGGAGCCTTTACGACTGCAGCAGCGATGATTGCTGCCGTGGAGAAGCAACTGCAGAAGGCGCACGCCTGCAATCTTGCGGGCAAGACAGTGATGATCTTTGGTGGCAGTGGGCCGGTCGGCGCTGCTGCGGCTGTGCTGGCTGCGCAAGCAGGTGCGAACGTCGCGATTGTCGCGCGTGAAGACCCCACGCGCGCGCGCAATACCGCCCAGGAGTGCAACCGCCGCTATGGCACCCGCATTGAAGCGGTCGAAGCCAGTACTGTCGCTTCCAAAAAAGCAATGATGCAGCGGGCCGATATTGTGTTGGCGACGGCGAAGGCCGGGCATCGGGTAGTGGGTAAGGCGTTGCTTGTCGATGCAAAGGCCCTGCTGGTGGCGGCGGACGTCAACGCGGTACCGCCTTCCGGAATCGAGGGACTCGACGCAATGGATGGTGGCAAACCGCTGCAATCGGCCTCGGACAAGGCCGTTGGAATTGGCGCACTGGCGATCGGCAACATCAAATATCAAACGCAACGTGGTTTATTGAAAGCCATGCTGGAAGCGGACAAGGCGCTATACCTGAATTTACCCGAGGCCCTGCAGGAGGCGCGCAAACATGCCGCTATCGCCTGAACCATTCCCGCTGCTGATTGTATCCGCGTCGGGACGCGCCTTGGCACAGTCAGCGGTCAGAATGGGTTTGAAAGCCGTGGTGCTCGATCTGTTCAACGACACTGATTTGCGGGTGCTCACTGCGGCGAGCCAGTGCGTGGCAGGGCGCAACGCCAGGTTCGATGCCCGACAATTGCTCGCGGCTGCGCAGGCCCTATGTCCGCCCGAGCAGTGCGGCGGGTTGGTATATGGGTCAGGATTCGAGGGCCGCACGCGCCTGCTAGCGCAGCTCGCGCGAGGGCGCATTTTGTTTGGCAATGCCCCGGAAACGATCGCGCAAATCAAAGACCCGATACCGTTTTTTTCGATGCTCGATGTGCTGCGGATAGCGCATCCGGATGTGCGTCTGGATGCGCCGCCGGAGACCGATGGCTGGTTGACGAAGCGAAGCGGCGGCGCGGGAGGAAGCCATGTGAAGCCGGCGCGCCGGCGCCATCGTGCAAAGGTCCAGCGTTATTTCCAGAGATTTCTAACCGGCCGCACGCTGTCGGTGCTGTTTCTGGCGGACGGCTGCAATGTGCGGGTGATCGGCTTCAATGAGCAATGGTGTGCAGATGTTGCGCAATGCGCACCTTACTGCTACGGCGGGGCCGTCAGCGGCATACCGGTAACGCCGAATTTGCGCACCTTGATCACAGCAATACTGGAGAAATTGGTCCGGGCGAGCGGACTGATCGGGCTGAACGGCCTCGATTTCATCGTTGATCCGCGCGGCACGCCGCATGTGCTGGAAATCAATCCACGTCCGACAGCCACCATTGATTTGTACGATGCGGATTTTGCGACCGGTCTTCTCGCGCTTCACCTGCGCGCCTGCAGCGGGCAACTGACGCAGCCGCATTCGCTGCCGCACAGGCCGCGCGCGCACGCGATCGTTTATGCCGCCCAGAATATCGTCGTACCTGTTGCAATGGATTGGCCGAGCTGGTGCACCGATATTCCAGCGGGCGGCTTGTTTATTGCAGCCGGCGCGCCAGTATGCAGCGTGCATGCTGAAGCCATCTCCAGCAGAAGCGCTCGCGAGTTGGCGTTGAGCAGACGCACGCTGATGAGTGACCTCGTGCACCGAAAAGCGGCATGAACGCGAAAGAAAACAAAAGTGCTGTTGTAGTCGATCCCCGGCAGCAGGCCATCGCCGCGAACTGGCCAAGCGTCAACGCGCTGGCTGCACCGCTGGTGCGGGATCTCATCCTACAGGCGAAAAATTTGCGCTTGGGTGTGCAGCGACTGGACAACGGCTGCGTCCTGGTTGATGCGGGAATTGCAAGCCGTGGAGGACTGCACGCGGGACTTCGCATTGCGGACATTTGCATGGCGGGATTGGGAAGTGCTTCTTTAGTACCTGTCACCGGCTCGCGCTGGGCGTGGCGTGTGTCGGTACATTGTTCAGACCCAGTGCTGGCATGCCTTGGCAGCCAATATGCCGGATGGAGTCTTGCGCACGGGGAAGGCAAGGGCAGCTTCCACGCGCTCGGGTCCGGACCGGCACGCGCAGCCGCGTGCCGCGAGGATTTATTCGCCGAATTGTCTTATCACGATCTCACCGATGCGGTGTGTCTGGTGTTGGAAGTCGATAAGCGACCGCCGTTGGAGATCACCGAGAAAATCGCGCGCGAATGCGGCGTTGCGCCGGATCATGTGACCCTGATTCTTACGCCAACGCGCAGCCTGGCCGGCACAGTGCAAGTCGTGGCGCGCGTGCTGGAGGTGGCGTTGCACAAGGCGCATGCGCTTGGATTCGCGTTGCATAAAGTAGTGGATGGCGCCGGAACTGCGCCACTGCCGCCCCCGGCAGCGGATTTCCTGACGGCAATGGGACGCACCAACGACGCAATACTGTTTGGCGGCAGCGTTCAGCTATTCGTCGATTGCGATGACGGCGAAGCCGAACAACTGGCGGTCAATCTGCCATCGCGCGTCTCCAGGGACTACGGCAAACCATTCGCGCGCGTTTTCAAGGATGCCGATTACGATTTCTATCGCATCGATCCGCATCTGTTCGCGCCCGCAGTGGTCACGGTAACCGCGCTTAAAAGCGGCAACACGTTTCACGCCGGGATCATCGACGAACAGCTTCTTGAAGCCTCTTTCGGAGGCGGCAATGGCTGAGGTAATCATTTTTACCGACGATCCCGGCTGGCACGGCGAAAGATTGCGGGAGGCGTTTCTGGCTCGTGCGGTCGGTACGCGGTTCGTGTCGCTGCGCGATTGCGGGTTTGATTTGCATCACCCGGGGCGCCAGATCGCAATACCGGGATGCGGCGATGTGCCGCCTGACGGAGTGTTCGTGCGTGGAGTACCTGGCGGCACGCTGGAGCAAGTAGTGTCGCGCCTCGATGTGTTGCACGCGCTCAAGTTGCTCGGCGTGCCGGTATATAACGACGGCCGCGCCATCGAGCGCACAGTAGATAAGGGAATGACGAGTTTTGTGCTGGCAAACGCCGGCATCGCGACCCCGGCGACCTGGGTCACGGAATCGCAAAGCGCCGCTGCGGAAATCGTGCGTGCCGAAATCGCGGCTGGGCACGAACTGGTCATCAAGCCACTGTTCGGCTCGCAGGGCGCCCGTCTTCAGCGCATCGGCGTGGCGAACGAGCTGCCGGCAGCGGTTGACTATGACGGCGTTTACTACCTGCAGCGATTCATCTCGTCCGGCACCGAGGGGTGGCACGACCTGCGCGTGTTTGTAATTCATGGTCGCGCAGTGGCTGCCATGCAGCGGCATGGCAAAAGCTGGATCACCAATGTCTCACAAGGCGCCCGTTGCGTGCCGGTCGACTTGTCGTCGAACGCAGATGTGGGCGCGCTTGCGGAGAAGGCCTGTCGTGCGTTGCAAATGGATTACGCGGGTGTAGACCTGATACGCGATGGCAACGAAGTGCTGTACGTAATCGAAGTCAACGGCATTCCGGCGTGGAAAGGTCTGCAGTCAGTTACGCAGGCAAGTATTGCTTCCATGCTGGCCAATGACTTTGTCGACCGATATCTGCGGCGCCCGGCGTTGCATTCGGTGGCATGAATGCTACGCATGAAATCGGACTCACGAGTGGCACCGTCTGCAACATCATCCGGGATGCGTGCATCACCGATATTCGCGCGTTCAAGCCGGGGAATGTCAGTGCCGCCTCGCCGGGGCACGGCATGCAGGCGGATGACTTCATTACCAGTGCGTCTGCAATGGCGCGCGAAATAGCCGCACCCGTGCCGGACGTCGGGGAGCGCATATTGCGTGCGGTAGAGGCGACGCGAACGGTGGTTCCGGTCAACACGAATCTTGGGATCATATTGTTATGCGCGCCACTGGCCCATGCAGCAGCCGCCCGCATGGCGGAGCGCTGTTTGAGGGTGCGACTGCGCGCCGTGCTGATCGGACTGGATGTTTACGATGCGGAACTGGCTTATCGCGCCATTCGTCTGGCGGCGCCCGGTGGACTGGGTCGATCCGACCGCCACGACATTGCTCATTCGCCAAGCGTCGCGCTACGCGAAGCCATGCATGAGGCGAGCGGGCGCGACAGAATCGCGTATCAGTATGTCAGCGACTTCGAGGACATATTTGAAACCGCATTACCGGCGTTGCGCGAGAGTGAGGCACGCTGGGGAAGCCGGGACTGGGCGGCAGTGTATGTCTATCTGATCATGCTCGCGGGGTTCGTGGATAGCCTCATTGTCCGCAAACACGGGATGGACGTAGCGGCCGACGTGAGCCGGCAGGCGGCCGATCTGAAATTGTTGCTGGGACGCGCCGACGACCCAGCGCGGGAATTGCCGGCACTGGAGGCGTTCGATCGCCAGTTGAAGGCAAAGTCCATTAACCCGGGCACGACGGCCGATTTGACGGTTGCCACCCTGGTTGCAATGGATCTGGAGGATTCGCTGGAAAAGCTTTCCCCGGCAAGCCGGGCGGGGCCGCGCCAGCGGATGAGTTCGTAGTCAACAGCGGGCGTTGGCCCGTGTTTATAAACAAGTCAAAAACGAAGGAGGAGTATATGGCAAAGGTAAACGGAGTATGCGTGGGCGAATCACTGGTGGGCGATGGCAACGAAGTGGCGCACATCGACTTGCTGATCGGTCCACGGGGAAGTCCCGTGGAAACGGCATTCTGTAATGCGCTCACCAATAATAAGGACGGTTTTACCTCGCTGCTGGCCGTCGTCGCACCCAATCTGCTGTGCAAGCCGGCGACCGTCATGTTCAACAAGGTCACCATCAAGGGAGCCAAGCAGGCCGTGCAGATGTTCGGGCCGGCGCAGCGCGCAGTGGCGATGGCGGTTGCAGATAGCGTGGCGGAAGGCGTCATTCCGGCGGACGAAGCAGATAATCTGTTCATCTGCGTCGGCGTGTTCATCCACTGGCAAGCCTCGGATGACAAAAAAATCCAGGACTACAACTACAAGGCCGTCAAGGAGTCCATCGCGCGTGCGATCAGAGGCGAGCCGAAAGCATCCGAAGTCACCGCAAAACGCGGTTCAATGGACCATCCGTTCCAGGCACACAAGTAACGCCTGTCCTGCATACGCCCGCTCCGCTGTCACGGAGCGGGCGTTTAATTGACGGCTGGCGATAACGCATTCATCGACTCAAAGAAATTGTTGCAATTGTGTAGCTCCGACTCGGCCGTCATGCAGGGCGCTTGCGATTAATGCGCCGCCAGCACCGGCTGCGGCAACGTCATGAAGATCTTCCGCCGAGCGCACGCCCCCTGCTGCGTAGACACGACACCCAGGCACGCGTTGCGCGAGTTTGACGATCAATGCGAGGTCCGGACCCTTGCAACTTCCGATGCGCTGCAGGTTCATTGCCAATACGTATTGCGGCCAATATCGTTGCGGATGATCGAGCAGTGGTTGCGGACCCATGAATGTTTCTTCTTTGAAATCCAACGAAAGGACGAGCCTGTCATCCCGGCAAATATCGCGGGCCACCAGCATAAAATCGGCACGCTTGAGGGACTCGCTGCCAATGACCGTTTGGGCGATTCCTTCGCGAACCGACCGCTCCAAAGCTGCTTCATCGGCAATGCCGCTGTCGAGCCAGAACTCGACTGCGGGGAAGCCTTTGCGCAGGCGCGCAAAAATTTCCTGATTGCTGCCCTGGCGCTGAATGGCATCGAGGTCTGCAAAATAAACCGTCCGGAACGGGTGCAGTTGCAGCAGAGCGGTCAGGATCGTGTGCGGATCCGATCCCTCACATAAGCTGGATTGGATCGGTGCGTATTCTGCCCGGCGGCCCTCGCGCGCGTGCACGACCTGGCCGCGCAGAACATCGATGACAGGAATCAGATGCAGCTTTGCCAAAGCTGGCATTCAGGATGAACGCAACAGGAAAACATTGCCTGCATTGGACGGGGGCCGTTTGCCTCGTGTACCTTGGTCTGTGAGGTTTTGAGCCATGCGTATTCTGGTGTATGAGCACATTACTGGCGGGGGGATGCTGAACGATTCGCGCATGGCAGCGCTCGCGCCCGAAGGCGAGGCGATGTTGCGCGCACTGGTGGATGATCTCACGGACATTCCCGGTACGGAAGCCACGGTGTTGCGTGACTTTCGTTTGACAGCCGATCTGCCCGCAGCCATGCGCATCGTGCGGCCGGGACAGTTCGCTGCGGTGTTCCGCAAGGCGCTGTCCGAGTGCGATGCCGTCTGGCCGATAGCCCCCGAAACCGACGGGATTTTATTTGGAATAACGAGCGAAATTCTGCTTAGCGGCCGGGCGTTGTTGGCTAGTCGTCCGGATGCCATAGCGGTCGCGGCAAGCAAACTCGCAACCGTGCGCGCGCTTGCCAGCGCCGGCATTGCAGTTGCTGAGATGTTTCCGGACGAATCACGCTTGCCTGCGTTGCTGCCGGAGATCGTGGCCAAGCCGGACGATGGGGCCGGGTGCCAGGACACGCTGTTGTTTCGCGATCGCGAGCATCTTCGGGCCTGGTGCGGTCAGCATGCGCAAGCGAAGACCGTGTTCCAGGTCTACGTGAGCGGGGAAGCACGCAGTCTTTCGCTATTGTGCTGTGACGGGCGCGTGCGGATACTCGCTTGCAATCGCCAGCATGTTGAAATACACAAAGGGATCTTTCATTTCAGCGGCGTGAGCGTCAACGCGGTGGCGGCAGATCCATACGCCAGGTTGGCGAGTGCCGTTGCGTGCGCGATGCCCGGGCTTTGGGGTCTGTGTGGCGTCGATTTTGTTGAAACCGAATCAGGACCCGTGGTCATTGAAGTGAACCCGAGATTGACCACATCCTACGCTGGGCTGCGCAGCGCCATCGGCATCAATCCCGCGCAGCTCGTGCTCGAACTGCCTGAGTCGTTGGCAACGGCTCTGCAAGCGGAACGCAAAACCCGCATCGTCGAAGTCGCCGCCCATGCCGGGTAAACATGTGCTGGGTTGGGATATCGGCGGCGCACACTTGAAAGTCGCAGCTGCGGATCGCGCCGGTAAAGTCGTGCGCGTCTTGTGCCTGCCTTGTCCCCTGTGGCAAGGTCTAGACCATCTCGACGCCGCGATTGCCATCGCGCTTAAGCAGATGCCGGCAGCCGCGCGGCACGCTGTGACCATGACAGGCGAACTTTCCGATGTATTTCGCAATCGGGCTCATGGTGTGAAGTCCATCATTGCGCGATTTGTCATACAGGTCCCGGGTTCTCTTACCGGTGTCTATGCGCCCGACATGGATTTTCTGACGCCGAAGCACGCTGCGAGAAAAAGCGCTCTCGTGGCATCCGCAAACTGGGCGGCTAGCGCCGAACTGATCGCTGGCCTGGTGCCAGAAGGGCTGTTCCTCGATATCGGCAGTACCACAACCGATGTCGTGGCGTTTCGCGCAGGCGAGCTTTGCATTCGCGGACTCAATGATGCCGACCGGCTGGCCAGTAATGAACTCGTTTATACCGGCGTTGTACGCACGCCGATCATGGCCCTGACTCGGGATATCCCGTTCAACGGACAGCGGATCGGTGGCATGGCTGAATACTTTGCGACCACAGCGGATGTCTATCGCTTGACCAGCCAACTTCCCAAAGGGGCCGATCTTCTGGCTGCCGCCGATAAACGCGGCAAGAGTGTTCGCGACAGCGCGCGCAGGATCGCACGCATGATCGGTCGGGATCTGCAATCCGCGGCTATGGCGCAGTGGCGCCGCTGTGCGCGGGAGCTTGCAGAAATGCAGTTAATGCAGATTCAAAAGGCCTGCAAAATTCAATGCTCGCGCGCACATCTGCCAGCGGGCGCGCAGATCGTTGGTGCCGGCACGGGAAGGTTTCTGGCGAAGAAGCTCGCGAAGCGGTTGGGCATGCGCTATCGCGACTTCGACTCACTGATCAATGTTGCGCCTGCCGCAGCAAGCCGGGCGTCGGACTGTGCGCCCGCGGTTGCGGTGGCGCTTCTGGCGCACCGGAGCAGCAGCTGATGACCTGGGTCGTGAAGCTTGGCGGCAGCGTATACAAGTCTCCTGAATTGTCGCACTGGCTCGATGTCATCGCCGGGCCAGGAGCGGGGAAAACCGTTCTGGTACCAGGGGGAGGTCCGTGGGCCGATGAAGTGCGTGCCGCACAGAAGGTCGAAGGCTTCGATGATCGAACGGCGCATCGAAAGGCCTTACGGGCAATGGAGCAATACGGACGCGTGCTTGCCGGAATGCGTTCGAACCTTGCTCCTGTGTGCTCAGTCGCCGCGATACGGGAGGTCTTGCACGTTGGGAACGTCGCGGTATGGATGCCGTACGCCATGGTCGTGGACGAGATTTCGATCGAGGAAAGCTGGGACGTGACCTCTGACAGCCTTGCGGCTTGGCTTGCAGTGCGATTGAACGCGGCCGGCTTACTGCTGATCAAATCGGTCCAGACCAATGGTCATAAGCCCGGCATCGCAGAACTCATGCGGCGCGGATGGGTCGATCCTGCGTTCGGCAGATTCGCGTCCGGTCTGCGGGTACCGACCATCGTTCTTGGCCAGGGCGGCCACAACTCCGCAGTGGAATTGCTCTCGACTCCACCTTGATACGCCGGCATCTCAGACTTGCGCGACTCATCAAACTTAACAATTGATAGAATTTATTTTGCTCGTCGCGGATGAGCGACAACGGCGCCGCTTGATATCTGTACGGCTTTCTATAAACTCCGGCCTAGCTTGGTGCGCGCACGTATGCATGTTGCATGACCGGAGGGATTTTTCGGTCGTACCTTAGGAGAATCAATGAAAGAATCAGCAGTGCCGCCGGTCTCCGGACCGAATCCCGACAAAAAACTGCTGCGCTCACTTGACGATCTGCCTGGTCCAAGCGGAATTCCGGTTCTCGGAAATGCCCTGGACATCAAACCGAAGCAACTTCATCGACTCCTTGAAGGCTGGGCGAATCAGTTCGGCCCGCTGTTCGTTTTCAGAATCGCCACTCAACGCTTCCTTGCGATCTCGGACACCGAGATGATCCAGCAGCTGTTGCGCGATCGGCCCGATCATCTTCGGCGCTGGCGCAGGATGGAAGACATTGCGACTGACATCGGCGCTCACGGAGTGTTCACGGCCGAGAGCGCGGAATGGAGACGCCAGCGCAAGTTTGTCATGCATGCGCTCAACGCGGAACATGTGCGGGAGTTCATCCCTCGTTTCGAGCAAGTGGCCGGGCGATTGCGCCGCCGTTGGTGGAGGGCAGCGCTCGCGGGTACGCCCTTCGATGTCCATGCTGATCTTATCCGCCTTACGGTAGACGTGACCAGCGGGCTGGCATTCGGCAAAGATCTCAATTCGCTCGAAGACAAAGTCGATCCCATCCAGAATCATCTCGACAAGATATTTCCGGCCGTGGCGCGACGCTTGACCGCCCTTTTTCCCTATTGGCGCTACGTGCCGCTGCCGGAGGACCGCGAGGTCGCGACCGCGGTCAAGGACATCCGCAAGATCATCGATGAATTGATCATCGAAACGCGCGCGCGCCTGGCTGCGACGCCGGAATTGCGGACCGGACCACGCAATCTTCTGGAAGCACTGATTGCCGCGCAGGAAAAAGATGAAGAAGGACCTTCCGACGAGGAAATCTCGGCCAACGTCATGACCCTGCTTCTTGCTGGAGAAGACACAACCGCCAATACTCTTTCGTACATGATCCACTTTCTGATGGAATTTCCGCATGTCCAGGCCTCGGTCCAGGAAGAAGTAGATCGCGTATTCGGGATGGCGGAGCAACCGTGGCAAGACCCAACCACGCCGGATCGCCTCGAGTACATCGAGGCTTTTGCGAACGAAGCATTGCGTTGCAAACCAGTCGCAGGCCTTATTTTGTTTCTCGAACCCAACGAAGACGTGCAGATCCGGGACGTTTTCGTTCCCAAAGGCACACCGATCCTCGCGCTCAATGGTTACGTCGGGATGCAAGAAGCGAATTTCGCCCGGGCCCGTGAATTCCGGCCTGAGCGCTGGTTGGATTCAAAGGAGAACAGCGAAGACGCGCATAACACCAGGGCGTTCATGCCATTTGGAGCGGGTCCTCGTTTCTGCCCCGGCCGGAAGCTGGCGATGCTGCAGATCAAGATGGTTACAGCGATGCTGTGCCGTGACTTCGAAGTGGTCCGTCCGAAAGATGCCGTTCCGCTGGAGGACGTCTATAACTTTACGGTAGGGCCTACCAGTGTCCCGACGATCTTGCGTCCGCGGCGGCCAGTGCGGCGCGGGATCGATATCGAATTGCGCGACAGCAACCGCCGCATGTTTGTGCTGCCGATTTCGTTCCCGGAACGGCGGGTTGCGGACCGGCGCAGGGAACATGCCGCTTCGATAACGTAACGCTCCCATCAAACCTGCAGCTCGCGGGTCAATACTTCCCGGCCGTGATGAGCCGGAATAAGCGCCCGGATTCGGGATGCCGCCTCGTAATCAAACGTTTTTTTTCTGTCCCAGTCCGCGCACAGTGCGCCGCGAAATCCGAGGTAATCCGGCTTTAGCGCAAGCAGCGGGGCTATGTCTTCTATACGCAGTGATCCGGCGAGGCCGCTCAGCAACCCTAGATCGCGCGCCTGGTTCACGAAAGTTCCGAGTTCAAGCGTGGTGCGCCAATCGCGCAGCGTCTTGCCGTTTTTAATGGCGGTATCCAACATGGCGCCGGAAAATCCGCTACTGGCAAGCACGTCAATCAGCCCGGCATCATAAGCCGCGTCAGCGAATACAACCGCAACCAGGCGGATATTGCCTGCCAAACTTGACAGCGCGGTCACGCAGTCGCGAGCGCGGGGATGGAAAAAGAAGCCGACCTTGATGAAATCAACGCCGGTGGCGGCCAAGCGCTCCACAGATTCCATTACTACCTGGGGATCCATTGAAGGAACGTCGCCGATGGTCGCGCTCACCAGTCGCCTCCCGCCGATTGATCGGACGCAAATCCGGACCGCGGCGTGGTCGAGCGCGCCAAGCGCACCCTGCGAGGGTTCCTTGAGATCGATAAGGTCGGCGCCGCTTGCCATTGCGAGCACCGCTTCGTCCAGCGACCGCACGCTGGCCAGCATCAACGTCATGCGGCGCTCGCCTTTCTACGAAACTCTTCGATGCGCGTCTTGAGCCAGCCCCATGCTTCTTGCTCACGCGGGCCGGCGGTCTTCTCCACAGCGATGGCAAGATAGGCCATCTCTGTATCGATTTTTTCCTGCGACAGCAAGTTCAGCCGGCTTACCAGAATGGCCGCCTCAATGACGGCGGATTGCGCGCGGTTGAAGCCTTGGAAGGCGCCATGGCTTGCATGCAAAAGCTCCCGGCAATACAGGCGCGGGCGCATAGGATCGTCCTCGACACGCTGTAGTTCGACTTCGGAGTGCGCTAAGGCAGCGGCGAGCCGGGGGCAAGACAAGCGTTCCGCCGGCTGCGTAGGCCAGTCGTAGCGCCCGGTCAGGCAACCTGCAAAGATGCGCACATCATCTACGTAGTTCACTACAGCACATTGCTCGTGCAATATGTGTTCCAGTGTGGTGGAAGGCCGGAATGGACTTAAGATAATGCCTTGTCCTTCGCGGCGAATGCCCATCGGGGCGATATGCGCGCGGCCTGCGTCATCGCGGGTGCTGACAATGGTCTCGAAAATCACGGCGCGGCTTTCGTTTTCGAACTTACCGGCCGTGGAACCAAGGTCGCCGGAGCATCGCTGCCCGCGCGCAACTGAGCGATACCCCAGTCAAGTTCGCTATCCTGTACGTAGCGTTTGCCAAGCTGCCAGGCGATCTGCGCGCGCGCCAGTTCGACTCCCATATAAAAAGCATGGGAGCCGTCCTGCTCCAATGCCAATTGCGCAAATAACTTGAAAGGATCGGTTGCAGTGCGCATGCCGTCGCGGTTATAGACATGCAGGCCTTCCGGGCTGATTTGCACGCGAAAGCTTGGATCCTTGATTTCAGCTGCTGTTGCCGCGATTTCCTGTGCGCTCCACGGGAACGGATCAAGCGCATGCAATGCCAGGAGCCCTTCGCCAAAGCCTTGTGGCAAGTCGCCGGCTTCGCGCGCTGAATGCATGACCCGGCGTGCCTGATCTGCTTCTCGAATGACGGCCGAGCAATGCGGACTGACCTGTGTAGTCAGGATGTTCGTGATGCGCAGCTCGGAGATAATTCCCATCAACAGCGTTTGCATGCCAAGCGTATCCGCCTCTGTAAGTTCCGTCAGATTGCCTGTGCCCATCAGGATTTTGACCTCGGGTAAGCGTTGGCGTAAATCGTGGTAGCGCACAATCGATTGCGTGAATCCAAAATGGATGGGTTCCAGAATGGCATCGGCAAGATAATCGCGGCCTTTCTGTTCCATGGCATCAATGGACTGATAGAGCGACCTCATATCGTTCGGTGCAGCCGCAATCAGTACCGGCGTGGAAGCGACCTGGTCCGCAATCCATAGCGTGTCCGGTTTAAGGCTTAGCAGAAAATCCGCTCCGGCATGTCCGCCGCGCAGAAGTTCCTGCGAATCCATTGAATCCACACTGACGGAGAAGCCAGACGCATGCAACGCGGCAATCGCATCTTCCAGGTGCGGAAACGGCGTTTCCGGCAAGCATCCCAGGTCGATCACATCGGCTCCGGCGTTTCGGTAGGCGTTGGCCTGATCGATAATTTCCGCGAGGCTCATGTTCGGGCCATCGACAATTTCCGCAAAGATACGCACATCATGGCTGCTCAAGTCGAGCGGTGCGGCCTCACGGCCGAAATGGCGGGGCAGATCCTTGAGATCTTCAGGGCCACGCTCGAACGGAACGCCGAAATGGGACGAGAGTGCGTTCAGGTCACCGCGGCATCGCCCTGGCACCATGACGCGGTCGATTCCCGTCAGACCGGGAAGCCTGCGGCGAATCATGTCCGTGGTCATCAAACCCGCGACTTGGAGGGACAGCGCCAACACGGAATGCCGGAATGGCGCCGGCTGCATGGCTTCGATGATGCGATGCAGGTTTTTTTCGGCAAGCCGGCCGGTCAGGAAGAGGATGTGCTCAGACAATTCAACCTCTGGTCGAGTGCCGTCCCCAGTTCTTCCACTGACAGCACCACCGTGGTGTGGTCGAACTTCGCAAGCTTGTTTACATTCTCAAGGTCTATCGGACGCGGATAGACCCACACATCGCCGCCAGGCGCTTCCGAAATCAGTGCTGGGGCCGTGTCGCAGGCGAACACAATGGACGGGATACGGCACTTACCGGCCTGCGCGTAGATGTTGGTGGCCAGTGTGTCGGAAATGCCGGCCACACATTTCGCCACCGTATTCGAACTCGCGGGGCCGATGACCACCGTATGGTAGTCGCCTCCGTACAAAAAAGTCACCGGCACCGAACTCGCTGTGTTGTCGCGAAATACTTTCATGCCGCGCCTCAACGCAGCCAGATCGTACCCGTACATCTTAAGCACTTCAGCAGCCGCCTCGCTCAGGAACAAATCCACGGCCGGCAGTCTGCTTACGATCTCCATGCACTCCTTGAGATAGTGTCCCGAGCCTGTCAGTACCCAGGCGACACCTGATGCTTCGGACTTGACCATTGCTCTCTATTACTCGGGATAACCGGACTGTTCATCGTATTGCCGGGCGCCGGCCGCAGCAACAGTGTTCCGACCTGGTACGAAATGCATAGGCGCCCGTCACGATCGGGATGTTAGTCGGGTTTCAGGCGGAACGGAACCCATCGTCTTGCCGGTATATCCGGCTAGAATGGTTTTGTACCCAGATCCTTTGGTCGTGGAGAACATCATGGGCGAGTCACCCGAAAAAGCGTTTGCCGAAGCCGAAATCAAGCAAAGATTGTCAGCCGAATTGCCGCACTGGTATTACGAAGATGGATGGATACGCCGAAAATTCAAAACCGCCGGCTGGAAGGCCACGCTGATGGTCGTCAATACGGTGGGTCATCTCGCCGAAGCCGCGTGGCACCATCCGGATCTCACGGTTTCCTATGCCTTCGTTATCGTCAAGCTGGTCACGCATTCCGCCAAGGGCATTACCGAAAAAGATTTCGCACTCGCTAGGAAAATCGAGGAAGTCGTGCAATGGCAACCACGCAAAGAAGGTAGTGCACTGGAAGGCACACCAAACGAAGACCAGCGCTTCAAATATCTCAAGTACGACTGAAATGACGGACCGCTTCACCCAGACACCTGCGGCGCTGGATGTTATTTTTGTCCGCGAGATCAAGCTCGACACGCTTATCGGCGCTTATGAATTCGAGCGCCGGCAACCGCGCACGCTGAAGGCCGACATCGAAATTGGCCGATCCTCCCTGCGCGCATGCAAGACCGATCACTTGGCAGATACCATCGATTACGCAGCCGTCGTCAATGTGGTGAGGGAAATCTTTGCGTCGCATAAATTCCATTTGCTCGAGCCGCTGGCGGAGTCGATTGCCAGATCCCTACTTGAAAAATTCGATGCCCAGTGGGCGCGAATCGAACTGTCCAAGACCGGCGTCGTGCCGAGCAGCCGCGAAGTCGGCGTACGCCTGGAACGCTGGCGCGGGTAGGCGGCTTATTGCAGCGCGCCAGAAATACGCTTTCCTGCGCAGCCAGTGCAGTGCTGGAGCCTTGCTTATCCTGATCCGGAAGGCAGCGTGGTTGGGCCGGACACCGCAGCCTGAGCGATATCGATTGCGCAGGCGGGCAGCCGTTAGTGCAGCGCAAAATCATTGTTCCGCGCACCGTAGCAGGCGTTGACCTCATCCGGGCGTCTGTGATTCCATGAAGGCTAGCGTCATCAAGAACGCGGGAGCCTACCACCCGGTTCGTGGTTGTGAACGTATGGCAACAGGAGAGGGTTCCGCCACGACCTCCGGTAACGCACATACTCTTGTCCGGCGATACCTGTCGAGACAAGGGAGGAGGTCGCATGAAACAGCAGCAGCTCACCACCGACGTGGCGGCCATCCGCCGCGCCTATGGACAATTCCTCAGCAAGGGACGCGTACCGCATGGAGCGGTCCCTGATTTCATCGAAAGATCCTGGAAGCGAAGCGCCGCCTTTGGCGTCGCCCATGATCGTATCCGCGAAATCGGGCGCGTCGACGAAACGGATCTGCGCATTGTCGTCAGCCAATATGGCAGCCTCATCGATCTTGCCACGCCCGTCATGCAGCACCTGCACCATCAGCTGACGGGAACCGGTAGCGTCGTGCTGTTGTGTAGCGGCGAAGGTTTCATCCTGCATTCGATGGGCGACCCGGACTTCTTGCCGAAAGCCCAGCATATCGCGCTTAAACCGGGAGTCTCGTGGGCCGAGCGGGACAAGGGGACCAACGCGATCGGCACCGCCATCATCGAGCGCCGGCCGATCGTGGTTTATGCGGGACACCATTACATCCGCACCAATCATTTTCTGGCGTGTTCGGCGACTCCAGTACTGGACCCGTTTGGACAGGTCGCCGGCGTGCTCGATATAACGTGCGATTACCGGTTTCACCAGCGCCACACGCTTGCGCTCGTGCAGATGTCCGTGCGCGTCATCGAGCGACAGATGTTCCAGCACCGCTTCAACAAAGACGTCGTATTCAACGTGCATCCTGAACACAGCTATCTGGGCAGTCCGTTCGATGTGCAGGTGGCGTTCTCGGCCGATGGGGAATTTCTTGCAGCTACCCCGGCCACCTGCAGTCAGCTGGACTTGCAGCCGGGAGGCTTTCATGGGCGGTTCGAAGAATTGTTCGATGCATCCTTTGAGAAGGTGCTCGACAAGCTTCAATGCACTTCCATATCAACGATACAGCTGCGTTTGAAAAGCCTTGGCATGCCCGTGTACCTGCAGCTTGCACACGGCGCTTTGCCAAGGCAAAGCATTCCGGGCGCTCTGCTGGAGCCTGCGAACGACAAACGAAAACCGGATACAGAATCTGCGCGCACGGCACCCACGCTTGAATCTCTCGACGTTTCCGACCCCGCGCTTTTAGCCACGATTGAAAAGGCCAGGCGTACTTTGGGCCGCGATATACCAATTCTGATCGAAGGCGAGACTGGAACCGGGAAGGAATGGCTTGCCCGCGCTATTCACAACAGCGGCCCGCGTGCGGGGAAGGAATTTGTTTCAATCAATTGCGCAGCGATTCCGGAAGCCTTGATGACTTCTGAATTGTTCGGTTTCGAGGACGGCCAGATTACCGGCACGAACCGCAAAGCAACCCCGGGCAAGATCGAGCGCGCGCACGGGGGCACGCTGTTTCTCGACGAAATCGGCGAAATGCCGATGGCGCTGCAGGCTCGACTGCTTGGGGTCCTGCAAGATCGCTCAGTGACCCCTCTGGGCGGTGTGCCGGTGCACGTCGACATCGCGTTAGTGTGCGCGACACATCATCGGCTGGCTGATCTGGTTAAGGCGGGCGAATTCCGCGAAGATCTTTACTACCGGCTGAACGGGCTGACGCTGCAGTTGCCACCGCTGCGCAATCGCAAGGACATTATTGAGCTGGCGAAGGCACTGGACGAAACCGAATGCGGCGGTTCATCGCAAATCAGTCTATCCGAAGAGGTGCTGCAGATATTCGTGCATCACCCGTGGCCCGGAAACGTCAGGCAGCTGCATTCGGTGATCCGTACCGCCATCGCGATGGCCGGCGACGGGGAGAGCGTTACGCGTCACCATCTCCCTGAAGATTTCCTCGCGCAGATGGAGCAGGGAACCGGGCCTTCCGCAGCCTACGTGAATTCGCCGGAAAGCCTTGAGAAAATCGAATTGCATGCAATCCAGGATACGATTCGCCACAACCACGGCAACATATCGGCCGCGGCACGCCAACTCGGCGTAAGCCGGACCACGCTTTATCGCAAGCTCAGGCAAGGCGGCTTCCCGACCGTCGCGCTATAGCATATTCACCGCGAGCGAACCGCTGTTTGACCAGGTTCGAAAAATTTCCTGTTTGCAGCTTGGCCCGTCCATCCTGAGCGTGGCTCATCTGATGCATCCTGAAACACTTGTCCAATACTGCAACACCAAACATGGGTGGCATTGCGCATCGGATGGTTTTCATTCAGGAAATCATTGACCCTGCAAATGCACTGTGCTTGTATAGCTGAACACGTTCGGTGTGATTTGCTCGCAGAATGCGTGCCTGAAAGTGTATGCCGTTACGGCGAAGCGATTTGGCGACCGTGCGGCAATGGGAAGTTCTCGCTGCACTTCAAACACTATAAGTAGGAGGAGAGATGAGAAGGAAATTGTCTTACCTGGCAGTGCCGTTGGCGCTGGTCGCTGCAACAGGAATCGCGCAGGCCAACTCCGACGTTGAAAAGAATATTGCAAATCCGTCCAACTGGGCCATGCAAGCTGGCGACATGTACAACCAGCGCTACAGCAAGCTCAATCAAATCAATACCGGCAATGTAGGCAAGCTGCAAGTGGCGTGGACGTTTTCCACCGGCGTGCTGCGAGGCCATGAAGGTTCCCCGCTGGTGATTGGGGACATGATGTATATCCATAGCGCGTTCCCCAACAAGGTATTCGCGATGGACCTGAACACGCAGACCATCAAATGGAAATACGAGCCAAAGCAGGATCCGGCCGTCATTCCGCAAATGTGCTGCGATACGGTCAATCGCGGCGTTGCTTACGCCGAAGGCAAAGTCTTTCTGCAGCAGGCGGACAGCGTGTTGGTGGCGCTTGACGCAAAGACCGGCAAAGTGGCCTGGTCTGTGAAGAATGGCGATCCGTCCCTGGGCGCGGTGAATACCAATGCGCCGCATGTGTTCAAGGACAAAGTCATCACGGGCATCTCTGGCGGTGAGTGGGGCGTTCGCGGCTTTCTGGCTGCTTACAACATCAGCGATGGTTCGCTTGCATGGAAGGGTTACAGCACCGGTCCGGACGACGAAATGCTGATCGATCCGAAAACCACGACGACCTGGAAGGACGGCAAGGTCCAGCCGGTCGGCGAAGATTCTTCCTTGAGCACGTGGCAGGAAGACCAGTGGAAAATCGGCGGCGGGACCACATGGGGCTGGTACAGCTATGACAAAGCGTTGAACCTGGTTTACTACGGCACGGGCAATCCGAGTACATGGAACCCGGCGCAGCGTCCCGGAGACAACAAATGGTCGATGTCGATCTGGGCGCGCGATGTGGACACTGGCAAGGTCAAGTGGGTTTATCAGATGACGCCGTACGATGAGTGGGATTTCGACGGCATCAACGAAATGATCCTCGCTGACATTCCCGTCAAGGGCAAGCAGACCAAGGCGCTGGTGCATTTTGACCGCAACGGGTTCGGCTACACCCTCGATCGCACCAACGGCGCGTTGCTGGTTGCGCAGAAATATGATCCGGCAGTGAATTGGGCAACACACGTTGACATGAAATCGGGGCGCCCACAGGTGGTTTCCAAGTATTCGACGGCGCAGAACGGGCCGGACAAGAATACCAAGGGCGTATGCCCGGCGGCTCTCGGTTCCAAAGATCAGCAGCCTGCATCGTTCGATCCAAGCACGGGCTTGTTCTATGTGCCGACCAACCACGTCTGCATGGATTACGAACCGTTTGCCGTTGAATATGTAGCGGGCCAACCCTATGTCGGTGCAACTTTGGCGATGTACCCCGCGCCAGGCGGCAAGCACATGGGTAATTTCATCACCTGGGACGCCGGACAGGGCAAGATCGTGCAAAGCCATCCCGAAAAATTCTCGGTCTGGAGCGGTGCATTGACAACCGCTGGCGGCCTCGCCTGCTATGGCACCCTGGAAGGTTACCTGAAGTGTGTGGATGCGAAGGACATCAACAAGGAACTGTATAAGTTCAAGACGCCCTCCGGCATCATCGGGAACGTCTTCACCTATCAGCACAAGGGCAAGCAGTACATCGGCGTTTATTCTGGCATTGGCGGGTGGGCCGGGATCGGTCTGGCTGCCGGACTGGAAAAGGATGCCGACGGCCTGGGCGCAGTAGGTGGCTACAAGGAGTTGGCAAACTATACCGATCTCGGTGGTTCGCTAACGGTGTTTGCGCTGCCTTCGACGAAATAAACCGAAGCAGCACATCGTGCGTTAATTGGAGGCGTCCCGGCCGTCGCGCTGGGGCGCCTTCTTATTCTTGAACCGGAGCCGGAAAATGAAGTGCTTGCGCTACGCGGTGACCGCGTTGATGTTGTATTTCGGCGTGAACAGCCATGCCGATGAACCGCTCTACAAGGTGCAGGATGGCTACAAGGTGGATGCGGAGACGATGAAGGGCTTTAAAGCATGGCGCGCGGCCGCGTGTGACCGTTGCCACGGCGCGAACCAGCAAGGTCTTGTTGGACCATCGCTGATCGAACGTTTGAAGACGCTGTCTAAAGAAGACTTCGTGAAGACGGTTACCGAAGGCCGGCTGGAAAAAGGCATGCCCAGCTTCAAGACCAGCAAAATGGTGATGTCCAACATCGACCAGCTCTATGCCTATCTCAAAGGACGCTCCGACGGTGCAATCACGCGCTCGAAGGTTGAACAGATTCAATAGCCCGACCACCGCCGCGCTGTTGGCGATCACGCTTGCAGCGCTTGCGTTGTCAGTGGCCGCCGAGGACGAGCCGTTCCAGAAGCCGCGCGCGTTGCGCGTTTGCGACGATCCGAATAATCTCCCGTTCTCCAACGACAAGGGCGAAGGGTTCGAAAACAAGATCGCCGAAATCCTGGCGCGCAAGCTCGATTTGCCGTTGGAGGCTTTTCATTATCCTGAGCGTATCAACATCGTCAGAAATACCATTCGCTACAAGTTGCCGAATGAATCCGACTACCGCTGCGATCTGCTGACGGGCGTACCGTCGGATTGGTCTGCAGTGGCGGCGACGAAGCCGTATTTTCACTCGACTTACGTGCTGGTGTATGCCAAAGGCGGCCCTATCGATGTTGGCAGCGTTGAGCAGTTCCTGGGGCTCGACAAATCGGTGCTCAAGAAGTTGAAGATCGGCGTCTATGAACGCACGCCGGCCGTGGACTGGATGAAAAAACATGATCTTCTGGATCAGGCCGTGCCGTACCGACTGCTGAACGCCGATCCGAGCCACTATCCCGGCAAGATCGTCGAAGACGATCTTGCCAAAGGCAAACTCGACGCCGTCATCGTGTGGGGGCCCATTGGTGGTTATTTCGCCGGGCGCAGTACCTCGCCGAAGCTTGTCGTATTGCCACTGAAACCGGAGCCGGGTATTCGTCTAAACTTCGGTGTGTCCATGGGAATGCGCCAGGGAGAAAACGCCTGGCGTGCCATGATCCAGAAAGCGCTCGACGACAGTCGTGACGACATCATGAAAATCCTCAGCGAGTACAACGTGCCCGTCGTGGACGACAAGGGTCAGGTATCGCGCTGAAAGCGAAGACTGCCGATTCCGGATTTCATGCTATGCCTGGCGCAATTTCCGAGGTGCCGTAATGAGAATGCAACAGCTACTGGTCCTGGGGCTATTGGCTGCTGCATGGCCGGCCAACGCCAACGATTTCCCAACGGTCGAGCGCGTGGAGTTCGTGCTTGAGTGCATGCGCAACCATAAAGGCGGGGAATTCGAACTGCTGAACAAGTGTTCGTGTGCAATCGATCGCCTTGCGGAGAAATACACACACGATGATTTTGTCGAAGCGCAGACCATGGCCAAGGCAGTTACGATTGCGGGCGAGCGCGGGTCCACATTGCGTGACAACGAGGAAGCACAAAAAGCCGCCCGGCAATACCGCGCAGACATCAAGGACGCTGCGAATGCCTGTTTTCTGCACTAAAAAAAATTCAGGCTGGCGCGGCATTGTGCTTGTCCTGGCCCTGTTGGCGGGAACCGGGACGCCAGTTGCGGCAGATGACAGCGCCAGTCCTGATACGCAGATCTGGCGCAAAGTGCGTGCCGATCTGTTCGGCGAGCGGCCGATCAGTGATGACGGCGCCACCGGGCGCATACGCTTGGAAATGCCGCCACGCGCAGCGGATGCGGCAGTCGTTCCATTGTCGGTTCGCATCACGCCGAGGGAGGGCGAAACGCGCCCAAACAAACTATACCTGGTCATTGATCGCAATCCTTCACCGATCGCCGGGATCTTCGAGTTCGGCAAGGGCAGCGGCAATACTGAACTTGAAACACGAGTCAGGATCGAGGAATACACCTGGGTTCGCGTAATCGCTGAAGCGGAGGACGGCACGCTATTCGCGACCCAGCGATTCATCAAGGCAGCCGGGGGCTGTTCGGCCCCCGCTGGCAAGTCACTCGCCGAGCGGCTGACGGGAATGGGACAAATGAAATGGCGCATCGATCCTGCGTCCGATCCGGGTTTGCCGGCAACGGTTCAGCTCATGATCCGTCATCCGAACAATTCCGGCCTTGCGATGGACCAGCTGACCCGGCTGTATGATCCTCCTTACTACGTGCGTAGCGTACGCGTCACGCGCGGTAACGAACTCGTGCTTGCGGCCGATGTCGATTTTTCAGTCAGCGAGAATCCGACTTTTCGCTTCACTATGACGCCAGCCGTGCCTGGTACGCTGCATGCGCTCGTGATCGATTCTAACGAACAGGTGTTCGAAAGCTCGGCGCCTTAAAGCACGATCGGTTGTGAAATATCATCGCCAGGGAATACGGCGCTTAGCAGGTTGCGCAACTGATCAGCGGTAGCGGGATGCAACGCCGCGCCAGGATGGCGCACCTTGGCCGTCTTCAGCACGCCACGCAACCGGAAAATCTCCTTTCGCACCGCCACGCCGGGTTGTTGTTCGAACACAATCAAGGGCAAGAAACGCGTGTAGAGTTCGCGCACTTTTTTCCAGTCACCGGCTCGCGCGGATTTGACCATGGCGGTCAGCACTTCGGGAAAGGCGAATCCGGTATTGAATCCGCTCGATCCGGCTTCAAGGTCGAACATTCCGTACAAAGCACCGAGTCCGGTCAGGATCGGCACTTTGCGCTCCTGCATGCCCGCCGCAAGCGCTCGGATTTTCGGTGCGGTCGGGATAGCCTCTTCCTTGATGCTGGCGATACGAGGCACTTCACGGATGATGCGAAGCAAGAGTGCCGCGGTCATATGCACTTGGGTCGAAGCCGGATGGTCCTGCAGGACAATCGGAATCGTTAGCCCATCGGCTATGGCTCGGTAGTACTCGACTATGCGATCTTCGTTGGGTACCGCTTCTGCATGTGGAGTGACCATGACGGCCCGGGCGCCCAGATTCTGAGCCATCTGCGAAAGATCGCGCGCGGCACGGGTGCCACTATGGCTGGTACCGACGATGACCGGCATGGATGCTGCGGCCGATACGGCCGTGCGGATCAGCCTTTCGCGTTCGCTGTC
This sequence comes from Burkholderiales bacterium, assembly GCA_045810225.1. Lineage (GTDB taxonomy): Bacteria > Pseudomonadota > Gammaproteobacteria > Burkholderiales > JACQAP01 > JACQAP01. The sequence goes on from JBJMWI010000087.1 coordinate 22,494, forward strand.
CATCAGGCGATTGGCTTCGCCAAGTACGCCGAGGATGGTAATTCCCTCCACACCGAGCTTGGCCATGAATCGAACCAGGCGGTCGAAGGACTCAAGATCAAGATTTTCATTGTCCGCGAAAGGCGTGGCTAAAATTGGATACACGCCTTCGAAATTCAATGTTGTCATGCGGATTCTCCAGAGAGCGCGCATTGTCGGCCGCCGGCTGAAGGGTGTCAAAGAGCGGGTACAATCGCGCGTCGCTTAAAGACAATATCGGAGAACAAGCATGGACATGCCGGTCAATCAGCTCAAGCGTGCCTTGCGCGCGGGTCGCACGCAAACCGGTTGCTGGCTAAGCCTCGCGAGCCATGTGTCTGCCGAAATTTGTGCCTCCGCCGGTTTCGACTGGGTGCTTGTGGATACCGAGCATGCGCCTGCCGATCTGCAGAATGTTCATCACCAATTGCATGCCATTGCTGCTTACCCGGTGTCCGCGCTGGTACGCGCTTACTGGAATGACACTGTGCTGATTAAGCGTCTGCTGGACATCGGCGTGCAGTCGCTGCTACTGCCCTATGTGCAAAATGCGGAGGAGGCGAAACGCGCAGTTGCCTCCGTTCGCTACCCGCCCAAGGGCATACGCGGCGTGTCGGCAAATTCCCGCGCCAACCGCTTCGGCCGGGTCAAGGATTACTTTGCGCACGCCAATGACGAGATCTGCCTGATGGTCCAGGTGGAAACGCGCGCGGCCGTATCAGAAATAGAAAAAATGGCAGCGATTGATGGCATAGATGGGATTTTTATCGGTCCGCAGGATCTTGCCGCGGATTTCGGGCATCTGGGAAATCCGGGGCATCCAGAAGTTCAGGCCGCGATGGCCGATGCGCTGACGCGCATCAAAAAGACGGGCAAGGTCGCGGGCATCCTCGCTTTCGCAGAACCAGACGCCAGGCGCTGGATTGAACATGGCGCTCAATTTGTCGCCGTGACGTCCGACCAATTTTTGCTGGTGCGCGAAAGCGCGGCTGTTGCCTCCCGCTTCAGAACCTAACGTTGGTACTGGCGTTTCTCTTCGATGCTGTCGACCATGTAATGGATGCCCCGCAGCCATGATTTATCGGAATTGCTGCGCAAATCCACGGATTTTGTATAGAGCGTGTTCCCGGATGCCACGTCCTTAACTTCGATATTGACGTTGAGAATGAGGTTACTGACTTTTTGCACCCAGCCGAGAATAATCACGTCGGCCTGCAGTGCGCGGCCGATGTCGATTTCGCAACCATTACACTCACGCAGGTCGTGCAGCGACTTTTCTTGCGCGATCAGTTCCGCGGCAGGCGCACTATCGACGACCTGGTACAAGCCGCGCTGCCGTAATTCGTTACGCAACGCGTCGTCAATCAGGAGCAGGCGTTGTTGCTGAGCTGCTCTGGATTCGGCTGTCTCGTAGTCGCGCATTTCGTTAATGAGCTCGAAGTCCATGATCGCGGCGCGCTTCGGCGGGGGTGATGCCGGCTCCCCGGCGTAGGAATGCATGCCGCAAGCGGCACAGAACCACAAGTAGGAATGCATGCCGCAAGCGGCACAGAACCACAACACGATCGAGGCGTACGGCAGACCTCTCATTGGTCCAGACCAGCCGTGCGAATCGGTTCGATTTTCAGCTGACACAGGATGCGATCGGCAATCGCATTTGGCGTTTGCACCACATCGACGACCAAGGCATCCCGTGGCTCCTCCAGCGCAGCAAACTGGGATTCGAGCAATCCGGCTTTCATGTAATGATTCTTGCGTGCTTCGAGGCGTTGACGGATCAGGTCGAAGACACCTTTCAGATAGACCCAGTGAAGATCCCGACAGCCGTGTCCCAAGCGGTCGCGATATTTCTGTTTCAATGCGGAACATGCAAGCAACACACTTTGATGTTCGGTCTGCTTCTGGAGCAGCATGGCATTCATGCTGTCGAGCCACGGCCATCGGTCCACATCTTCAAGGGCAACACCGCTGCGCATCTTTTCGATGTTTTGCACGGAGTGAAATTGATCGGCATCGTACAGATGCCACCCGGTACGTTGGGCGAGTACCTCACCGACGGTGGTTTTGCCGACGCCCGATACACCCATCAGGACCACCATCATGATGGTTCTGCCGGCTGCACGGCGTGGCCTCCAAAGCCTGCGCGCATCATGGCCAACAGTTTCGATGCATAGGCATCGTGTCCCTGACTGGCGAAGCGCGCCATCAGCGCCAGGCTCATGACCGGGGCCGGCACCCCAAGCTCGATTGCTTCAATGGCCGTCCAGCGACCTTCTCCGGAGTCGGCGACAATGGGTTCGATCGATTCAAGCGTCTGTCCCTTTTTCAAGAAATCAGCTGTGAGATCCAGAAGCCACGAGCGCACTACACTACCGTGGCGCCACATTTCCGTAATAGCGCCAAGGTCCAGGCTGAATTCCGATTTTGCTTTCATCAGCGACAGCCCTTCGGCATACGCTTGCATCATCCCGTATTCGATGCCGTTGTGGATCATCTTGACGTAATGGCCTGAACCGGCCGGCCCACAATGCATCCAGCCGCGATCTGCTGCGGGCGCTAGTAGTTTCGCAAACGGTTCTACCCGGGCAACAGCTTTTTTGGTTCCTCCCAGCATAAGAGCGTAGCCGTTTTCCAGTCCCCACACGCCGCCTGATACGCCGGCATCGACAAAGCCGATACTGCGCTCGTCGAGCCATGCCGCGCGCCTCTGCGAATCTTTGTAATTGGCATTGCCGCCGTCAACCAACACATCTCCCTGGACGAGCAAGGCTGCCATGGTCCGCAGGGCCTGTTCGGTAATCTCGCCCGATGGCAGCATGGTCCACACTACGCGCGGGGTCGGCATCGCCGCGACCAGGCTGGCAAGTTCGGCGTGGGCCGTCACACCGTTCTCCTGTGCAAGCGCGCTACGCGCTAGCGGGCTTACGTCAAAGGCAGCCACATTTGCGCCACCGCGTGCCAGGCGCCGGGCCATGTTTGCGCCCATGCGGCCCAAGCCAACCATGCCGATCCTCATGTTGTTCTCCATCGCATCAGTCAGAACTTATTGTCCGGGCTCGAATCGCGATACGCAATGCGCGCATAGCTTGAATCCGGTACATTGCGGCCCAAAGGAGAGCGGGGATGGCGCGAGCAGTGTTCAACAGCCTGGATGACTTGGCAGGCAAAATCGGCGTGGAAGTCGTTGTCAGCGACTGGCTGGAAGTCACGCAAAAGCGCATTCAGCAATTCGCGGACGCGACAGGAGATCATCAGTGGATTCATGTCGATGTTGAGCGCGCACGGCGTGAATCGCCTTTCGGAGCGCCCATTGCCCACGGATTTTTGACAATGTCGCTGCTGAGCCATTTTCTCAATGAGTCGCTCGAGTTTGGCAAATCGAAAATGGGTGTGAATTATGGATTCAACCGATTGCGCTTCACCGCGCCGGTAAAGGTCGGCTCGCGCCTGCGCGCCCGCTTCACGCTGAAAGACTTCCAGCGCATTGAAGGAGGCGTACAAATGGTTTGGGATATTGCCATGGAATGTGAAGGCGAGACCAAACCGGTGCTGGTAGCGGAGTGGGTAGGTCGCCGCTATGGCTGAGCGGCTCCCGGCGATTTTTGTTTCGCACGGGGCTCCGACGTTGCCCATTGAGCATAGTGCCGCCCGAGCATTCCTCGCGGATCTGGGGAGCGCACTCGGCAAGCCAACGGCGATCCTGGTCGTTTCTGCGCACTGGGAAAGCGGTGAGACGGCCATCAGTTCGGTCGCTACGCCGGAAACGATTCACGATTTCTTCGGTTTTCCGCAGGAGTTGTATCGGATGGTGTATCCGGCGCCTGGTGCACCGGAACTGGCGTCGCGCGTCAGTGAGTTGCTAGCGCAAAAAGGCATTGCAACCCAACTTCATCCGACTCGCGGACTGGATCACGGAGCATGGGTGCCGTTGATGCTGATGTACCCGGAGGCCGACATTCCGGTCACGCAGCTGGCGGTGCAGCCGGAACGCGATACAAAGTTTCATTTCGGATTGGGTGAAGCGCTGAGCCAGTTACGTGATGATGGAATCTTGATACTGGCATCAGGTGGCGCGACTCACAATCTTTACGAGTTCGGTCGCCATCGACGGGATGCGCCTCCGCCGGAATGGGTCACGGCTTTTCAGGAATGGCTCGCGTCCACGATCGAAAGCGGTAACACCAGTGAATTTCTGGATTACCGCACTATGGGACCCCATGCGGCGCGAAACCATCCCAGCGAGGAACACTTTCTTCCGATTTTTGTTGCCGCTGGGGCAAGCATTCCCGGCAGCGCGGGAAAACGCATTCATCGCAGCCATAGCTACGGCATCCTCGCGATGGACGCTTACCGCTTCGATTGACTTCAGCGCCATGAAACAAGATTTCAGATTTATGCATCGCTTGCGCGTGCGCTGGGCAGAAGTGGACCGGCAAGGGATCGTATTCAACGGCCATTATCTGACTTACTTCGACGTCGGCATCACGGAATACTATCGTGCGCTGGGTTATCCCTACCCGGACGGCCTGGGATTACACGGCACTGACCTGTACGTCCGCAAGGCGGAGTTGGAATACCATGCTTCGGCCCAGTATGACGATGAGCTCGACATTTGCGTAAGGATCGCGCGCCTGGGACGCTCGAGTTTCGACTTCCGCACAGAAATTCACCGGATAGATAATTGCCTTGTGACAGGCAGGTTGGTATACGTCCATGCAGATCCGATTGCGCGCAAATCAGCGCCCTTGCCGGATTTTCTGCGCAACGCCATAAGGTTGTTCGAACACACTGCGCCGGACGAACTGGAAAGCGCCAAAGCATGAAATGTTCGCTTGCAATGCGATAATGCGAGGCGAGCCGAAGCTTCATCACTTCGCGCCGTCTTGTCTAAAGCTGAGCCAATAAAAGGGAGAAGCAGCGTGCGCAGTTCGCACGCCCAGTTAGCGAATTGCCGCAATCGTCGCCGTGATAATGGCGATAACCGCGCATATCTGTATTCAAAGAGTAGCCTCCAATCAATTCGGAACGCCAACCCAAGGAATAGTCATGAACTTCGAATACTCGGACAAAGTGAAACAACTGCAAAAACAAGTTTCCGATTTCATGCAGCAATATGTGGCGCCGCAGGAGTCGCGGTTCTTTGAGGAGATAGCGCAAAACCGTGCCAAGGGAAATGCGTGGATTCCAACTCGCATTATCGAAGAACTCAAGCCGAAGGCGCGCGCGGCCGGCTTATGGAATTTGTGGCAACCGAAAGATCATGGCGGTTCATTGACGAACCTGGAGTACGCGCCGCTGTGCGAAATCATGGGGCGCAGCAGCTGGGCTCCCGAGGTATTCAACTGTTCCGCGCCCGATACCGGGAACATGGAAGTTCTGTTGCGCTACGGAACGCCGGAACAACACAAGCAGTGGCTGACCCCGCTTCAAGCGGGCGAAATTCGTTCCGCATTCCTGATGACAGAACCAGAGGTGGCTTCATCGGATGCGACCAATATCCAATGTCGCATCGAACGGCAAGGCGATGCTTATGTCATCAATGGAAGAAAATGGTGGTCCTCCGGCGCCGGTGATCCGCGCTGCAAGATTTTCATTGTCATGGGCAAGTCGGACCCGGATAGCACTGACCGTTACAAGCAACAGTCGATGATTCTTGTTCCGGCCGATGCCAAAGGCGTAAAGATCGTCCGTTCGCTAAGTGTGTTCGGGTACGACGATGCGCCCCATGGGCATATGGAGGTGTCGCTCGAGAATGTCCGCGTGCCGGCTGCAAACATACTGTTGGGGGAGGGGCGCGGCTTCGAAATCGCGCAAGGCAGGCTGGGTCCCGGACGCATCCACCATTGCATGCGTATCATCGGCCAGGCCGAGCGGGCGCTGGAATTGATGTGTAAACGGCTCAAAAGCCGCGTCGCATTTGGCAAGCCCGTGGTCGAGCACAATATCTGGCACGAGCGCATTGCGGAATCCCGGGTGATGATTGAACAAGCCAGGCTCTTGACACTAAAGGCCGCCTACATGATGGACACCGTCGGCAACAAGGAAGCAAAGGCCGAAATAGCAATGATCAAGGTAATCGCGCCGAATATGGCGCAGCAGATCATGGATTGGGCTATTCAGGCGCATGGAGGCGGTGGGGTCTGTCAGGATTTTCCTTTGGCGATGATGTATAGCCACAATCGTACGCTGCGACTGGCGGACGGCCCGGACGAAGTCCATCGGAATCAGCTTGCACGCCTGGAACTGAAGAAATGGGACCCTGCTAAAGCACATCGCTGATTGCAGGATCCTAAGCAACAGTATTGCGGTGCAGCACAGCAAGGTGCGCGCGCCCCGCAATTGTGAATGATGCCGCGAGTTTGCGAGCCGAAGCAAAAGTGGATGTGAGGGTCGTCTGTCCCGCAAAATCACGGAAATTCCGATGCCCGCAAATAGGGTTGTTGCCCGACCCGCAAACTATGTAAGCCAAAGAGTTGTAACGCAGTTTTTATTCGTGTATTTTGGCCGGCGTAACTATCTCCGTGTTACGCCATCTCTTCTCATACATAACTTCATTCCTCACCAAGGGGGAGCTTTGCAATGAAAATCTCGTTCAACGTAAATGGAAAAAGCACGAGCGTCGATGTCGCGCCGGATACGCCGTTGCTTTGGGTACTTCGTGACACGCTGGGCATGACCGGCACGAAATTCGGTTGCGGCAAGGCGCTTTGCGGCGCATGTACCGTGCATCTGAATGGCCAAGCCGTGCGTTCCTGCCAGACGCCGATCGGTTCGGTGTCCGGCCAGAAAGTAACAACCATCGAAGGCCTTGGTGGCAATCACAAGGTGCAGAAAGCTTGGGTCGCTCTGGACGTGCCGCAATGCGGATACTGCCAGCCCGGCCAGATGATGTCAGCGTCCGCGCTGCTGGCTTCTAACAAGAATCCCTCCGACGAAGATATCGATGCGTTCATGTCCGGCAACATCTGCCGTTGCGGGACGTATCCTCGTATTCGCGCAGCGATCAAGCAAGCTGCGAAGATGGCCTAAGGAGGAAATGACAAATGGAAAATATCATCAAAAATGAAGCTCGCCGCGACTTCCTGAAAGTCAGCGGTTCCGTCGCTGGCGGATTGGCGCTCGGGTTCTACCTGCCGGGCAAACACAATGTCGCTGTTGCGGATGCGGGTGGTGGTTACGCCAGTCCGAACGCCTGGGTCAGAATCGGCGCCGACAATGCCATCACGATCATGGTCGCACGTTCCGAAATGGGGCAGGACGTCTATACCTCGATGCCGATCCTGGTGGCCGAGGAACTCGAAGTAGATCTGAACAAGGTAAAAGTAGAGTTCGCGCCTCCAGCGGAGGTCTACATCAACGCCTTGCTCGGTGGCCAGCTTACCGGCGGGTCGACTTCAGTGCGTGATGCTTGGGAAAAACTTCGCAAGGCAGGCGCGTCCGCCCGCATGATGCTCATCGCTGCTGCCGCCGATCAGTGGGGCGTCGATGCTGGTCAGTGCAAAGCCGCCAATGGTGCGATCACTGGCCCCGGTGGCAAACGCGTGAACTATGGTCAGGTTGCCGCCAAGGCGGCCACTATGGAAGTACCGAAAGACGTTCCGCTCAAGCCATCGAGCCAGTTCAAACTCGTCGGCAACAGTAAGCAAAGGCGTCTGGATACCGAAGCAAAGGTCAAAGGCACTGCGCAATTCGGCATCGATACTCGCGTACCGGGCATGCTCTACGCCGCGGTTGCCATGTCGCCGATCATTGGCGGTAAGGTCGCGAGTTATGACGATACCCGTGCCAAGTCCATGCCTGGCGTCAAGGCGGTGGTCCAATACAGCCGGGGCGTGGCAGTGGTTGCCGATTCCTACTGGCAAGCGAAAAAAGCGAAGGACCTGTTGCAGATTCAGTGGGACGGTGGCCCGAACGCGAACAACGATTCAAAGTCGATCTGGGATGGCATTCGCAATGCCAGCGATCAGCCCGGTGCGGTGTTCCGTGAACATGGCAATGTCGAGTCCGGCATGAGCCAGGCAGCCAAGAAAGTTGAGTCTACTTACCAACTGCCCTTCTTGTCGCACTCGCCGATGGAGCCTATGAACACGACGGCTGACGTCCGGGCCGACAAGGCGATCATCATCACGCCGACTCAGTTCCAGCAGCTGATTCCGCACGTGGTCGGCGGTGCAACGGGATTGAAACCGGAACAAGTCGAAGTGCATACCACCTTCCTTGGCGGTGGATTTGGCCGCCGCGTGGAAGTGGATTATGCGATCGATGCGGCTGAAATCTCCAAGGCCGTTGGTGCTCCAGTCAAGATGGTATGGAGTCGCGAAGACGATATGACGCATGATTCGTATCGCCCGGCCAGCCTGATGAAACTGTCGGCTGGGTTGGACGCGAGCGGCAAGCCGGTTGCTATGCGTTTCCACTCAACGAGCCCATCAATCTCGGCACGCCTGTTCCCGAGCATCGTTAAGGATGGCATCGATCCGTTTGCCGTCGAAGGCATCGATAACTATCCCTACGATACGCCAAATATGAAGCTCACGTACCAGATGCACGACGCTGGGGTGACGCCTGGATATTGGCGCGGGGTGTCGCATAACCTGAACGCTGTTGCGCTTGAGTGCTTCGTCGATGAGCTTGCCAATGCAGCGGGCAAAGATCCCATCCAGTACCGCATTGATATGCTGGACATGGGATCCACCAAACATCAGTGGTCTGGCCTCTCGGCAGGCGTGCCGGTCGGCACCCGTATGAAGCGCGTTCTGGAAGAAGTCCGCGCCAAATCGGGCTGGGGCAAGAAATTGCCAGATGGCCGGGGCATGGGCGTAGCGGTGATGGAAGGCTACAACACCGTGATTGCGATGGTCGCCGAAGTAAGCGTGTCCCCCAACTACGACGTGACGGTTGAGAAGGTCACTGCCGTAGTCGATGCCGGGACCCTGGTGCATCCGGATCAGGCTCTTGCGCAGATGCAAGGCACGATCAATTTCGGTCAGTCGGCTTGCATGTGGGGCGAAATCACGCTCCGCAACGGCGGGGTCGAACAAACCAACTTCGATATGTACCGTGTTGCACGCATCAATGAAGCTCCGAAGGTGCTCGACATTCACTTCATCAAGAGCGACAGCACACCAGGTGGGTTGGGCGAACCGGGCACCGCAGTTATTCAGCCCGCCATTGGCAATGCAATTTTTGCTGCCAGTGGCAAGCGTTGCCGTACGTTGCCGTTCTCGCCGGAAAACATCAAAGGCTCTGCCTAGAGCCACTTCGGCTGCCCGGATCACCGGGCAAGGAGTCGTTCACAAACCCCTCGACGGTATCGTCGGGGGGTTTTTTATTGGCCATGGCCAGCCGCCGGGATTAAAATCGTTGTTCCCGTTCGGACAGAACGCTAGCAAAATATAAGGCACGGTTATGGATAGCGTGGATTTACAGGTCTTGCGCAGCAGTGTCGGGTGGCTCGAGGAAGGCCATCGCGTCATTCTTGCGACTATTGTGGAAACTTGGGGATCCTCCCCCCGGCCGGCTGGTGCAATGTTGGCCGTACGCGGAGACGGGCTCGTTGCCGGTTCCGTATCAGGGGGGTGCGTTGAAGACGATCTTATTTTACGGATACGCAACAAGTCATTGGCGATTGACCGGCCGGAAATTGCATCCTATGGCATTAGCAAGGACGAAGCGACGCGCTACGGACTTCCTTGTGGCGGAAAGTTGGAACTTGTGCTTGAACCCGTCCAGGACAAACGAGCGCTGACAGAATTGCTGGAGCGGGTGGATCGCCATGAACTGACAGCCCGGACTTTGGATATGCAGACCGGTACCGTGAGATTACGGGCAGCCAAACGAACCGATAGCACACTCAGTTTCGACCGCAAACACCTGACCACCGTGCACGGACCTCGGTGGAGGCTACTGATTATCGGGGCGGGCCAACTTTCACAGTATCTGGCACAAATGGCGCAGGCACTGGACTACAGCATTACGGTTTGTGATCCGCGCGATGAGTACGCCGATACCTGGAACGTCGACGGAGCGGTTCTGAACCGCGGCATGCCTGATGACGTCGTACTTGCAATGAATTTGGATTCTCACAGCGCGGTCGTCGCAGTTACGCATGATCCGAAGCTGGATGATCTTGCGCTTATGGAAGCGTTGAAGTCGCCAGCGTTTTACGTTGGAGCCCTTGGTTCACGTCTTAACTCCCAGAAGCGGCATGAGCGCCTGATGATGTTTGATTTATCGGAGGCGGAACTGAGCCGCCTGCACGGACCAATTGGCTTGAACATCGGCAGCAAAACACCACCCGAGATCGCCATATCGATTCTCGCGGAAATGACGGCTGTGCGTCATGGTGTAGCGTTGGAAAGCGTCGGAGTCCGGGAAAACACGGAGCCTTCCGATAGTTCACGGCAGGTCTGCGTTGCGACAGGTGTTTGAGCGAAGTGCAAAATAGCCTCGCAATGGGAGCCGCAATGGCTCCCATGTTTTTTTGTGCGAGCGGCTTCAAAAATAATCGGGAGTAAACAATGCGGCTTAACCGGAAAATTGCAATTGTGACTGGCGGTGGATCTGGCTTTGGAGAAGGGATCGCCCGAAGATTTGCGGAAGAGGGGTGCAAGGTCATCGTCAACGACCTGAAAGCCGAGGGAGGTGAGCGGGTTGCGAAAGCCCTCGTCTCGGAAGGCGGACAGGCGAAGTTCGTCCAGGGGGACGTGTCTAAAGCGGCCGATTGGGACAGGTTACTGAAAGCAACGCTGGACGCTTATGGCAAGCTGGATATCGTGGTTAACAATGCCGGCACAACGCACCGCAATCAGCCTTTGCTGGACGTGACGGAGGAACAGTTCGATCGCGTCTATTCGGTCAATGTCAAAAGCCTGTTCCATGGGGCTCGCGCGGTCGTGCCCTACTTCCGCAAAAGCGGTGGCGGTGTGTTGATTACTATTGCTTCGACAGCGGGGGTGCGACCACGGCCCGGGTTGGTTTGGTACAACGGTAGTAAAGGAGCCGCAATTGTGATCAGCCGTGCTATGGCTGTTGAACTAGCACCGGACAAGATCCGCGTAAACGTGGTTAATCCGGTGGCCGGCGATACTCCTCTATTGGCGGAATTCATGGGCTCGGACACGCCCGAAATTCGGGCAAAGTTTATTGCCAGCATTCCATTGGGACGTTTCAGCAAGCCCATCGATATTGCCAATGCTTGCCTTTATCTAGCGTCGGACGAGGCAGATTTTATTACCGGCGCGTGCATCGAAGTCGATGGTGGGCGTTGCGTATGATCGGTCGCGGGCGGCCTGGCAGTTGCTGTTGGATCTGCGCCGTAGCGAATGGAACAGTGCTAGCCAGTAAATGCCTGTAGCCCGGTCTGTGCGCGACCCAGGATCAACGCGTGCACATCGTGGGTGCCTTCATAGGTGTTCACCGCTTCCAGATTCATCACATGGCGCATCACGTGGTATTCGTCGGAGACCCCATTGCCACCGTGCATGTCGCGCGCAGTTCTCGCAATATCCAACGATTTGCCGCAAGAGTTGCGTTTGATCAACGACACCATTTCAGGGGAAGCTCGGTCTTCATCCATCAGTCGGCCTACCCTTAGAGCCGTTTGCAGACCAAGCGCTATTTCGGTTTGCATGTCCGCTAGCTTTTTCTGTATCAGTTGGTTGGCAGCCAGCGGCCTGCCGAACTGTTTTCTTTCGAGCGTGTAACTACGTGCAGCGTGCCAGCAGAATTCCGCAGCGCCTAGCGCTCCCCACGCAATTCCATAACGGGCCTTGTTAAGGCACCCGAACGGGCCTTTGAGTCCTTCCACTTTGGGCAGGAGGTTTTCATCCGGGACAAACACATCATCCATGACGATCTCCCCGGTGATTGAAAGGCGCAAGCTCAATTTGCCTTCAATTTTTGGCGTGGTAAGGCCTTTCATTCCTCGCTCAAGAATAAAACCGCGGATCAAAGCGTGATCATCTTTCGCCCATACCACCAACACGTCTGCAACCGGGGAATTGGTAATCCACATCTTCGCCCCTTTAAGCACGAAGCCGCCATCCACCTTGCGTGCACGGCTGACCATGCTCCCTGCGTCGGATCCGAAGTCTGGTTCAGTGAGGCCAAATGCTCCGATAAATTCGCCCGATGCCAGTTTGGGGAGATATTTCTGCCGCTGACGTTCGGAGCCATAACTGTAGATCGGGTACATCGTGAGACTTGATTGCACACTCATCATGGAGCGATACCCGGAATCCACCCGTTCAATCTCCCGGGCGATCAACCCGTATGAGACGTGGTTCACGCCAGCGCAGCCATAACCGTCCAACGTTGAACCGAGAAAGCCAAGGGCTCCCATTTCGGTAAAGACTTCCCTGTCGAAACGCTCTTGCCTGTGTGCCAATACCACGCGGGGCATGAGCTTTTCCTGGCAGTACACGCGGGCAGATTCGCGAACCATGCGTTCGTCATCATTCAACTGCTCTTCCAAGAGCAAGGGATCCTCCCATTGGAAGCTTGAGCGGGTGAGGGGCGCATTCATGCATTTCTCCTGATTTCGAGCGGAAAGCCGGCCGCGAAGTATTCTATGTCATGGCAACGCAAGTTCAGGAGTTCGTTTGCGGCAGTACCGCAGACGGCAGACTCAGCTTATAGGCTGGGACCTATTTTTTCTTTCTTGCGCAGATATCAAAGCCATCGCGCCAGCCTAAGGCGTATTGTGAATCATGCTTGAACCGGTCCTCGTCCCGGATTTGACCACCGGTTCTATTGCTGCTTGCGCATCCATCCCCATAGCCGGTTCGAAAGGCCGGAGAATAACCGGCGAGATTGACTGCGACTTCCTTTTTGGGCGGTGCGCATGCGGCAAGTATCAGTGCTGCCACAAATATCAAAGTTTGTTTCATGGTGGGAAGAATCAATAGCAGTCTCTAATGCTGCAGGAAGGTCTAGAGGCCGTGGGACAATGCATTACACGCAGAATTCCACCCGCGGGGCCTGGCTACGTTTTGCAGGATAGCCCATAAAAAAACGCCCGATAAGGGAGGAAATCGGGCGTTAACACGCAGAAAACTGGGAAATTACCTTGTCTATCAATCTAAGCGCGGCGAGTCCTCATGCGGATTTTTTGTATGCTTATCAACCAATGCGGATTACCGACCCGTTCACCAGCTTGATTCTTTCACCAATGCTGAAAGAAGGCCGCTCAGGTTCGTAAATCGTACGAACTGTACCGTTCTCCATATGGACCGTTACAACGAAACCTGCTCCATCGCTGGTACCTTGATCGTAGCCGGACTGACCTCCAACCTTCAGGATGGTCGCCCCTTCGCTGGCGCGATTTTGCGAGCGATTAAACCCAGTGTCGGCCGGTCGCGCCTGACCGGGTTTGATGGAATCAACAACGCCGCAATCCGGGCAAACCGTCTTGCGAGACGGTACACGTGCTCCGAACTTGTAATTGACGGGTTTGCCGTCGGCCAGTGTCTCGCCCCGATGGCGAGTCAATCCCTGATGACCGGTCGCTGCAACGACGGGCGCTTGAATCAGGCCGCTGGCTGCGGAATTGCTGAAACTGGAGAAAGGATTCAGACTGGAGCGGGTGATGGAAAGGTGACCGGTAATAGCGGCGACGCCGATTCCACTAAAAGCCAGAACAGAGATGGTAGCCGCCACGAGCAACGGGGTGAGCGCAGGGTTTTCAGTTTTAATCATGGTGTCGCTGTTTTACCTGGTCCCTACAGTATCGGCGGGTAAACACTACAGTTAATAACGTATAAGCAGTTGTCGTGCCAAAATGGCGCCCCTCGTAAAAACAAGCGGTTAAGGAAAATAGCGACGGGCATTCAGACGACGTACGTCGTCATATAGAGACAAGGCCTGAGCTTGCTAAGTACTTTACTGAGAGCCCGTTTCGGCTCCTCAGCTTGGCTATGCAGCCTTGAACAGCTTGGGGTCCAGATGATGGCGCTGCAGCAATTTATAGAATTCGGTGCGATTCCGTTTGGCGAGCTTCGCTGCCTGCGTCACGTTTCCACCTGTTATTTTGAGGAGTTTGGCTAAATAATCCCGCTCGAATTCACTTCGAGCGGACTCGAATGACGACAGTTCCGCGATCTGTCCGCGCATTGCGCTGTCAACCAAGGCGGGCGTGATTATCGGTGTGGTTGAGAGTGCCACGGCTTGTTCGACGACGTTATATAACTCACGGACGTTCCCCGGCCAAGCCGATTTAACAAGGATTTCCATCGCTTCGGACGCAAAGCCATTAAGCGTTTTCTTGTAGCGGTTGGCGAGCTGGTGAAGGAAATGTGTAGCGAGGACCGGGATATCCTCGCGCCGTTCGCATAAAGCGGGCAGGGCGAATGAGACGACGTTCAAGCGGTAATAAAGATCCTCACGAAATATTCCGCCCTTGATAGCCTCCTCCAGGTTGCGATGCGTGGCAGAGATTATGCGCACATCCACCGGAATGGTTTGGGTAGTTCCGATCGGCCGGATTTCCCTGTCCTGCAGAACACGCAGCAGCTTGACTTGCAGGGGTAATGGCATGTCCCCAATCTCATCCAGAAACACAGTTCCGCCTTCTGCAGACTGAAACAACCCTTTGTAGTCGCGCGCTGCACCGGTAAACGAGCCTTTCATATGCCCAAACAATTCTGATTCCAGCAACTGCTCTGGAATCGCTCCGCAATTTATGGCCACAAAGGGTTTGTCGGCGCGCGAGCTGGCCTTGTGTATTGCCCGGGCCAATAATTCCTTTCCTGTACCGCTCTCTCCTCGAACCATTACGCTGGCGTCGCTTGCCGCCACCAATTTTGCTTTACCGAGAATGCTTTCCACGGCGAGACTACGAGTGATGATTTCGACGCGCCAATCTGCTTCCCCGTTCACTCGTTCATTCCGGCCGCCGCTGACTGCAACAGCTTTTTCTACCTGTTGCAGCAAATCCTTGCTATCAAAAGGTTTGGTCAGATAGCCGAACACGCCGCGCTGGGTTGCGGCCACTGCTTCCGGAATGGTCCCGTGCGCGGTCAAGATAATCACCGGCAGTGTGGGATTGCTTTTATGGATGTTTTCAAAAAGCGCCATGCCATCCATGCCGCTCATCCGCAGGTCAGTAATTACCAGCTGGGGTATGGCCACTGAGAATCGGGCAAGCGCCCTCTCAGCACTATCAGCACTTTCCACAGTGTAGTCGGCACCTTCAAGCCTGAACGTCAGAAGGCGCAAAAGATCGGGGTCGTCATCGACAATAAGAATACGGGCCTTTGACATTGTCATTTTTTCTTTGGAATACTCTGTTCTCGTTCTATCATTTTCATTTCCATTTCAAGAATTGCATCAAGCTTCTGTTGCAGGGCTTCTGCTTTCTGTTGCGACATTTCGGTTTTTTGCTGCAACGCTTCTGCGCGACGCTGCTCCTCTTTGAATTTTAATGCTTGTTGTTGCGATACCTCTTCAGCGCGCCGCAGCTCGACCAGTCCGGAATTAAGCCAGATCGCCAGCGGACGCAAGGACGAGCCCTCTTGCCCCTTGTCCTTGATAAAGGGACCAAGCAATGCAATCGCGGCGTTGTCATCGCGGAAACTAGCGCCTGGATAGGAAAGCAGCAACGCGAGTTGCATGCGGTTAAATTGTGATTTGTCGATCTCGAAAGCCTCACGGACTATTTCCAATTCGTGCGGCAATTCACTTGGCTTCATGAGGGTAAGGCGATCATAGAATTTCAGTATACGGTCTGCGTCGCTGTGCGCGGGTTCAACGACCGAACGATACCAGGGGGCATCGGACCGCGTGGTTCTGCTGTCGACTGGCGCACAGCCGGCGATTATCGCGACCAATACAAGGCCGCCCGTCCGCCACATCACGCTGCTACCTCAACCTGGCGTGATGGCAGTATGACGCGCAAGTGAGCGCCCGGATTTCCATCGACAATGATTTCCACACTGCCATGATGCGCGCTTACATATTCTTTGACGATAGCCAGTCCTAGCCCTGTCCCTTTCACAGGTCCGGTATATTCAGACCCGCCTTGATAAAAAGCTTCGAATACCCGGTCCCGGTCTTGAGGAAGGATACCAGGGCCCTGATCCATGACATCCATTACGACATCCAGTCCGCGCCTTCGCAGCTGAACGCTGACTGTTCCCCCTGCAGGAGAAAATTTAATGGCGTTAGAGAGCAGATTATCCACGATTGCTTCCAACTTGTTTTCGTCTGCTTCCACGTCGAGCTCCGATGCGGCGAGATTTAGGCTCAGGTTTTTCGACCGCATTGCGAGGGAGTGTTGTTGTGCGACGCGAGCCGTAAGTCCTTTCAGGTTGAAATGCGAAAACGAGAGAGCGGCAGTGTGAAACTGTGCACTGTGGTAGCTGAGCAAGTCTTCAATGAGTTTTTGCAGCCGTAATGTGTTATGCCGCAAAATGCGCGCGATTTCAAATTGTCCGGCCGTCATTTTTCCGGTAACTTCATCTGAAAGTAGTTCAACTCCTTCGCGCAGCGCGGTAAGCGGGGTCTTGAGCTCATGTGATACATGACGCAGAAATCGCGATTTCTGCTCTTCCAGATCCAGCAGCCGCAGGCGCAACCAGTCGAGTTGCCGCCCGAGAGACTCGAGATCGGCAGGCCCACTGACTGCAATACGGGCGTCGAAACTCCCCTCTCCGAGACTCTGTATTGCGGATTCAAGCTGCGCGATCGGTTTGGAGATGAGCATGGTTGCCCCGATCACCAATAGCAACGCGATCGGAACTAGCGCCAGCAATTGCCAATAGATGAACCGTTGCACTTCGCCGGCCATTTTTTGCATGGTGTCAACTTCACGATCCACCAGAGAATTGCTTTGTTCATCTATCCGACGCGCAGCTTCCGATAGTGCGGCAAGTTCCGCTGCCGCAAGGTTCACGGTTTCGGATTTGGCACCTGATTTGCCGATGCGCTCGAATAAAGCCGTCTCCCGGCCTCTCAGCGCTTCCATGGCAAGCTTTTGCTTGTCGTCCAACGGGAGAGCGGTCATTTTACGAGCGGTGTCTGAGAATCGTTCGTGCGCCAAGCCATAGCCTTGCAGCAACGATGGGTCTCCGATAATCGCAAACTGCCGAATGCTGCGCTCCATGCTCGTGATTTGCTCAATCAAAAAACGCGTGCTCTGTGTAGTCTGGACTGCCTGATAAACCGCGCGCTGGCTGTGGGTAGCTAGTTGGTGAATCGAATATGCGTTGTTGATTAAAGCGAATATCAACGGCAGAACCGCGAGCGAAAAGCCCGCGAGAATCAGCTTCAGAAACGAGCGAGGATAGTAGAGCTGCATAAAAGAAACTCATTTCATGGTGCCGTAGCCGATTCCAGTGTCGATGCACCGGAATGGGCATAAGACTTCGTTTGATGCCGGATCACAAACAACTATCGCATGTAACCGGAAACACCGCCACAGCCGCTATGCAATGGGTTTTTCGCTGTGTCAGCGCACCAGTTCAACCTCAACACGGCCAAATTCAAAAAAATCGGCTGTAACAATATCACCAACCAGAACGGCGGCCGGAGTAACGCACGTCCCCGTGGTCACGGTTTCACCCTCACGCAGCATGTCGCCGACTAGCGACAACTCGTTTGCGAGCCAAGTCAACGCGATGCGCGGGTCGCCAAGTACATTTTCCCCTGTGCCTTGTCTGGCAATCGTTCCGTTCACGTAGACCACGACCGGATGCTGTGCCAAGTCAAACATGCGCCAATCGCGCAGGGTAACGGCTGATCCGAGGACAAAATAGCAAGCGCACGCGTTATCTGCGATTAGCTGCGCTGCGCCAGCCGACTCGTAATGCCGATAGCGTGAGTCCGGAATTTCTATCGCAGGATGCATGGTCGCCACTGCCGCCAATACCTCTTCACGGGTGTAGGCGGTCTTGCGAGGCGGGAGATCTTTCCCGATGCCAAAACAGAATTCCGCTTCCGCCACTTTCATGACATTGTTATTCAACGGAACCTTCGCGCCCGTCGAAAAAACTCGCTTGTCCAGTAAACGCCCGGCGAGCGGACCGTCAACGCCGATATGTTTTTGCCCCGCCACACTGGTTGCGGCAATCTTCCAGCCGAAGACCTTCTGACCGGATAATTTCGCAATCTGGGCTTGAATTCGATAGCCGTCGGCGCGCGCTGACGGCCGGTACGCTATTGGCAAGGCGTCTATGTGTTTGTTGTCCCGCCATGTCGCCCAAAGCGTCCTGGCAGCCGATTCGATCAGATGGTCTTCCAATTTGTGCTCGTGCTGGATTAGTGTCTGAGCGCCACAGGCCTTACTACATTGACGAGTGGCTCACCGCGAGCAAGGAGGTCAAGATTTTGAGCGATCAAACGGCACCGTCTGGGCAATAGTGCATGTGTCCATCCGGAACCATGCGGTGTCATGATCACGTTTTCAAGTTCGCGGAAGGGCACGTTGGACGGGTCTCCGATTGCCTTACCATCTGCCGGATAGCGATACCAAGTGTCGATCGCCGCACCTCCTATCCGACGATCCCGGCACGCTTCATAAAGTGCTTTTTCATTGATGAGAGCGCCGCGCGCGACATTGACGATGAAGGCGGTAGATTTCATTTTTGCAATTCGCCGTTCATCAATCAGGTCGATCGTAGATGCATCAAGAGGCACTGCAAGCACAATGAAATCCGCTTCCCCCAGCAGGGTATCCAATTCGTGCATTGAGCGTACCCCGTCCACAAAACTGTCACCGCTACCTGGTGTGCGGCTGCACGCCAAAACCCTCATGCCGAACGCTCTAGCGCGTTTAGCGACTTCGCGGCCGATGCGACCGTAGCCAACGATTAACAGGGTTTGTCCGTACAACTCCCCGTGGCGGGGACCGCTCAAATGGGACCCGTACCATTCGCCCCGCCTGATGGCTGCGTCCATGCGCGGTATTCCGATTACCCACTGCAGCATGGCCGAAAGAACGTACTCCGCGATCCCGATTTCATGTTCGAAAACATTACACACGGCTGCTTGCGCTGGAACGGCCTCGAAAGAGATATCGTCAGTACCGGCGCCTGGTAACTGCAGCAGTTTTAACTTCGGTGCCGCAGGCATATCCTTCGGCCAGCTCATCGAAATCAGGGCGTCCGCATCCAATAGCTTATCTTCAAGTTCGTTACGATCGTCGTGGTTTGCGACATCAACCGTCCAGCTCGTCTTTAGATACTGGGGAATGAGCGCAAGGCGCCCGTCGTTATCAACTTTTTTGATCAGTAGCTTCAATATCAAGTACTCGCTAGAAACTCTGAGAATCGCAGAATTAGGGTCCAATTCTGTAAATCTTAAGGCTGCCTCTAATTCGGACAAAGCTAAATATACAAGTGAAGTACGATTGCGCACCGAAAATGAAGAGGATCACTAAGCCGAATGGATGGCGCCGGGGTGACTCCAGGCACGTTGACCTGCAGTGTGCTGACCGCATAATTACGGAAGTCGCACGACTGCGCAAGATTCAAGCGGTCGAAAATAACACTTTCCCGAGAGCAATCCCCGGCACGCCGGAAAAATACTTGCATGCACGCGCGAAGGAAAATTAACTATGTTCATTACTGAGCGAGAATACCGGCTATGACTATATCGCAATCTATCCTCGTTACGGGTGGTGCCGGGTACATTGGCTCTCATACCGTTGTTGAATTGCTTGCGGCAGGACATGACGTCTTTATCGCAGACAATTTATGCAACAGTAAGGCGGAAGTTATCGACCGCATTGAGGCGATTTCAGGACGAAGGCCAGGGTTCGCGGCCGTTGACATGCGTGACCAAGGTAGTCTCCGCAAATTATTTGCAGAACATGCCTTCAACTCCGTACTGCATTTCGCCGGATTGAAAGCGGTCGGAGAATCGGTAAGCAAGCCTCTCGAGTATTACGACAACAATGTCATTGGCACCTTGTTTCTACTGGAAGCCATGGCCGAGGCTGGGGTCTACACTTTGGTATTTTCCTCATCAGCGACAGTGTACGGTAACCCGCACACGGTTCCGATTACTGAAGATTTTCCGCTGAACGCAACCAATCCCTATGGTCGGTCAAAGCTTATTATTGAAGATATCCTGCGCGATACTGCACGAGCGGATGCACAATGGCGGATTGCGTTGCTGCGTTATTTCAATCCGGTCGGCGCTCATGCTTCCGGGCTGATCGGGGAAGAGCCCCGAGGTACGCCGAACAATCTGATGCCGTATGTTGCGCAAGTGGCTGCGGGTATGCTGCCACAACTTTCCGTCTACGGCGCGGACTATCCCACACCGGATGGGACCGGAGTTCGGGATTATATCCATGTCGTTGATCTAGCCCAAGGACACCTGGCAGCGCTGACCGTTCTTTCACAACGTCCGGATCTGCTTACGTTAAACCTTGGAACAGGCCGCGGCTATAGCGTGCTGGAAATGATAAAAGCATTTTCAAACGCGAGTGGCCGCACCATCAACTATCGCGTTGTCGATCGCCGTCCGGGCGACGTGGCGGCGTGTTATGCCGATCCGACGCTGGCCTATAAAGTAATGGGCTGGCGCGCACATCGCGGCATCGAGGCAATGTGCGCGGATGCCTGGCGTTGGCAGAAAGCTAATTGTTCTTCGACGTAACTGGAACTCAAAAATAGCGAGTCACGAGAAAGCTGATGGCATTGTATTCAAAGTCCGCCAAGGGCGTATTCGATGTTCTTCGTCCTCTTTCCAAATTAAAGTCGAGTTCAGTCAGCCGCAAAGGCGTCCAGAGTAATGAGACCTGGTATATCTTGTCCTTGTCCTCCCTTTGAGCCGTTGGTGCTGTGAGTCCCGGGTCGCCGAGATAGTCGAGCGTTTCGTACAATATCTTGCCGCGTAATGCCCATTTCGGTGCCAACGACCACGTCGGGATGATGCTGATGCCGGTGACGCGAACGTAGTTTGCGCTGAGGTTCTGAAAATCGGAAAGTTCACGCCAGGTGGCGAAATCAATCGCAGTTTTTCCAGTCGGTCGCCAAATGTAGTTCAAGCGCCAGGTCGGAGCGCTGTAATCCCGGTTTGGCGCTTGGTCGAATGAACGGTCGGTATGGCCTAACCGGGCACGTAATTCTGAGGCTCCTGTGATCCTCCAGTATGTAACTACGCTGTATTCAGTTTCCGTGTAGTCGTTTTCGACCAGTGACGTTCCCACTGGTGTGGCGGTTGGATAATTTGCTCTTGCTTTGCGCAATTGCGCTCCCACTGTATTCTCAGCGGGTGTGACCCAATTTACAGTTGCGGTGGTATTGTTGATCTTGGAATCCAGGAAATCTCTGGATGATTCGCCATGATCGGTATCGTTCCAATCGGCCGCCACCGTCAGCTTCAGGCGTGAATAGACAAGATAATTGGCAGTGCCGTATACACGGTCTGCATTCACCATATCGCGCAGGTTTTGCTGGAATTCCGCGAAACTTTCGAGATAACGGCGATGACCGAAACCCAATTCAC
Organism: Burkholderiales bacterium; assembly: GCA_045810225.1. Lineage (GTDB taxonomy): Bacteria > Pseudomonadota > Gammaproteobacteria > Burkholderiales > JACQAP01 > JACQAP01. Next base: position 43,965 of record JBJMWI010000087.1, read on the forward strand.
CGTTCCAGTCATTACCTACTTGCCACTGCCATTCGCCCAGCAGAGAGTTCGAAGTATTGTCGAGATTGTCGAACCGCTGGAATCTGTATTCGGTCACGTTCGCCTGCGCAATGAATTTCTGCCGGCTCTGCCGAATTTCATACTGTGCGCCGGCACCAAGTTGGTAGATCATGTCCGACTTCTCGGAAGAGCCGATAGCGGCCTGTGCATCGGCGTCGTCAGACAAACGGAACAAGTTGCTGTCATAGGCCAATCCGCCGTAAAGCTTCAGCTGCAAAGGCTGACTTTCCTGCAGCCATCTTTCCTTCTGCAGAGGAGTGTACTCTTCGAGTTGCTGTGAAAATGCAGGCCCCCGTAGCGCCATCAACGTGCCTAGCGCGATGAGCAATGACGTTCTCATTGTTCCCCCGAAAAAAAATCCCCAAAAGCCTTTTTGCTAATCGCGGGACTATGCCAGGAACATGCCCCGAATCTCGTATATAGAGAATGCAAATGGAATTAAGTTCGGTTCCCTGCGCTAGAGAGACCAGAAAAGTGCAGGTTGAGCGACCGAATGAGACAAATAGCGGCTGAAGCGGGAACCGGCAATGTGACCGCCGGTGCAGACCGGGGATTAGGGTGGTAGCTTCAGCAGCGGTGGGAGAAGTGGTGCCGGGAGCCGGAATCGAACCGGCACGCTATTGCTAGCGCGGGATTTTGAGTCCCGTGCGTCTACCAGTTCCGCCATCCCGGCACGGGAGCGCAATTATCGACAATTCAGATGCAGCGGGCAACTTCTACTCGCCGATATAATGCGCGCGATGCGAATTGAAGAGTTTGATTACGATCTGCCCGCCGCGCTGATAGCTCAGTATCCTACCGATGAGCGTATCGGCAGCCGGTTGCTGCACCTCGACGGCAATACCGGTGTTTACGACGACTATCGGTTTGCCGATTTCACTCGACTGGTACGCGCCGGGGACTTATTCGTGTTCAACGATACGCGAGTGATGAAGGCAAGACTGCAAGGGGTAAAGGCAACTGGCGGCAGGGTTGAGGTCCTCGTAGAGCGCATAGTCGCGGCACGCCGTGCGCTAGTCATGTTGCGTGCAAGCCACCCGCCCGCGCCACGTCAGAAAATCATATTTAGCAACTCCGAGGCCGCTGTTGTTGTCGAGCGGCGCGGCGATTTGTTTCTGCTTGAGTTCGACACCGAAGTATCCGCTTTGCTAGAGCGGGTCGGCGAGATGCCCCTGCCGCCGTATATTGACAGGCCCGCGGGCCTGGAGGATCTGACGCGCTATCAGACTGTGTACGCCCGCAATCCCGGCGCCGTTGCCGCACCGACAGCGGGGTTGCACTTTGATCAGGCCATGCTGGACAGCCTGGCAGCGTGCGGAGCGAGCCTGGCTTATGTGACTTTGCACGTTGGTGCGGGGACCTTTCAGCCGGTTAAAGTTGATGACATAACCGAGCACGTGATGCATAGCGAGCATTATTCGATTCCCGAAGAGACGGCACACGCCATAGCGCATGCTCGAGCACATGGCGGCCGCATTACGGCGGTCGGCACTACCAGTCTGCGTGCCCTTGAGTCCGCATTCCAAGGCGGGCAGCTCGTTTCCGGCTGCGCTGAGACAAGGCTTTTTATTACGCCTGGATATAGTTTCAAACTTGTAGACAGGCTACTGACTAATTTTCACGTGCCGCGATCAACCTTGCTGATGCTGGTCAGCGCCTTCGCAGGCATCGAGCATGTCAGGGAAGCTTATCAACATGCCATTCGCCAAGGCTACCGTTTTTTTAGCTATGGCGACGCCATGCTTGTTGATCGCGCTAATAATCCGTCGCGTCTTTCGCGTTGATATGGAATTTGAGATCTTGTCCACGGATGGCTTGGCGCGGCGCGGGCGCTTGACATTGGCGCACGGGACGGTCGAAACCCCTGTATTCATGCCAGTAGGAACCTATGGATCCGTAAAAGCCATGAGTCCTGCTGATCTTCATTCGGTCGGTGCGCAAATCGTGCTCGGCAACACGTTTCACTTGTGGCTGCGACCAGGACTCGACGTCATCGAGGCACACGGTGGCCTACATCGCTTCATGGCCTGGGACAAACCGATACTTACAGATTCCGGTGGCTTCCAGGTGTTCAGTCTCGGGCCACTGCGCAAGATCAGCGAAGAAGGAGTTAAGTTTCAGTCGCCGGTAAACGGGGATATCTGTTTTCTTTCGCCCGAGGAATCGATGCGTATACAGCGCGCGCTGAACGCCGATGTAGTAATGATATTTGACGAATGTACGCCCTATCCAGCTCAGGAACACGAGGCTGCAGTTTCGATGCGCCTGTCTATGCGCTGGGCTGAGCGCAGCAAGCGCGCACATGAGGGGAACCCCAGCGCCTTGTTCGGGATTGTGCAAGGAGGAATGTATGAAGCCTTGCGCGACGAATCGCTGCTTGGGCTACGGGACATTGCGTTCGATGGTTATGCGATCGGCGGCTTGTCTGTGGGCGAACCGAAATGCGATATGCAACGCATATTGCGCCATACGGCGCCGCAGCTTCCGGCCGGCACACCTCGTTACCTGATGGGAGTTGGTACGCCGGCCGACATCGTCCACGCCGTGATGAGCGGCATCGACATGTTTGACTGCGTACTGCCGACCCGCAATGCCCGTAACGGCTGGATTTTTACTCGTACGGGCACACTGCGCCTGCGTAATGCGCGCTATCGCGATGACATCCGCCCATTGGACGAGAACTGTGCCTGCTACACCTGCACGCATTTTTCCAGGTCGTATCTGCACCATTTGCAACGCGTAAATGAAATTCTCGGTTCGCACCTCAATACTTTGCATAATCTGCACTTCTACCACCAGCTCATGGTTGAGTTGCGCGAAGCTATCGTTGCCGGCAAGCTTGCTGAATATGCGGCGGCCGTGGCATTTTCAGAGGAGTAGCGTGCTAAAATGCGCCACTTTTTCGTGGCCTTCGCTTTGTTCGGACTTTTGAATTCCTTTTAAAACTCGGGCGGCGTCGGTACAGCTTGGCGGCGAAATGGCGAGATTTGCCATGGAGGCTGCCATCCAAACTTGATCGCGAACTGGAGGAATATCCGTGCTGATCAGCAATGCTTATGCTCAGGCCGCACCAGCGAGCCAGGGCTTCGATTTATTCCAGATGTTGCCTCTGGTATTGATGTTCGTACTGTTGTATTTCCTGATGATCCGGCCACAGTCCAAGCGCGCAAAAGAGCATAAGGCGATGCTGGCAGGGCTGCAGAAGGGGGACGAAGTCGTCACGGCTGGCGGCACCCTCGGCAGGGTCACCAAGGTCGGTGATAATTTTGTTTCGGTTGAAATTGCTCCCACCGTTGAAATCCAGGTACAGCGAACCTCGATCAGCACTTTGCTGCCCAAGGGGACGGTCAAGGGCGTAGACAAGGGTTAACCGGGAGCTTCAATAACATGAACCGTTATCCGCTCTGGAAATACGCTCTCATTGCGGTTGCGCTGGCCGTAGGGCTGCTGTACACCCTGCCAAATTTTTTCGGCGAAGTGCCGGCAGTCCAGATCTCGCCGGCAAAAACCACCGCCAAAATCGATGAATCCCTGCTGTCTCGCGTCGACGTTGCGCTCAACCAGGCGAGCTTAAAGCCGGACGGCATTTTTCTCGATCCGGCCAGCATCAAAGTTCGATTCGCGAATACGGACATGCAATTGAAGGCAAAGGATGTCCTGCAGGGCGCTTTGGGGGAAAACTATGTCGTCGCACTGAACCTGCTGTCGAGTTCGCCGCGTTGGCTCTCGCGCATGAATGCGCTGCCGATGTACCTGGGCCTCGATTTGCGCGGGGGGGTGCATTTTCTCCTGCAGGTCGACATGAAAGGTGCGCTCACTAAAGCCGCTGACCGCTATGCTGCCGATATCCGTACCACGCTCCGAGGCAAGGAAATCCGTTACGCTGGAATCGCGCGCGAGGGTCCAAATGTCGTGGTGAAATTCCGGGATGCCGAGACACGGGATCGCGCCCTTACCGAAATTACAAAGCAGAATCCAGACTTGCTGCTGAATCCGGTCGACGTGTCGTCGGAACACTCGATTAACGCAGCGCTAAAAACCGAGGTGCAGAAACGCATTCAAGAGTTCGCCATTCAGCAAAACATCACGACGCTACGTAACCGGGTCAATGAACTGGGCGTTGCCGAACCGATCGTTCAACAAGCGGGCGCGGACCGTGTGGTGGTCCAGCTTCCCGGTGTGCAAGATACCGCAAAGGCCAAGGATATTCTGGGGCGGACAGCGACTCTGGAAGTTCGCATGGTGGATGAAGAGCATAGCGATGCGGCCTCACTGCAGGCCGCGATCGCAGGACAGACGCCTCTCGGTGATGAGCTCCTTTACGACCGCGAAGGAGCGCCGCACGTGCTCAAGCGCGAAGTTATCCTGACCGGAGACCGCATCTCCGACGCGCAACCCGGTTTTGACAGCCAAACTGGAGAACCTGCGGTACACATTAATCTTGATGGCCGCGGCGCGACGATCTTCCAGCAGATTACGCGCGAGAATGTCGGCAAGCGCATGGCGATGGTCTTGGTGGAAAAAGGCAAAGGTGAAGTGATCACGGCGCCAGTAATCCGTTCTGAGATCCCCGGCGGCCGCGTACAAATCAGCGGGCGCATGACGACGACGGAAGCGCGGGACGTGGCGTTGTTGTTGAGGGCCGGAGCATTGGCTGCACCAATGGAAATCGTGGAAGAGCGAACGGTAGGCCCCAGTCTTGGTGCGGACAACATCACCCGCGGTTTCCATTCAACCATGATTGGCTTCGCCGCAATCGCCATCTTCATGATTGCTTATTATTTGTTTTTCGGTGTGGTGTCAGTTATTGCTCTGGCCGTAAATTTGATGCTGTTGGTTGCGCTGCTTTCTATGCTTCAGGCAACGCTGACCTTGCCGGGCATTGCGGCCATTGCACTGACACTCGGTATGGCGATCGACTCGAACGTGCTGATCAACGAGCGCATCAGAGAGGAATTGCGCAACGGAACGACGCCGCAGGCGGCAATCACAGCCGGTTATGAGCGTGCCTGGGCGACGATCCTGGATTCAAACATCACAACGTTGATAGCCGGCATTGCCTTATTCATGTTCGGCAGTGGCCCCGTGCGCGGTTTTGCGGTTGTGCATTGTCTTGGCATTCTCACTTCGATGTTCAGTGCGGTGCTAGTGTCCCGTAGCATTGTGAACTTGATTTTTGGTGCGCGGCGCAAGCTGGAGAAATTGCCAATTGGCAATACCAACTGGTACAAGCGGCAGACTGCCGCGTAAAGCGGATTACTGGACCAAGCAAGGAAAGAAATAATGGAGTTTTTCCGAATCCGTAAAGATATCCCGTTCATGCGTCATGCATTGGTGTTCAACATTATTTCGTTGATCACTTTTGTGCTCGCTGTGATATTTCTTGCCACTAGGGGTTTGCATCTCGGAGTTGAGTTCACGGGCGGCACGGTAATGGAAATAAACTATGGCCATACCGTAGACGTGGACAAAATTCGCGATACTTTGACGCGGGTTAGTCTCGCGGATGCTACGGTCCAAAGTTTCGGGAGTTCGCAAACGGCCTTGATCAGACTGCCTGCCAAACAAGGCGTTACGGGCGCGCAGTTATCGGAGACCGTGATCAAGGCGTTACGCCAAGATGACCCTTCCGTTGAACTGCGTCGTGTGGATTTCGTGGGTTCGCAAGTCGGCAAAGAACTGGTTGAAAACGGCGCTCTGGCACTATTGCTTGTATCCATTGGCATCGTGGTTTACCTGTGGATGCGATTCGAATGGAAATTCGGGTTATCCGCGATAGTCGCCAATCTGCACGACGTCGTGATCATCCTGGGCTTCTTTGCATTTTTCCAGTGGGAGTTTTCGCTTCCGGTACTGGCTGCGGTACTCGCCGTATTGGGTTATTCCGTCAATGAATCCGTTGTTGTGTTCGACAGGATTCGGGAAAATTTCCGCAAAATGCGCAAGGCCTCTACGCCTGAAGTCATCAACAACGCGATTACGCGCACGATGTCCCGGACGATCATTACGCACGGCTGTACGCAGTTGATGGTGACGTCAATCCTCATTTTCGGTGGTGAGACGCTGCATTATTTTGCGTTGGCCCTGACCATCGGCATTCTGTTCGGGATCTATTCATCCGTTCTTGTCGCCAGCCCGTTGGTGATGTGGCTGGGTGTGACACGGGAAGACTTCATCAAGCCGGAAAAGAAGCAGGAAGAGGCGGTGGTGTAATTTAGCGATGGAACTGCTTTCGCAGTTTCTCGACGTAATCCTCCATCTCGATGTGCATCTCCGGGAGTTGGCGCAGAGCTACGGCGCCTGGGTGTATGCGATTCTGTTTCTGATCATTTTCTTTGAGACCGGTGTTGTAGTTACGCCTTTTTTGCCTGGAGATTCGTTGCTTTTTGTGGCGGGCACTATCGCGGCTGCGGGGTCCATGAATGTCCACGGTTTGGTGCTGCTGTTGATTGTGGCGGCCATTGCTGGAGATTCACTGAATTACACAATCGGCCGCTATCTGGGACCGAAAGTTTTCCGTTTTGAAGACTCCCGGTTTTTCAAGCGCGCCTATATTGATAGGACTCGTGCATTCTTTGAACGACATGGCGGCAAGGCCATCGTTATTGCACGGTTCGTACCTGTCGTTCGAACCTATGCTCCGTTCGTAGCCGGAATTGGCTCCATGCAATACCGGCGCTTTCTTATGTTCAACGTGACCGGAGCGGTCCTTTGGGTGGCGCTGCTAGCTTATGCAGGCTTCTTTTTCGGTAACCTTCCCGTGGTACGCGAGAATCTTACAGCGGTTATCTTTGGAATTATCTTGTTGTCCATAATGCCTGGTGCGGTCGAATTATGGCGGGCCAAACGAGCGCGTTAGCTATTACAGGCGCTTTGCCAACGTCTCGGCCAGTCCGATATAGCTTGCTGGTGTAAAAGCGAGCAGACGTTCTTTCTCTGCTGGCGGCAGGCTTAGGCCGCGGATAAATCCGTGCAAAGCGTCCCGCGTAATGCCGCTCTTGCCACGCGTCAGCGCCTTCAACTGTTCGTAAGCATCGTCTATCCCATAACGCTTCATGACGGTCTGAATCGCTTCACCCAATACCTCCCAATTACCAAACAAGTCGTCGGTAAGCCGCTTTGGATCGGGCTCTAATTTATCAAGTCCGCGCAAGCAGGCATCGTAGGCGAGCAAGCTGTACCCCAGCGCGACTCCCATGTTGCGCAAAACCGTAGAGTCAGTGAGGTCGCGTTGCCAGCGGGAGATTGGAAGCTTGGCGGATAAGTGCGACAGCAGTGCGTTCGCCAAGCCCAGATTCCCTTCGGAATTCTCGAAATCGATCGGGTTTACCTTGTGCGGCATGGTCGACGATCCAATTTCACCGTCTTTGATTTTTTGCTTGAAATAGCCGATCGAAATATAACCCCAGGCATCGCGATCGAAATCTAGCAAAACAGTATTGAATGCTGCGAATGCATCGAACAACTCTGCAATGCTGTCGTGCGGTTCGATTTGCGTGGTATACGCATTGAATTCAAAACCAAACTTCTCGACGAAATTCCGGCAGAACGATTCCCAATCGAAATCCGGAAACGCCGCAAAATGGGCGTTGAAATTACCGACGGCCCCGTTCATTTTTCCGGTTAACGAGACGGCCGATACGCGCGCGCGTTGCCGTTTGAGCCGATGTACGAAATTCGCCATCTCCTTGCCGAGCGTGCTCGGAGTTGCCGGTTGTCCATGCGTGCGGGATAGCATCGGCAGCGATGCAGTGGAATGGGCCAATGCCGTGAGTTTTGCAACGATCGCATCCATGACGGGCATAAGCACTTGCGTCAACGCATCCCGAATCATGAGGGCGTGGCAGAGGTTATTAATGTCCTCTGAAGTGCAGGCGAAATGGACAAACCGTGTGATATTGGCTATTTCTGTGTTGTCCGAGAGCTTCTCTTTCAACCAGTATTCAATCGCTTTGACGTCGTGATTCGTGCGAAGCTCGATTGTTTTCACCGCTTCGCCGTCGCGAACCGTGAAGTCTCGAACCAGCGCATCCAGTTGCATTACCGTAGCTGGCGAAAGTTGTGGGATGCCGTCTAGTGTCCGCGCTGCACAAAGCGCCTTCAGCCATTCAATTTCGATTCGAATTCGATAACGGATCAACCCGAATTCGCTGAAGTAGTCAGATAGCCTGGAAACCTTTTCTCGATAGCGCCCATCGAGTGGGCACAGCGCGGTAAGCGGAGAGGACGTCGTCATCGGAGCAACTTTATCATGGCGCGACATGAGGGATGGCTGCATCAATGATGCCACCGCCTAGACAGATGGTCGACTCGTACACGACAACCGATTGGCCTGGCGTGACGGCCCATTGAGGTTCGGCGAAGCGTATTTCACAAGAAGTGCCATCGACCCGCTCAATTTCGCAAGGCGCATCCTTCTGGCGGTACCGAGTCTTGGCGCCGTATACCCAATTACAGTGGGGATTCATCCCGCTGATCCACGACAGTTCCCCAGCAGTAAGCGCCTGCGCCAGCAAGGCGGGATGATCATGGCCTTGCACTACGACCAGGCGATTAGACGTCATATCCTTGCGGCATACATACCACGGTTCACCAGCTCCTTCGCTGCGTCCGCCGATTCCCAGCCCCTGGCGCTGACCGATTGTGTAATACATCAGACCGCTATGCGTCCCAACTACATTTGCCTGCAAGTCCACGATATCACCGGGTTCAATCGGTAAATATCGGCTCAAAAATTCGCGGAACGGCCGTTCGCCGATGAAGCAGATTCCCGTTGAGTCTTTCTTGTCGTGATTGGGGAATTTGAGACGGGCCGCGAGATCTCGCACGTCTCGCTTGTACATTTTCCCGAGAGGGAAAAGCGTGCTGGCTAGCTGAGACTGGTTCAGTCGATAAAGAAAATAACTTTGATCCTTCGTACCATCTTCCGCCTTCAGCAACTGATACATGCCGTCCACTTGGCGTACTTGGGCGTAATGTCCAGTGGCAATGCGATCGGCACCGAGCTGCAGGGCATGGTCAAGAAAGGCCTTGAATTTGATTTCGGCATTACACAACACGTCCGGATTGGGTGTTCGCCCGATCTTGAACTCGGCAAGAAAGCTGTTGAACACACGCTCCTTGTACTCCGCCGAAAAATTCACGGCTTCAATATCGATGCCAATGATATCGGCGATGGAAACGGCATCGATCAGGTCCTGGCGTGAATTGCAGTATTCGTCATCATCGTCGTCCTCCCAATTTTTCATGAACAGTCCGAGTACGTCATAGCCTTGCTGCTTGAGCAGCCAGGCTGCGACCGAAGAGTCCACGCCACCGGACATACCGACAACGATGCGGTTTTTTTTATTCAATCCGCGCACCCAAGTCCACTATGACATCAAGTGGTGTGCTTTTGCCTGCCAAATAATCCTCCAAGCAGCGGATGACAAGGGGGCTACGATGCCTTGCTCGGTTCCTGCGTACTTCTTCTGCGGTGAGCCATACTGCGCGAACAATTCCGCTATCGAGCGCTCGGTCGGCGTGATGCGCGCCAAGCCGGCCGGAAAATGCAAAGCGAAGGTAAGTGGTGTCACTGGGAGATGATTGCCATCGATAGACACCAATGAGGCGTTCAGGCACAAATTCCCACGCGCTCTCTTCCAGCACTTCCCTCGCTACTGCTGCGATGATCGTTTCGCCAGCTTCAAGGTGTCCCGCCGGCTGATTGAACAGGAGTCCGCCTTCCGTATGCTCCTCAACGAGCAGAAAACGTCCATCGCGTTCTATGACCGCGGCAACCGTAACATCAGGCTTCCAGACCATTGGATTAAAGCAACTTGGGAAACAACTCGGTAATTCCCCGGTAAATGTATTCCACACCGATTGCGGCGATGATAAGGCCCATCACACGCGTGATGATGTTCATGCCAGTTGTGCCCAATCGCGCCGATATGCGCGTTGCAGCGGCAAATGTCCACCATACTGCTATTGCAATTACGGCAGCTGGGATCAGCAGCATGAGTCTATGGACAATGCCTTGCGACTGATGTGTGGCGATAATCATGGTGCTGATCGCACCCGGTCCGGCCAGTAACGGAATTCCCAGAGGGACCACCGCCACGGCATCTCGTTCCGCGGCTTCAGCCGCTTCGTCCGGAGTCTGACGAATGCCCGTTTCGCGCGCTTGCAGCATCGCGATTGCCATTAGCAAGAGCAGTATGCCGCCCGCAATTAAAAAAGAAGGGATGCTGATACCGAAGAAATTCAGCACTTGCGTACCAATCAACGCCGCGCTTGCGAGGACGCAGAAAACGGTAATTGCCACAACCTGCGTAATGCGCTGCCGCTCACCATCGGGATAGCCGGTGGTGGTGCCGAGGAATACCGGAATGCTGGCCACCGGGTCCACAATCGCCAATAGGGCAACAGTCAGCTTGATCAGATTGGTCCATTCGTCCACGCGTACACCTTGTGTTTAGTCGCAAGACGCCAAATAAAAAAGGCAGGGCTTTTTAACCCTGCCTAGCATCGGACTGGCCCCGGGTTACCTGACCCGGTCCTTGGCAGTAACCCATTCCCACTTTCCTATTTGTCTGGCTAAACCCTATCTTCTCGGGCTGGCAGGTGTGGGTCCAAGTGCACAAGCAGATTCCCGATTGTCGTGGGTACCAGGCAAATCTGTGGCCGGTCCCGACTTTTTATTATCGGGAACAGCCGACAGAACCTTTGCGTTGTGCGCAAGGCGCTGGCAAGAATAAGGATTTTTCTAGGGGGCGTCAAACGACGCGTTCGGCGCCAAAGCACTTACGTTTATCGCGGCCCACTAAGAAACAAAGGCAGGGAATTCTTCCCTGCCTTGTTTCTTGCAACCACGTTGAAACTTACTGCTTCGCCGGAGCCGGCTTTGCAGCATCCGCTGCTGGGGCGGCGGTGTCCTTTTTTGCCTTTTTATTGTGTTTTTTCGACTTGGCGGGCTTTGCGTCAGCCGGCTTGGCTTCGTCAGCAGCAACCGCCGAGAGCGTTACAGCGGCAAACAGAGCAGCGATCAGCGCCGCGATAATTTTTTTCATGCGTTTCTCCGTTAGTGGGTTCTTCAGGGTGACACAAATCGGTGTCATCGCCTTAACGTCCCGCTGGCGACCCGGTTGACATATTTAGTTACAACTAGCCGCCAGCAACCAAGCTGAAGGCAGGCAGTACTCTGTAGCTCCCCAACGCAAGACCGCTTAAGGTCCACGGACCAATCCGGTAGCGGATCAAACGCAGGGTGGGCAAACCCACCGCAGCAGTCATTTTTCGAATTTGCCGGTTCTTTCCTTCAGTGAGCGTTATATCTAGCCAGCATGTGGGGATGTTCCGGCGCGTTCGAATCGGGGGGCTGCGCGTCCACAATTCAGCGGGCTCCGCGATCTCGCGCACCGCCGCGGGAGCGGAGACGAATTCTTTGAGCTTCACGCCGTTACGCAGCCTCGCGAGCGCCGTCTCATTCGGGGAGTTTTCCACTTGCGCCCAGTAGCCCTTCGGCCATTTTCTGTCAGGATGGCTCACCTCGTTCTGCAGGGCGCCATCGTTGGTCAAAAGCAGCAGGCCTTCGCTGTCGGTATCAAGCCTGCCAACAGGGTAGATATCCCGGTGTGGCACGAAATCCTTTAGCGTGCGTTTCTCGCCGGCAGGGCTGAACTGGCAAATTACGCCATACGGCTTGTTGAACAGGACGACTTTGACATCACCTGGTACTAGGACAGAACGAATCAACGGTGTTCTTGGGCGGTAATGTATTCATAGGCCGGCAGGGTCAGGAATTCAACAAATTCGTCCGCCAGCGTGAGCTGCTCAAACATTCTGGCTCCCTCTTCATACTTGCCGGCTGCGTAACCTTTTCCGAGCATCTCGCGTACTTTCGATAATTCTTGTGGCACGAGCTCCTGGAACAATTCTTTGCTGACTTTACGGCCGTCGTCCATGAGGCCGTGAGGGCTGCGAATCCAGTGCCAGATCTGAGCGCGAGAAATTTCGGCAGTGGCGGCATCTTCCATGAGATTGAATATCGGCACGCAACCGGTACCGGCAAGCCATGCGCCTAGATATTGGATGCCAATGTTAATGTTGATGCGAAGCCCGCGCTCTGTGATTGGGCTCCGCGGCTGGAAATCAAGCATATCGTTGGCGGTCACAGTTACGTCATCCCGCTTCTTATCAATCTGATTGGGTCCTTTCATTGCCTTGTTGAAGGCCTCCATGGCGATTGAAACCAGGCCGGGATGCGCGACCCAAGTCCCGTCATGGCCGTCATTCGCTTCACGTTCCTTGTCTGCACGTACCTTGGCCAATGCGGCATCGTTGGCGGCAGAATCATTCTTGATAGGAATCTGCGCTGCCATGCCGCCCATGGCAAACGTGCCGCGCTTGTGGCAGGTCTTGATCAGTAGCAGCGAATAGGCGCGCATGAATGGACTAGTCATCGTCACAAAAGCCCGATCTGCCAGGATGAAATCTTTCTGGTTGCGGAATTTCTTGATGCAACTAAAAATATAATCCCAGCGGCCGCAATTGAGGCCTGCGGAATGCTCACGCAGCTCGAAAAGAATTTCTTCCATCTCAAAGGCGGCGAGGATAGTCTCGATCAAAACCGTTGCCTTGACCGTCCCTTGCGGTATACCCAGTTCGCGTTGTGCGAATACGAACGCGTCATTCCATAAGCGCGCCTCGAGATGAGACTCCATCTTCGGAAGGTAGAGGTAGATGCCGGATTTGCTCTTTACTCGGCCTAATGCGTTATGGAAAAAGTACAGGCCAAAATCGAACAACGAGCCGGACATGGGCTGCCCATCTATCAAAATATGCTTTTCGACGAGATGCCACCCGCGGGGTCTTACCAGGAGAGTCGCATGCTTTTCTGAAAGGCTGTAGTGCTTGCCTTCCGGGCTGGTGAACGAAATGTTGCCGGATAGTGCGTCGCGCATGTTGATCTGCCCTTGCAGCTGGTTGTCCCAGGTAGGCGTTGACGAATCCTCGAAATCCGCCATGAACATGCTTGCTCCGGAATTCAGCGCGTTGATCACCATCTTGCGGTCCGTTGGACCGGTGATTTCAACACGCCGGTCTTGCAAATCCGCAGGGACGGGTGCTACTTGCCACGCCGCATCGCGCATGGGTTTTGTCTCGACCAGGAAATCTGGCAACTTTCCCGAATCGATTTGTTTTTGCCGCTGCACCCGGCGAGCAAGCAACTCGAGCCGTCGCGCTTCAAAGTTACGGTGCAGTTTCACCAAAAACTCGAGCGCTTCGCCGGTGAGGATACTTGCATAGTCTTGCTTGATTGGCCCGTGCACTTGCATGCCGGTTGGGATGCTTGACTGGTCCACCTTGGCCCTCTATTTCATAATGTGAAAAAGAATTTCGCAAAATGATAAATAGGAAACGCCGCGTGAACAAGCACTGCCTGCAAACGCGGCGACCAAGCTTAAACCTAAGTCAGACGAACTGTTCTTCTTCGGTGGAGCCTTTGAGGGCCGTTACCGATGATCTGCCACCTTGTACCGCCTGGGTGATTTCGTCGAAATAACCGGTTCCAACTTCCCGCTGGTGCTTGGTTGCTGTGTAACCGTGGGCCTCAGCTGAGAATTCGGCTTGCTGAAGTTTTACGTACGCCGTCATTTGCTCATTCGCGTAACCGCGCGCGAGGTCAAACATGCTGTAGTTAAGCGCGTGAAATCCCGCAAGCGTGATGAACTGGAACTTGTAGCCCATTGCACCCAGTTCTCGTTGAAATTTGGCAATGGTTCCGTCATCAAGATTCTTCTTCCAATTGAACGACGGTGAACAATTGTAGGCAAGCATTTTGCCGGGATATTTTTTGTGTATGCCTTCGGCAAATTGCCTGGCAAACGCAAGATCCGGCTTGCCTGTTTCGCACCAGATAAGGTCAGCGAAGGGCGCGTACGCCAGTCCACGTGAAACTGCTTGCTGAATGCCATTTATCACGCGGTAGTAGCCTTCAGCGGTACGCTCTCCCGTGCAAAAAGGTTTGTCGTTATCGTCGAAATCGGATGTAATGAGATTGGCGGCCTCTGCGTCCGTACGCGCGAATAATACGGTAGGCACACCCATGATGTCGGAGGCCAACCGAGCCGCGGACAATTTCTGGACCGCCTCCTGGGTCGGAACCAGCACTTTTCCACCCATGTGCCCGCACTTTTTGGCAGAGGCAAGTTGATCTTCAAAGTGGACGCCCGCCGCGCCTGCTTCGATCATCGACTTCATGAGTTCAAACGCATTGAGTACTCCACCGAATCCCGCTTCAGCATCTGCAATGATTGGTGCCAGCCAGTCGGTTCCGTCTTTGCCCTCGGCATGGTGGATTTGGTCTGCTCGAAGCAAAGTGTTGTTGATGCGGCGTACAACGCTTGGGACGCTATCCGCGGGATAGAGTGACTGGTCTGGATACATCTCACCTGCATTGTTGGCATCGGCCGCTACTTGCCAACCGGACAAGTAAATGGCTTTTAGTCCCGCCTTAACCTGCTGCATGGCCTGGTTTCCGGTTAGCGCACCCAACGAATTCACAAATGGCTCTTGATGCAGAAGGGTCCAAAGCTTTCCGGCTCCTCGCTGCGCCAGGGAATATTCGATTTTCACGGTACCCCGAAGCCGGTAGACGTCATCGGGAGAATAAGGCCGGTTGATGCCTTGCCAACGCGGGTTGGTTTTCCAATCTTTTCTGATTTCTGCGATTGCCTGATCGCGATTCATGGCGGTCTCCTGTTCGTTAGTTCAAAGCCCCTAGTGCGGGACACAAAATAGTCAGACGTTAAAACCTACTCCCGCGCTCTGGCGCGGACGGGTTCCACATGAAGCGCCAGACATCTGGCCCGGCTGACTCACAGAGATGCCGCGTTTGGCGGTATCTCGAATTTGCTCGGTGCACTCCGGTTTGGACTAAATGCAACGGTGGTGCACAAAAGGTACAGTACAATTTTCGCGCATTGCAACAAATGCAACTGCTAACACAATACAATGTATTATCAGTTACTTATATATTCCATAAAAACATTATTTTGCAATGCGAAAATTGGTTTTAAAAAAACGGTCCCTCTGCAGCACCGTCGGTTGCCTTTGTGCCCGGTCCCGGCGTTGCCTTACAATTGCCGTTTTTTTGCGTGGCCGTCCGTCCAGACAGTTCTAATTCAGCAATATCGACAAATCGAGGCCGACTCATGTATCAGCACATCAAAGTGCCGTCCACTGGCGAAAAAATCACTGTAAAAAAGGATTTTTCGTTGAGTGTCCCATCCAATCCGATCATTCCTTACATCGAGGGTGACGGAACCGGTATGGATATCACGCCTGTGATGCGCAACGTGGTTGATGCCGCGGTCCGTACAGCCTATGACGCAAAGCGCAAGATTGTGTGGATGGAGATGTTTGCGGGAGAGAAATCCTGCAAGGTCTACGGCGAAAACGTCTGGCTACCAGAGGAAACCCTGTCCGCCAGCAAGGAATTCGTTGTCTCCATCAAAGGCCCTCTGACCACCCCGGTCGGAGGAGGAATTCGTTCAATTAACGTTGCCTTGCGCCAAGAACTGGATCTTTATGTCTGTTTGCGCCCGGTGCGCTATTTCAAGGGCGTGCCGAGTCCAGTCAAACAGCCTGAAAAAACCGACATGATTATTTTTCGCGAAAACTCCGAAGACATCTATGCCGGCATTGAATGGGCGGCCGAGTCGGAAAACGCGCGTAAGCTGATCGATTTTCTGATCAAGCAGATGGCGGTGAAAAAAATAAGATTTCCGCAAAGCTCAGGCATCGGGATCAAGCCGGTTTCGCGAGAAGGTACCGAACGCCTCGTGCGCAAGGCCATTCAGTACGCCATTGAAAACCAGCGGCGTTCGGTGACTTTGGTGCATAAGGGCAACATCATGAAATTCACAGAAGGAGCCTTTCGCGATTGGGGCTACGCCTTGGCGAAGCGCGAGTTCGGAGCGCAGTTGATTGACGGCGGACCATGGATGAAACTACCGGGCGGGGTGGTCATCAAAGATGTGATCGCGGATGCCTTCCTGCAACAGATTCTGTTGCGCCCAGAAGAATATGACGTAATTGCGACTTTGAATCTCAACGGTGACTATATTTCGGATGCCTTGGCGGCCCAGGTAGGCGGCATCGGCATTGCTCCAGGGGCGAATCTGAGCGACTCAGTCGCGATGTTCGAGGCAACTCATGGCACTGCGCCAAAATACGCAGGAAAGGACTATGTCAATCCCGGTTCCTTGATTCTTTCGGCGGAGATGATGTTGCGCCACATGGGGTGGATTGAGGCGGCGGATCTCATTGTGAAATCAATGGAGGCCGCAATTACCGATAAAATGGTGACTTATGATTTCGCCAGGCTAATGACTGGCGCAACGCAAGTTTCCTGTTCCGGTTTCGGCAACGCCATGGTGGAACGCATGCGTTGATAGCGCTGGGGGTAAAAGCCCACGAAGAGCCGCGGGCTTTGAATGTTTGGGCGCCGCGTCAGGCGGCCTGGATGTTTGAAGCCTGTTTGCCCTTAGGCCCTTGAGTGACCTCAAAACTTACCTTCTGGCCTTCTTTCAGCGTCTTGAACCCGTTCATCTGAATCGCCGAAAAATGGGCAAACAGATCTTCGCTTCCATCATCAGGCGTGATGAACCCGTAACCCTTGGCGTCGTTGAACCACTTGACCGTACCGATTGCCATACATACTTCCCTCATTGAAGAACGCGGGCCAGAAACCCGCTGACCGTTTGAGTTTCAAGTCCGCGCGTTATCGGCAAGACCGGTACCTGCAGTATGCTTGAAGCCAAACACCAGTTCGCTTTGTAGGTTATTTGTTTTGTGAAGTCAAGTATGCCGAACATGCGCAAGCGGTTGTTGCAATGTAGATTTAGCCGATCGGCTGATCGCCTCAGGCATGAAATCTGCACTTGTGTTTTTCACCGTTATCCGCAAAATTAGAGTTAGTGAAAGCAGCGAAGCGAGACGAAGGCATGGCAACGGGAAATCGTGACAGCACGCTCCTAGAGGCCGAGAAAAGCAAGGTCAAGGCGCCGCCATTGTTCAAGGTTATGCTGCTGAACGATGACTACACCCCGATGGATTTTGTCGTCGCAGTGTTACAGACTTTTTTTTCCATGACCAGGGAGCAAGCGACCCAAATCATGCTCAAAGTTCACAGGGAAGGCATGGGCGTCTGCGGCGTGTATCCTAGAGATGTTGCGGCGACCAAGGTAGAGCAGGTGATTGCATTTTCGAAACAGCATCAACATCCGCTTCAATGCGTGATGGAGGAAACATGATTGCGCAGGAACTAGAAGTAAGTCTGCACATGGCCTTCATGGAGGCTAGGCAGAAACGTCACGAGTTCATCACGGTGGAGCACTTGCTACTTGCCATGCTGGACAATCCGTCGGCGGCCGAGGTGTTACGCGCGTGTGCGGCCAATGTGGAAGAACTACGCAAGCTGCTCACGGACTTTATTAATGAGCACACGCCGGTGGTCAGCGGAGAGGATGTCGATACGCAGCCGACGCTAGGCTTTCAGCGCGTGATTCAGCGCGCGATCCTGCATGTTCAGTCGTCTGGCAAGAAAGAAGTTACGGGCGCAAACGTGCTGGTCGCCATCTTTGGCGAGAAAGACTCCCACGCGGTGTACTTTTTGCACCAGAAAGGCGTGACGCGGTTGGACGTAGTGAATTTCATATCCCATGGCATCACGAAAGTCCCGCAAACCGCACCGGCCAAGCCGCAGGCGGAAAGCGAGTCTGATTCAGAACAGGAGCAAAGCTCGGGCGGAGCGCTGGAAACCTATACGCTGAACCTCAATGCGCTTGCCATCTCGGGCAAGATTGATCCGCTGATTGGGCGTGAGCGCGAATTGGAGCGCGTGATCCAGACCTTGTGCCGCCGGCGCAAAAATAACCCGTTACTGGTTGGAGAGGCCGGGGTCGGCAAAACGGCGATCGCCGAGGGATTGGCGCGCCGGATAATCGAAGGCGAAGTGCCCGAAATCCTGGGCCGCTGTCAGGTGTACGCCCTGGACATGGGCTCGCTGTTGGCAGGAACCAAGTATCGCGGAGATTTCGAGCAACGGCTGAAGGCCGTTCTGAAGCAGCTCACCGATAATCCGAACGCCATACTGTTCATTGATGAAATCCATACGCTGATCGGCGCGGGCGCAGCGTCCGGGGGCACGCTGGACGCGTCCAACCTGCTCAAACCAGCGCTTTCATCAGGCAGTCTCAAGTGCATCGGTGCGACTACTTACACCGAGTACCGCGGGATATTTGAGAAAGATCATGCCCTGTCGCGCCGTTTCCAGAAAATAGACGTGACTGAGCCGTCGGTGGCAGAGACGGTTGAAATTTTGCGCGGCCTGAAAACCCGGTTTGAAGCGCATCACGGCGTCAAATACACCGCCTCGGCTCTTAGCTCAGCGGCGGAACTATCCGCCCGCTTCATCAATGACCGCCATCTTCCGGACAAAGCCATCGACGTAATCGACGAGGCGGGTGCGGCTCAGCGGATTTTGCCCAAATCGAAACAGAAGCGAATCATCAGCAAGCACGAGATCGA
Source organism: Burkholderiales bacterium (assembly GCA_045810225.1). Lineage (GTDB taxonomy): Bacteria > Pseudomonadota > Gammaproteobacteria > Burkholderiales > JACQAP01 > JACQAP01. Next base: position 62,601 of record JBJMWI010000087.1, read on the forward strand.
AGAGATTATCGCGAAGATTGCGCGCGTGCCGGCACAAAGCGTATCGTCCACCGATCGTAGCAAACTGCAGAATCTGGATCGTGACCTGAAGGCCGTCGTATTCGGTCAGGATCTGGCTATTGACGCGCTGGCCGCATCCATCAAGATGTCCCGCAGCGGCCTGGGCAATCCGCAGAAACCGATCGGTTGTTTCCTCTTCAGCGGTCCAACCGGGGTTGGGAAAACTGAAGTCGCGCGCCAATTGGCCTATACCATGGGCGTAGAACTGATTCGGTTCGACATGTCCGAATACATGGAGCGCCATGCGGTGTCCCGACTGATTGGAGCACCTCCGGGCTATGTGGGCTTCGACCAAGGCGGGCTGCTAACCGAGCAAATTTCCAAGCATCCGTACTGCGTGGTACTGCTCGATGAAATAGAGAAGGCGCACCCGGATATATTCAATATTCTTTTGCAGGTCATGGATCACGGAACGCTGACTGACAACAACGGGCGCAAGGCGGATTTTCGTAATACGGTAATCGTCATGACGACGAATGCGGGTGCCGCTGAATTGTCGAAAACGACCATGGGTTTCACCCAGCAGCGGGTCGCTGGAGACGAAATGGTCGAGATCAAGCGCATGTTTACGCCGGAATTCCGGAATCGTCTCGATGCCATCATCTCCTTTGCGTCGTTGTCACACGAAATCATTGTCCGCGTTGTCGACAAATTCCTGATGCAGCTCGAAGAACAGTTGCACGAGAAAAAAGTCGAGGTCGATTTCACCGCCGCACTGAAAACTTATCTCGCAAAAAATGGATTCGATCCGCTAATGGGTGCGCGGCCGATGGCGCGCCTGATCCAGGACACCATACGCACTGCTTTGGCCGACGAGTTGTTGTTCGGTAAACTTGCAGGCGGCGGCAGCGTTACGGTGGACATTGATAACCAGGGCAAGACCAAGCTGGTGTTTCATCCTTCCAAGCGCGAGACCAAGGATCGGGACAAAAACAAAGAGGAAAGCGTCGCCTGAGAGGGGCGATTAAAAAACCGGACTTCGGGTCCGGTTTTTTTTGCGGGTTCTGTCTCAGATTGCGCGCGGTCGCGAAGGGTCAGCTATCCATTCACTCCAGGACCCGGGATACAGACGCCCACCCGGCAATCCCGCAATTTCCATCGCCAACAAATTATGGCAGGCCGTTACGCCTGATCCGCATTGGCTGACGATTGCTTCAGGCGAGGCTTTCCCAAGCAACGGCGCGAAATCGGCCCGTAATTGGGTTGGCGACTTGAAAAACCCACGCGGCGTCAGGTTGTCCTTGAAGAAACGATTTACCGCTCCCGGAATGTGACCACCAACCGGATCGATGGTCTCGTTTTGTCCGTGATATCGGTCATTTGCGCGCGCGTCCAGCAGAACCATGTCCGGCGCATGCAGACGTTTCAGCACGTAATCCGCATCCACAAAACAATGTTGAACCGCAATGCTGAATCGCTCTTGCGCTGGCACAGGGGCTTCGGCGGTGACCGGTAATTTTGCCTCCAGCCATGCCTGCCAGCCGCCATCCAAAACGGCCACTGCCCGATGTCCCAGCCAGCGCAGCATCCACCATAGCCTGGACGCGTATACGCCTCCCGCGTTGTCGTACGCAACGACTTGCTTGTCGTTCGAGACTCCCATACGACCCAGCCAAGCGCCAAACACTTCCGGATCAGGCAACGGATGCCGTCCGTTTGTGCCGGTTAGACGCGCAGCAAGATCGCGATCCACGTGGGCGAAACGGGCGTTCGGGATATGCGACTGGGCGTAAGCGTCAGAGCCGAAAGCGGGGTTGGTCAATTCATGCCGGCAATCGAAAATCACAAACGCGGCGTCGTTGATATGCCGAGCCAGCTCAGCAACGGAAATCAGCGTTGTATGCATGGTGTACGCCGTAGGTGCATGCTGGCCTGTACCAGCATGCAGGGATGATTACAAATGCGGTTGAACGTGCGCGCGCACGAACTCGTGGAAATGGATCATTCCATCTTCCATCGGTGACTGGTAAGGACCAAATTCATTGCGATGCTGTTGATGCAACGCTCGTCGGCCTTCCGTCATGCGTACGCAAATCTCTTCATCTTCTCTTGCTGTCTCGGCATAGGCTTGTTGTTCCGCCTCAACGAACTCACGTTCGAACAGCACGATGTCTTCGGGGTAATAGAATTCGACAATATTGCTGCAATGTTCCGGGTCTTTCGGGACGATGGTACTGACAACAAGCACGTTTGGATACCATTCAACCATCACGTTTGGATAATACGTAAGCCAGATCGCGCCTTGCTTAGGCATCTCGCCATTGTTATACCGTAGAACAGCTTCATGCCATTTTTGATAAGCGGCAGTACCGGGCTTGCCGAGCGCCTGGTTGATTCCCACGGTTTGCACGCTGTACCAATCGCCAAACTCCCACTTGAGGTCGTCAGCATTCACAAACTGGCCGAGACCCGGATGGAAAGGCCCCACATGATAGTCTTCCAGGTACACCTCGATGAACGTTTTCCAATTTACGGAATACTCGTGGCGCATGATGCGGTCAAGCCGGTAACCGGAGAAATCAAGGTCAGCCAGGACACCCAGCCGCGCAAGATCAACATTGGGATTGCGTGGCCCTGCAAACTGCAAACCATTCCAGCCGGTTAATGCGGTCTTGCCCAAGTCAAGGCAAGGATTGCCCGGGAAATGTGGTGCCCCCAGCAATTTGCCCGACAAATCGTAAGTCCATCGGTGCAATGGACACACAATGTTGTGAGCGTGTCCGCTGCCCTTGAGCATGATGGATTGACGGTGGCGGCAAACGTTTGAAAGCAGTTCAACACCACTGTGGCTTCGCACGAGAACTTTTGCATGATGCATCCAGTCCAGGGACCGGTAGTTCCCAACTTCCGGAACCATAAGCTCGTGGCCCACGTAGCCGGGACCATTTTCGAATAGCATCTTGCGCTCGATTTCCGCAATCTGCGGGTCGAAATACCATTCGATCGGTAGCTGAGCCGGAGTTCGGGTCAGGGCCGAAACATTAGCCAGATCGGTCATAACTGAATGTCCCTACTGCGTAAATGTATAAAAAAAAACGCCCCGGCGCGTTTAAAAGTGGGGCGGAATTCTGAGCACGATTTTCCCTTAAAACCCTACCGGACGCAACGTCTTGTCCCGTTGATATCAAGCCTAACGTCCTAATCAGACTACTGTTCGTTGACCCGGGTTCCGGTGATGGGCTATTTTGATGAACTTTCCAACGAGTGTTCGTACGTCAAGTGACAAAATCCACATCCCAGGCAACATCATCCTCTGACGCCCCCGCGTCCTTCGAAGCCGCGCTGGCCGAAATAGAAAATATTGTCACCAAGATGGAAGCGGGGCAGTTGCCCCTCGAGGAGTCACTCACCGCATACAGGCGCGGAGCGGAACTGCTCCAGTATTGCCAGGCTCGACTTCAGGAAGCACAGCAACAGGTCAAAGTGCTTGAAGCCGGCACACTGCAGAATCTCAATGGTGACGACAGCGCCGAATGAATTTCAGGGCTGGATGCTGGATCGACAGGCCCGCATCGAGACAACGCTGCAATCAGCGTTGCCAGCACCCGAAATAGCGCCTGCGCGCTTGCATTCCGCGATGCGTTACGCCGTATTGGGGGCAGGCAAACGGGTCAGGCCACTGCTCGCCTACGGCGCGGGCGAGTTAGCTTCTGCGCCGATCGAGAGGGTGGATTACGCGGCGGCTGCAGTCGAATTGATTCACGCCTATTCACTGGTCCACGATGACATGCCATCAATGGACAACGATATACTGCGTCGTGGAAGGCCGACTGTTCACGTGGAATTTGACGAAGCAACGGCGCTGCTGGTTGGGGACAGTCTGCAGACATTGGCTTTTCAGCTTCTTTCAGAACGGACCGTAGCGGACGATGCCCACCGTCAACTGGAAATGATTGAACTGCTGGCCCGGGCAAGCGGTTCACGAGGCATGGCGGGTGGCCAGGCCATAGACCTGGAATCTACGTCGCAAGCGCTTACGGTACCGGAGCTGGAGTTCATGCATATTCATAAAACTGGCGCGCTGATTCGTGCATCGGTCGCGCTGGGCGCTCGTTGTGGTGGCGCATTGAGCGATGCGCAACTGCATCGGTTGGACCATTTCAGCAAGTTCATCGGCCTGGCGTTCCAGGTAATCGACGACGTGCTCGACGCGCAGTCCAGCTCCGCCATGCTAGGCAAAACCGCCGGCAAGGATGCACGCAATAACAAACCCACCTATGTCAGTGCGCTGGGTGTTGAGCGCGCGCGTGAACTGGCGGGCGAACTGCGCGATAACGCTCTGGACGCGCTGGATACCCTTCCAAACGCAGGCGGACATCTGCGCGAACTTGCGGACTTCATCATTCTTAGAAAGTTTTGAACCTGCCTTCCGGCCCAGCCCTCGTCCGACTCCAACGCTCTCATGTATGAATTGCTGAATACAATCCAGTCTCCCTCCGAATTGCGCGCGCTTGAGCGAAAGCAATTGCCCGAGCTTGCTCGCCAGTTGCGCGAATTTCTGCTCGAGTCGGTGGCCAAAACGGGCGGTCATCTTTCATCGAACCTGGGCACGGTAGAACTGACTATCGCATTGCATTATGTGTTCAACACGCCACAGGACAGGCTGGTATGGGACGTTGGACATCAGACTTACGCACATAAGATCTTGACCGGCAGGCGTGAAGCGATGTCTACGTTGCGCCAGTACGGCGGTATTGCAGGTTTTCCGCGACGTTCGGAAAGCGAATTCGATACATTCGGCACGGCGCATTCAAGCACGTCAATCAGCGCCGCGCTCGGCATGGCGGTCGCTGCGCACATGAAGGGAGAAGATCGCCGTGTGGTGGCAATCATCGGCGATGGCGCCATGACCGCCGGCATGGCGTTCGAGGCTTTGAATAATGCGGGTGCAATGGATGCAAACATCCTGGTGGTGCTGAACGACAATGATATGTCGATTTCGGAAAACGTCGGTGCGCTGAATAACTATCTTGCTCGTCTGATATCGGGACGATTTTATGCGGCAGCCTGGAAAACCGGCGAGAAGGTGTTGCGCGTGGTTCCACCGGTTCTGGAGCTGGCAAAGCGCGCCGAGGAGCACGTGAAGGGCATGGTCACTCCCGGTACGCTATTTGAAGAATTCGGCTTCAACTATATTGGACCCATCGATGGGCACAATCTCGACGTTTTGATAACGACGCTCGGAAATATCAAAAAGCTCGACGGCCCGCAATTCCTGCACGTAGTCACCCGCAAGGGCAAGGGTTACGAGCAGGCTGAAGGCGACCCGATTCTCTATCACGGCGTCACGAAGTTCGAGCCTGCCGCCGGCATCACGCCGAAGCCAGTATCCAAGCCGGCGTACACCCAGGTGTTTGGTGACTGGCTGTGCGATATGGCCGCCTTGGATACGCGACTGATCGGCATCACGCCGGCAATGCGAGAAGGGTCCGGTCTGGTCCGCTTTTCACAGGAATATCCTGATCGGTATTTCGATGTCGGCATTGCCGAGCAGCACGCGCTGACATTTGCCGCGGGACTCGCTTGCGAAGGGTTCAAGCCGATTGTTGCGATTTACTCGACGTTTCTGCAGCGCGCCTACGATCAGCTGATCCACGACATTTGCATACAGAACTTGCCCGTGCTGTTCGCTATCGACCGCGCTGGGTTGGTCGGTGCAGATGGTCCAACCCACGCTGGCAGCTTCGACCTTTCTTATCTGCGTTGTCTGCCCAATATGGTCATCATGGCACCGTCCGACGAAAACGAGTGCCGGCAGATGCTATTCACCGGTTTCAAACTCGATGGGCCCGCCGCAGTTCGGTATCCGCGTGGCACTGGCCCCGGCGTGTTACTACAACCGGAAATGGCGCCGCTGCCGTTGGGCAAGGGCGAGATACGCCGTCGGGGCAGCAATGTCGCCATTCTTTGCTTTGGCGCGTTGCTGAAGCCGTCTCTGGAGGCCGCAGAAAAACTCGGAGCTACGGTAGCAAACATGCGTTTCGTCAAACCGCTCGATGAAGCCCTGATCCGGGAACTTGCGAGCGACCATGAGCATCTAGTCACAGTGGAAGAAAACACCGTTCTGGGCGGCGCCGGTAGCGCAGTGCTCGAACTGTTGGAAAAACTTGGGTTGTCGCGACCGACGCTGCAGCTTGGATTGCCGGATCGCTTCATCGATCATGGAGATCCGGCGAAACTGTTGCAGGATTGTGGGCTTGATGCCGCTGGTATTTTCAAATCGGTCGCCGAATTCATTAGGTGAGTAGTTTACTGGGGTATTGGCGGCGTTTATAATCATAACGTGCTGTGATCGCGCTCCAAAGGAGCAACGACATGAATTCTCCCGATAACTTCACCATCCCCGACGTGCAGGGCCGCGCGGATACGCGCCGTCTTGCCATAGACAAAGTCGGCATCAAGGCCATCCGGCATCCGGTTCGCGTGGGCGACCGCGACGGCGGCGTCCAGCACACGATTGCGACCTTCAACATGTATGTCGGCCTGCCGCATAATTTCAAGGGTACTCATATGTCTCGTTTCGTCGAGATCCTGAATGCCCAAGAACGGGAAATATCGGTGGAGTCCTTCGAAGCCATGTTGCGTGACATGGTGAAGCGTTTGGAGGCGGAATTCGGACACATTGAAATGACGTTCCCGTACTTCATCAACAAAGCGGCGCCGGTGTCCGGTGTGCAGAGCCTGATGGATTACGAAATCACGTTCGCCGGCGAATTATCCCGTGCGGGCTATTCGTTCACCATGAAAGTCATAGTGCCAGTCACGAGCTTATGCCCCTGTTCAAAGCAGATCTCTGAATATGGCGCTCACAATCAGCGTTCTCACGTGACTATCACGGCGCGCACGAATAGTCATGTCTGGATCGAAGAACTGGTGCGCGTTGCCGAGCAAGAGGCTTCGTGTGAACTTTACGGTCTGCTGAAGCGTCCCGACGAAAAATATGTCACCGAGCGCGCTTACGATAATCCGAAATTCGTAGAGGATCTCGTGCGTGATGTTGCGACGGCGTTGAATCAGGATAGCCGCATCGATGCCTACGTGGTCGAATCGGAAAACTTCGAATCCATACACAATCATTCCGCATACGCGATGATCGAAAAGGGCGTTACGCTTTAGTGATGTCCCGGCAATAAAAAAGGCCCGCGGTGCGGGCCTTTTTTATTCCGGCAGGGCGCATCGATGTAGCGTATTTCGGTGCCCGGCTCCTTAGTAGAGGCGGTCAAATGGTTCGGGAACGCGGACACGCCAGTCGTGCGCGGGGATAAGCGCGCAAACTTTCCCGACGCTCAGGTCTTTTAGAGAGCGCGGACGCTCACCAGGTGATCCGGTTCCCGCGCGGCCCCGAGGGGATTGCGCAGCGGCCGCCCGAATTGCGGGCTGTGAATCTCGAAAATGTCGCCGACCCTAGTTGCTATTTTTTTGGTAAAGCTGCCGGTCGCAGCACCGAAAAAATGCACATGGACATCCCCTGGACGGCGGAAATCGCGATACTTGAAATGGTGATGCTCAAGGTTGGTAATCGAGTGGCACATGTTGGCTTCCCCGGAAAGCCAGTCTTCCGCCCAGAGTTCCGTGCCATCGCGTAGCAGGCGCGCGCGGCCGGTTACAGATTCGGGTAGCGAGCCTACCAGCAGTTCCGGCCCGTAGGAGCATTGGCGTAGTTTGGAATGCGCCAGATAGAGATAATTTTGACGCTCCATGACATGGTCCGCGTATTCGTTTCCGAGCGCATAGCCAACGCGCAGTACTTCGCCGTCGTCTGCGATCACGTAAATGCCGACAACTTCAACTTCTTCACCGCCGTCCAGCGCGTAAGGCGGCAATTCCAGCTCCGTCTCCGGGGCGACCACGCAGTGACCGTCACCCTTGTAAAACCATTCCGGCGCAGTACCAATCTTGCTCTTGGCCGGTTTGCCACCCTCAATGCCCCATTTGAACATTTTCATCGAATCGGTCAGTTCGGCATCGGCCTTCTGCAGTTTCGTATGCATGGAGTCGCGTGCCGCGGCGCTGCCAAGATGCGATAACCCGGTTCCGCTGATGAGACAGCGGTAAGGGTCGGGATGATCGAACGGCGGCAGCAACCGTTTCTCGTTTACGACTTCATCATAGTTCTGCGCGTCCGTGCCGATTTTTGATTTGGCCGCAGCCTCCAGCGGAGAGCCGGTACGGGCGGCCAAGAGCGCAAGGTCGTAAATTCGGGTCACGCCGCTCAGCACGCGCAAAGTCTTGCCGTCCTCGGATGCAGCAACCCGGCGCGCACCGGACCGGTCCGTGAATTGAACAAGCCTCAAGATATTCTCCCAAATATGGTTGATGCGGTTTTATGATCCGGCTTGCGTGCCGGACACGGAATGTTACGACTAAACACGCAAGCCCGGGTCGCCGTTGTACCCGACCGGTGCCAAATCTATACTTCGCCCGTTAAATGGGAGGATCGATGAAGGTACAAACCAATGGCATTGAACTTAGCTACTCCGTTGAAGGGCAGGGCCCGTGGCTCGTTATGAGTCATTCGCTGGCGTGCAACCATTCGATGTGGGATGAACAAGCTCAGCTGCTGAAATCACGCTATCGCGTGCTTCGTTTCGACACCCGTGGACATGGCGGCAGCGACGCGCCTGCTGGGGCTTACACGATGGAGATGCTTTCCGAAGACCTGTGCGGACTGCTCGACGCATTGTCCATCGAGCATCCGCATTTCATCGGGCTCTCTATGGGCGGAATGATTGGCATGACATTCGCGCTGAAATATCCGAAGCGCTTCCGCACACTGATCGTATGCGATACGTCAAGTCGTATGCCGCCCGAAGCTGGTCCGATTTGGGAAGGCCGCATCAAGATTGCGGCCGAGCAGGGGATGGAGCCGCTGGTGGAACCGACTTTGCAGCGCTGGTTTACCGAGCCGTTCTACCAATCGAACAAGGCAGTGATGAAGCGCGTGGCACAGATGATCCGTACGACTAGCCCGGCAGGCTACATCGGTTGCTGCAAGGCGATTCCCAGCATTAATCTGACAGACCGGTTGCCCTCGCTGACCGTACCGGTGCAGGTGGTCGTTGGCGAACAGGACGTCGGCACGCCGGTGGCTATGTCGCGGGCTATTCAAGACGCCATTGCGGGATCAGAAATTGTGGTTATTCCCTCGGCATCACACTTGTCGAATCTCGAGCAGCCCGCGGCCTTCAACAATGCCGTCGCTGAATTTCTAGACCGCCACTAAGGTTCATGCAACCGGCGACGATCCCAGCGCAACTATTTTCACGTCGCGTGGCGGCGATTTAAAATACTGCAGAAGAATCCTGTAAACACTGGCGTCGAACGGCTTATCAGTATTCGATTGCAGGATATCGTGCAACGCGCCGTCGTCTTCAGCGGATCCGAGATGCCGCCATTGATCCAGCACATGCACCTCGGTTCTCCCTGTAATTGCATCGTGCTCGCGCACGCCAATTGGGCCAGGATGCGGCCAGTCGCGCATGCGCAATGCATACAGTGCCTTCATCAGCCGCATGGAATGTGCAATAGCGGTCTCCAGGCCAATGCAGGTCCCGCGGCAGCGTTTGAGCTGGTGGCCAAGGCAGGGTCCCGGACCGCTCTGCAGGCCGGTTGCAATATGGCACAAACCATGTTCATCGGCGATGTTGCGCAAAGCGTTCAGCGCGGTGCGTCGCGATCGAAACATGCCGTGCAGACTTGAAGCTCGGGACAGGTCCACGTCGCCGGCATCGACCGGCAATGGGATGGATGGCCCATCGACTGGGTCCCAGCGTAAGGACCATAGTGTTTCGTCGTGGCTGGGCTTGCTGTTATGCAAGGGTTGCAGTTTTTTCAACCACTGCGTGTGCCGCAACTGGGTACCTAGTTCGCCAACCGCCGATTCCCATTCGATGCGGACAATTTCGGCTGCTGCTCGCCACGCGGGCTGCCTGTCGCCGCTGAAATGCGACAGCACCCGTGCGCGAAGGTTTGCGCTCTTGCCGACATGCAAAGCAGTGCCGTCTTGTCCAAAGAACGCATACACGCCGGGCGCCTCAGGCAACTGGTCGGGCAGATCAGCAGGCAGTCCTGGTGGCAATTGTGGCTTTTGCAACTGGTCTGCAACAGCCTGGCGGATGTCGGCCGTGTCGAGTTCGTGGTGGATGCGCTGGGTGAAATCCCACAGTACACGGGCGTCCGGTAGCGCGCGATGCCGGTGTTGGCAGAACAGCCCATGACGCGCGATGACGCTGTCGAGATTGTGCGCGCGCTCTTGAGGAAACAAGCGCCGGGAGAGGCGCACGGTGCATAACACGTCAGGCGCATAATTTATTCCGACACGCCGGAACTCGTTGCGAAGAAAACCGAAATCGAAGCGCGCGTTATGCGCAACAAGTGTTTTGCCGGCGAGGCGGTCATAAAGATCCTTGGCGAGTTCGGCGAACGTTGGGGCTTCGGCGACCATGGCATCGGTGATGCCGGTCAAGGACTCCACCATCAAAGGAATCGGCCGTTCCGGGTTGACGAGTGAACTCCACTCCCCGATGTGACGGCCCTGATCAACTTCGACCAAACCGATCTCGGTAATTCGATCCAGGTGCGTGGTGGCACCAGTCGTTTCCAGATCCAGGAAAATCAGCGAACGGTCAAGCATGAGCACCAGGAATTGGTTTCACATCAATGTTTATTCTAAACCTCGCTGCGCCAGACGGACACGCGGCCCGCCGACTGTATAATCCGCCACAAACAAACACCGGAAACGATCCATGTCATTACGCCATCTGCCATGGCTGTTGCTCTGCATTACGCTGCGGGCCTTTGCTGATTCCGAGTCCGCCGCTCCGATGGATGGCGTAATCGATTGCGAGCATCCGCCCAAAAATATGGCACGCGTTCTGCCGAAACAGCTTGCTGACACGGCAAGCATTATCTGCACGCCTTCGGCGCAGATGATTGTTGCGAGGGAAGGATGGGCATGGCGTTTTCCCGGCAGCTTTTTCGATCGGCCTTCCATTCCCGCATATTCGCCGGTTGAATCGCGCCCGACCGCGGGTGGCCGTTACTTCGTTGGCTTCAGCGTCAATGAGCTGTCCGGTGCTGAAATGAAAAAGCTTCACGAAACGTTTACAAAAGCGCTCGCGACCTATGCCGGCTCGGCGCTGCCGCAGCGCATCGTGAAATTAGTAGCCCGCAACGACCAGGGCCATTCCATGGATGCGTATTTTGGATTCAACTCCAGGAATCAGGGCTGGGTGGCGTTGTGCGCACCGGACTGCGCGCCGGAAATGTTTTTCCTGACCAACCGTCATGATTGATCGGAGCCTGCATGGACCTGATTGCCGAGAAAGTTCTGCCCGCCGATGTGCAGCGGGCTACGTTGATTGGACGCGCCTGGGTGCCTGGACGCAATGCTGGTCCAAGTCCCGTGCTGGTTGCCGACGATAAGGTCTGGGACCTGGCGCGCGTCGTAGCCACGGTCAGTGAACTGCTAAACCTGCAGGATCCCGTCAAAGTTGCGAGAGACGCTGTGCTGAGCGGTTGGGCCAGGCCCATTGGGACCGTCGCCGATCTGATCGAAAATTCGCACGCGGACCGCCGCACCACCGCAAAACCTTATCTGCTCGCCCCGTGTGACTTGCAGGCACTGCGAGCGTGTGGCGTGACATTCGTGTCAAGCATGCTCGAACGCGTTATCGAAGAGCATGCCAAGGGAGATCTGGAAAAGGCGGACGAGATCAGAGGTTCCATCGGCGCTGAAATAGGCACCGAGATTAAAACTATCAAGCCGGGCTCTCCTGAAGCCAAGCGCGTCAAGGAGTCGCTCATCAGACGCAATCTTTGGTCGCAATATCTGGAAGTGGGCATCGGACCCGATGCGGAAGTGTTCAACAAGTCCCAACCGATGTCGGCGGTGGGACTCGGCGCGGAGATCGGCGTGCGCGCTGATTCATCCTGGAATAATCCCGAACCCGAAGTCGTGCTCGCAATCAATCGCGCCGGTCAGATCGTTGGCGCGGCATTGGGTAATGATGTAAATCTGCGCGATTTCGAAGGCCGCAGCGCACTGCTGCTTGGCAAAGCCAAAGACAATAACGGCAGTTGTGCCATCGGCCCGTTTATTCGCCTTTTCGATCGCGACTATGGAATTGAGAATTTGCGCCGCACGCACATCCAGATCGAGATCACAGGTCCGGATGGTTACCAGCTTTCCGGCGAAAGTCATCTTTCCAATATCAGCCGCGATCCGCTTGACCTTGCCAGCCAGGCGGTCAACCGCACGCATCAGTATCCCGACGGTACCATGCTGTTTCTCGGGACTCAGTTTGCGCCGGTGCAGGACCGAGACCAACCCGGCAAGGGCTTCACACACAAGGTTGGAGACGTGGTTTCAATCCGGGCGGACACGCTCGGCATGCTGGTGAACCGTGTGAATCATTGCGACAAAGTTGCGCCCTGGACCTTCGGCATTAACGATCTAATGCACAACCTGTCAAAAAGAGGACTGCTGTGACCGCGTTGAACGGCGCGCAGGTTAAAGCTAGGGATGGATGGCATGTTGTGGCGCAGACGGTTCACATGCGAGGCAATTCTCGCTAGAGCCAGTCTTTCATCCAGCGGGCATAGTCCTCGTTGCGCGTCAAACGCTTCATGATCTCGTCGCTTGCCATTGTGCCTAGTGTTTCGGGCGGCGTGCCGTCTCGCAGCGCGCGCAGCGTGTCGTAGACTGCGCGAACGGCGGCCGCAAACGGCTGGTGCCCCTGCAGGCAGATCCGCACGCCGCGGCCCGCCAGCCAGTCGCGATCCATAAGTTCTTTGCTGGCGCCGCCCAGAATCAGCGGCAGTTTGATGTGCGCTGCGACAGCGTCCAGGTCAGTGCGCGATTTCATTCCGACCAGGAAAATTGCATCGACGCCGGCTGCCTCATAAGCTTTGGCTCGTCTGATGGCATCTGCCATGCCGTTGATCGCAGGCGCACTGGTGCGCCCGGCAATTATCAATCCTGCATCGCGCCGTGCCGCAAGTGCGGCGCGCATTTTGCCAATACCTTCTTCGATTGAAATAAGACGCGGCTGGCTGCCCCCGTAAGCGGCGGGCAATTCGGTATCCTCTATGGACATGCCCGCCACACCGGCCGTCTCGAGTTCCTCGACGGTGCGCATGACATTCAGGGCATTGCCATAGCCGTGGTCCGCGTCGCACAGCAGCGGCAGGTTGCCGGCGCGGCAGATGCGATGTGCCTGTTCCGCAAATTCCGTCAGCGTAAGCAGTATGAGGTCCGGCGCCCCGAGCACCGTGAGGGATGCGACGGATCCGGCCAACATGCCGACCTCAAAACCCAGTTCTTCAGCGAGACGCGCAGATATCGGGTCGAAGACCGACCCGGGATACACGCATTGAGTGCCGCTGAGTACGGAACGCAATCGCTCCCGGCGTTGCTGCCAGCGTGGCATGGAAATCCTATCTCGCGCCAATGCGCTAGAGAGTGTCGATGTAAAGCGCCATTTTTTTGCGCGTGCTTTCGTCAGGCAGCCTACCTACTCCGGCCATCATGTTGTCCAAGAGGTGCTCCGGTTTGGCAGTGGCGGGAATCACGCACGTCACCGCCGGATGCCCGAGGATGTATTTCAAGAAATACTGGCCCCACGAGCGGCAGTCGAATTCAGCTGCCCATTCCGGCACCGGTTTTCCGCGCACGCGCGAGAACAGGCTTGCCTGAGCGAACGGTCTGTTGACGATTACGGCAGTACCGGTCTCGCGCGCGAGTGGCAGGATGCGCTGCTCGGCTTCGCGCTCCGCGATCGAATAATTGAATTGCACGAAATCGAATTCCCGCATCTTCATCAGGCGTTCAAGTTCGGAATAAGCGCCGGAATGGTAATGCGTGATCCCGGTATAGCGAATGCGACCGGCCTGTTTCCACTGCTTCAGGGTCGGCAGATGGGTCTTCCAGTCCAGCAAATTGTGGATTTGCATAAGATCCATGCGCGTTACTTTCATGCGCAGGAAAGATTCGTCCATCTGCCGGATACCGGCCTCCCGGCCGCTGGTCCAGACCTTTGTGGCCATGAATAACTGGCTGGCTATGCCAAGCGCCGCGGAAAGGTCACCCACTACGGATTCGGAGGTGCCATACATCGGCGAACTGTCGACCAACCTGCCGCCCCGGTCGATAAAAAGCCGCAGCACTTGCTGCAAGGGTTCGCGCTCCGCCGCGTTGGTACTTACACCGAAACTTTGGTAGGTGCCAAGTCCGACTACTGGCAATGCTTCCCCGCTGCTCGGAATGGGCCGGGTGACGAGCATCCCGGCTTCAGCGAACGACCGGGTCGCCATCGTCGACGCGGCGATTGCCCCCAGCGCTTGCAGCAGTCGCCGCCGCCGCGGCTTGCTTGGATTGTTCATCTGGTCTCCTTATGGCTTCGTTCCGCGCGCGCATTTCGTCCTGGGTGCGGCCGAGCATCCAACCGGTGCCGGCCCATAGCAACGCAATCGGCACCGCAACGAATGCAATGCCCGCAAATCCGAGCCCGAGAATCCTGAGCCCTTCGAACAGCCAACCGCTGGCTGCATCACCGCTGCGGAAAACCACCGTATCGATGAAGTTCTTCGATTTGTATTTTTCCTCGCGGTTCAACACCGTGAACAGGACTTCGCGTGCCGGCCGGGCAATTGCATATTCACCCGCGCGGCGAATGACCTGGAATACGACCAGTACCGCAAGGGTCGGCATCAGACCGAGAACGAAAAAACCAATTGCTCCCATTACCGGAAGAATCATCAGCGTGGTACCGACGCCGAATCGACCCATCAGGCGCCCGACCAGAAAAAGCTGGCAGCCGAAGGTCAACAAATTCACTGCAAGATCAATCTTTGCAAACAGTGCCGTGCGAGCGCCCGGAGACGGCATGTCGACCGCCATGATGTTGGCCTGATGGAAATACAAAAACGTCCCGAGTAGCGTTCCGAGCATCACGTAAATGCAAATACCGAGCAGATAGGGCGATTTCAGCGCGAGCGTAATACCCGCGAAAATACTGCCTCCCAGCGGCTCTTCGACCTGGGCTGGTGGAAACCGACGCTCAGCGGGGTGCCGCTTTGCCCATGCTGTTAGTCGATAGATGCAAAGCACCGCGCCACACAGCATGGCTGCGGAAATTGGCAACAGCCTCGCGGGCCCGAGTGAGGGCGCCAGCAAGGTGGCGAGCAGAGGACCGGCCAGCGCTCCGGCACTTCCGCCGGCGGATATCAATCCGTACAGCCGGCGTGCCTGCTCGTTGCGGAACAAATCCGCCATGAAACTCCAGAACACCGACACGACAAACAGATTGAAGACACTCACCCAGACAAAAAAAGCTCGCGCCACCATGGTTGGCGCAACGCCGGCCTGCATCAATGCGTAGAATATTGCGAGATTCGCAATGAAAAACAGGTATACGATCGGTAACAACCTCGCGCGCGGGAATCGAGACGAAGCCCATCCGAACAACGGGACTGTGGCTAACATGGCTGCGAAGGTGACGGTAAACAGCTGCGCGAGATTCTCAACGCCTCCTTGTATACCCATTTCGTCGCGGACCGGTCTGAGCAAGTAATAACTGCACAGCAGGCTGAAGAAATAGCTGAATGACCAGAGCGTAGCCGTGATTTCTTCGCTTTTTACGGGCACGAACCGGCGCAGCAGGGCACTGTTGGCAAATAAACTCATTGGCATGCATTGTAGTCAACCCGCCGGTATCAGGCACCCTGAACCTGCAATTGCAGAAAATGGCACGAAATTCGAAGCTTTTGAGGCCTGCATGTCAATCGGCAGCGCGCGTGGCTGATTTGCATGCTATGAAGCTCCTCACTTAGAGTGCGGTGATTATTGAACCAGGGCGTTTGCCATGTCAGTTACTCTGCCGGAGATTCAAGATGCAGCGCGCGCTATTGCGGGTGCAGTCGTCGATACCGCGTGTGTTCGCTCGCTTACTCTGTCAGAGATGGCCGGCGCACAGGTTTATCTTAAATTCGAAAATAACCAGTTCACTGCATCTTTCAAGGAGCGCGGCGCACTCAACAAACTGCTGTCGCTGGATGCGCAGCAGCGGCGTGCCGGTGTGATTGCGGTTTCGGCTGGCAACCATGCACAAGGCGTCGCATTCCATGCGAAGCGCCTCGGCATTCCTGCGGTCATCGTCATGCCGCGCTTCACGCCGCATGTAAAAGTTGAGCAAACGCGCGCATTCGAAGCGGAAGTCATCTTGCATGGCGAAAATTTCGATGAGGCGAAAGCGCAGGCGTTGCAGCTGATGTCGCAGCGCGGGTTAACCCTGGTGCATCCTTACGACGACGCGAAAATTATTGCGGGCCAGGGTACGATCGCCTTGGAAATGCTTCGTGTGCGACCGGAACTCGATGTCATCATCGTGCCGGTTGGTGGAGGTGGCATGATTTCGGGCATCGCATCTGCCGCCAAGGTAATGAAGCCAGGAATGCAGATCATCGGCGTCGAGACGCTGCGCTTCCCATCTCTGTATTCGGCGCTGAAAGGATCGAAACCCGCATTCGGCAGCAATTCAATTGCCGACGGTATAGCGGTCAAGGAACCCGGCAAGCTGACGCTGGAAATCGTGCGCCGGTTGGTGGATGACATCCTGCTGGTGGATGAGGGGGATGTTGAACATGCGATGCTGCTGCTGCTGGAAATCGAGAAAACCGTGGTGGAGGGCGCCGGCGCCGCAGGTCTCGCGGGATTGCTATGCAATCGCGCTAGATTTGCCGGGAAAAATGTAGGGGTGGTCTTGTCCGGTGGAAACATTGATCCTCTGACGCTCGCCGATATCATCGAGCGTGGCATGGTGCGCGCGGGTCGCCTCGCCAGACTGCAAGTCGAATTGCGTGATCTGCCCGGATCGCTTGCGAAAGTCACAGCGGCTCTGGCCGAAGCCAATGCCAACATCGAGGAAGTACACCATGAGCGTGCCTTCACGAGTCTGCCAGTACAATCCGCTGTAGTGAATTTTGTGCTGCAAACGCGCGGGCATGATCATGTTCGGCAAATTATTGCCGGACTGGAAGCAGCGGGTTTCAAAGCTTCCCTTCACAACGCGGAATGAATTCCGCAGGTTTAATGCTTTCCCAGCGCGCGTTCCAGAAAGTCCAAGCGGTCCTGCCCCCAGAATAATTCCTGTTTGTAGACATAAGTCGGAGCGCCGAATACCTGGCGTTCTATCGCTTCATCGGTGAGCTCTTCAAAACGCGACGCGGTGTCCGGCGTCATGGCGCGCTTCAGCAACTCCGTGCTGTCCAGCCGGCAAGCACGGATGACGGCAGCAATCTCTTGCTCGTCGGCCATGTTTTTTTCTTCCGTCCAGCATGCGCGTAACAATGCGGCTGTCAACGTTAGTGATTTTTCCGTATCGCCAGCTGCGACAATCGTCAGCGCCGCCAGCCGGCTGTCGTAGGGAAAGTATTTCGGGTGGATATTCAGTGGCACGCCGAGATAGTCGCGCCAGCGCTGCAGTTCGACCAAACGGTAGGCCTGACGCTGTGCAGGGCGCTTCGCCACCGGCAAGCCGCCGGACACCGGAAAAATGCGACCATAGTCGACAGGTTTAAGATTGATGACGGCACCGTGAGTGCGCGCAATTGCCGTGAAACGTTCGTGCCCCAGATAGGTCCAGGGCGACATCGGCGAAAAGTAATAATCGATGATCTTTGCCACGCGCAACTCCTCTTGCTATGGTGGTGGTGTGGGATTGATTGCCAGGTGAAGTCTACCATCGGTACCCGCGGCAGGATTCGTGTGCGTTCTCATGGGCCGATATGCGAAATACTCAACGGAGGAAAAAGTGAAAACTTGGTGGCGTGTACTCGCTGGTCTGGCGGCGCTATCGTGCGCCTATGCGGCTCTGGCTCAGGAAGTCCTGTTAAAAGTGCATCATCCGCTGCCGCCGTCTTCGACGGCGCATCTCAAGGTGCTCGAACCGTGGTGCGCGAAGCTGGCGGCGGAGTCGAAGAACCGCATCAAATGCCAAATTTATCCGTCCATGCAATTGGGCGGCTCCGTGCCGCAGCTCTATGATCAGGTCAAGGATGGCGTGGTCGACGTGATCTGGACAGTAGCGGGCTATTCTGCCGGGCGCTTTCCACTGGTGGAAGTCTTCGAATTGCCGTTTTTCATGCACAACGCCGAATCCGGCAGCAAGGCTTTGTGGGACTACGTACAGCAGTACGATGCGGACGAATTCAAGGACATTCACGCGATTGCATTTCATCTGCACGGGGGTGGCGTATTTCACATGATCAAGAAGCCGATCGTGCATCGGTCGGATTTGCGCGGAACAAAAGTGCGCGCCCCGACGCGCCAGACGACCAAGATGTTGGCCGCATTGGGAGCCACCCCCGTTGGCATGCCGGTGCCGCAAGTGCCGGAAGCGCTGTCGAAAGGTGTGATCGATGGCACCATACTTCCGTATGAAGTCATGCCGGCGCTCAAGGTGGATGAACTCACCAAATACCACAGCGGCCCGGATGCCTCACAACCGATGATCTATAACTCTGTATTCATCATCGCGATGAACAAGGCGAAGTACGATTCCTTGCCAGCCGATCTGAAGAAAATAATCGATGCCAACAGCGGTATCGGCCTGTCCGGCCAGATCGGACGCCTGTTCGCCGAAGTTGAGGTCGCCAACAAGCAAAAAGTTGGCGGCGTCATGAACGTGATTTCAAATGAAGAAATCGAGGAATGGAAGAAAGTTGTGCAACCGGTGACGGACGGGTGGGTGGCCGACGCAAACGCCAAAGGCGCAGACGGCAAGCGCCTGCTCAAAGCCGCGCACGATTTGATCGGGAAATACGACAGTAAATAAAAACCGCGACAGCACTGGGTCAGTCGTCACCCCAGACGTCGCGCGCGGTCTCCACCACCAGGCGCAGCTTCGAGGCTTGACTCTCCCGCGCGATGTCATTGCCGTGCACGGTACTGGAGAAGCCGCACTGGGGTGACAGGCATAACTGTTCGAGCGGCACATGACGAGCAGCCTCTTCGATGCGGCGCTTGAGTTCATCTTTCGATTCCAGTTCACCTACCTTGGTGCTGACCAACCCCAGCACCACGGTTTTGCCTTTCGGCACGAATCGCAACGGAGCAAAGGTCCCCGAACGCGCGTCGTCGTATTCCAGAAAATAGGCATCCACAGCCAGTTCGTTGAACAATACTTCTGCGACCGGTTCATAACCGCCTTCCGCGACCCAGGCGCTGCGAAAATTGCCACGGCACAGGTGCACGCACACCGTCATGTCGGCGGGCCGCCCATCGATCGCTGCATTGATGAGGCGCGCATAGCGGCGAGGCAGTTCATCCGGATCGTCGCCGCGCTGGCGCGCGCCTTCGCGCATCTTGGGATCGCATAGATATGCAAGGTTGGTATCGTCCATCTGCACATAACGGCAACCGGCGTCAGCCAAAGCTTGCAATTCGGCCCGATAGCAGCGCGCCACGTCGTCGTAGAAGGCTGGCTCCAGTTGTGGATAAAACTGCTTGCTGATGGCTTCGCGTCCACCCCTAAAGTGCAGCATGGTTGGCGAAGGTATCGTGACTTTCGGCATTTGCAGAGTCACGGACTGCAGGAAGCGGAAATCATCCAGTTGAATGGGCCGCACATGGCGTAGCGGGCCAGTGACTTGCATGACCGGGGGCGAGAAATCAACCTTGCCGCCGGCGCTGCGGAAACTCACCGGGATACCGCCCCTGGTTTGCACGCCTTGCAGTTGCTCCAGAAAGTCGATGTGGAAATAGGTACGCCGAAATTCGCCGTCGGTGATGCCCTTAAGCCCCAGTTCTTCCTGGAAACGTACAATGTCACGGATGGCCGCGTCCTCGATCTTGCGCAATTCGGCACGCGACAAATTTCCCTTCTGATTCTGTTCTCTGGCCTCGAGCAGCGCTTTGGGGCGCAGAAAACTGCCGACGTGGTCGGCGCGAAACGGCGGTTTACGGCGTGTCGGCATCGCGGACTTCGCTCACTGGATGCGTTCGAAGCGCTGCACGCGTTTTCCGGTATCGACGTCTCCGGTGAAAATGTTGCCGTGTGAATCGACGGCCATGGTATGCACCCAATGGAATTCGCCGGCATTGCGCCCCTGGCGCCCGAACGCGCCGACTTCCTTTCCCGTTTCGCGCAGCAGGATATGGATTTCGTTATTGGTACCGTCACAGACGAACAGGTATTTTTGCCCCGCGTCCGGAGAGAAGCCGATGTCCCAGACAGAACCGACAAATCGTGTATTCGGCTCGAGACGGAATTCAGCAACGAACGTACCGTCTTTGCGGAACACCTGATAGCGGTCATTGACACGATCACAGACGTATAGCAGGCCATCGCGCGAAAGGCGTACGCAATGCACGGGATTGCGGAATTGTTTCGCAATGGGCGCACCTGGATCGTATTTTCCAGGATCCGCATCATCCGGCTTGGCCCCGTAGGCGCCCCAATGACGCCGGTAATCTCCAGTGCGCGAGTCGAACACCACGATCCGCTTGTTGCCATAACCGTCCGCGACATAGACTTCGTGCGCCGCGTCGTCAACGATGGCGAGCGCAGGGCGCCCGAGATAACGTGTACTGTTGCTGCCTTCGGTATGGCGCGCTTCGCCAATCTGCCTGACGAATTTTCCTTCGCGCGTGAATTCCAGCACCTGCGCGTCGTTATCCTTATCGTTGCCCGCGAGCCAGACGTGATCATTGGCGTCAACGAAAATCCCATGCTCGCTACGCGGCCAGTCATAGCCGGGCCCTTCGCCGCCCCAAGCCTGAAGCAGATTGCCGGCTGAATCGAATTCCAGCACTGGCGGCGCCGGCCTGCAGCACTTCGAAGTTGGGGGATCTACAGCGGCGCCTTTCTCATCGTCCGTCAGCGTGCGCGGCCGTTGGAACACCCAGACATGATCGTGTCGGTCGGTTGCGATGCCGCCAATCTGTCCCAGGATCCAATTGTTCGGCAGCGGCTTCGGCCAGAAGGCATCAACCCGGAATTCAGGCGTATCGGCCGCCGTTGCGGGCGTCATGGCCACGCTGCACAGAAGCGTCAGGGTTGCTGCGCAGTGGAACAGTTTCATGGCTTCTCCGTAAGGCGCTTCGGGTTATGGTGCGGACCGCGTAAGGCGTCCGGCCCATGTAGGCGGGACGCTTGCCAAGGCCAACGAATGACGCGACGGAGTCTACCATCGCCGCTGCGCAACCCGCATGGAAGCGGGATCAGGCGGGCTTGCCAACGAAAAAGGGCAGACCGCCTGGCCTGCCCTTTCTAAACACTGCTGCTCTAGCGACTGGAGGGCTATTCGCGCCCTACCGTCAGCGCTGCCGCCCGGCGTCCAGTCATGGCGCCCAGCACTGCGGCCAGAAGTGACAACAGTAGTGCCGCGAATGTTATCCATGCCGTTTTGGTGGCGGCGCCCTTGGCCTTGTCAGCCGCCTGGGCCAAGGTTCCGTCAGCGCGTGCCTTTTGGATCATGTCCTGCACGCTTTGGCGAACTTCCGTCGCGGCCTGCGCCGGATTGTCCTTCGCTGCGTCTGCCTTGTCGGCGATCTGGGCCAGGTTGGTTCGCACTTGCTGCTCGGGCATGCCTGTGGCCGACGCCAGCATGCGCGAGGTTTGCGGGTCGCGCAGGTGCTGAACGATCTGGTTCATATTGGATTCCGAGAGCTGAGGAGTCCCGCCCGTCATCATGGAACCGATTGCCTGCGTTGCACCGCCGACGAGTTTGAACGCGCCGCCGGCAACGAGGCCAATGCCGCTGCTCGCAAGATAGACGATCAGCAGCAGGCTCAGCACCCAGACCAGCGTGCCTTCGAACATTCCCGTGGTTTTGTCAAATATCGCACCGATGCGCGTAGAAGCCATGCCGCCGATGTACAGCGCAAGCAACAACGATATGGCAGCCCATATCGCAGCGGGTGTGCCAAGTGATTGCGTATCCGAATTCGGGTCCACTGCCGAAACGCCCAATGCGAGACCAAGGGCGGTAAGCAACATCAATAGCCCCATTCCGATCAGCACGCCACCCCAAACGCCGCCCCAGGAAACGCTCATGCCCTGGACGTCTATCAAATTAGCCGACCGGTGCAAAGCGGTGTGGTCCCCGTTGCGTCGTGAGGCGCTGCGACGTTCATTGCCGGGACCTTCGTGAACGATAGTAGCCATGATTAACCTCGCAAGATGAAATATGCGGCGACCGATGCAAGGTTCGCGCCTAACTGTTATGCGCTGCTGGCAACGCGGACCCGCAGGCGCTACGGGCGCGCGTTGCGCAAGAACGATCCCTGGATGGGGTAAAAAATTACAAGCTCAAGGCAAAAATTGCTTGGCGGCATGGATCCGGGACGACCCGGAATCACGCACTCATTACGCTGGGCTGTCTCCCGCGGCGCGGCTTCGCGGCCTCGCATCCGACGCGTTTGAGATGGGGCGCAAGGAAGTCCTCATACGTTGCAATACCCTTGGGCAGTGTGATTTGCAGCTTGGCATGCCGCTCAAGACCCTCGCGATTGCTGCCGGTGCTGTTTTCGAATGCCCTGCACGCGGCTTCGGGATTTCCGAGCACTTCATAAACGAAACCGATATTGAGATTAACGTTCGTCAGTGCGTCGTAGCGCCCGTAGGTCGCAAAAATTGCACGCGCTTTCTCCAGATAGTCGATGGATTTTTCATAGCGGGTCGCCAATGTAACTGAGGGGTCCAGAAAGCCCGAGTCCTTGTAATGCTCGCTCCACTTGCCTTCAATAACTTGTGAACGCAAGAAAAATGCGTAAGCCCGATACGCTTCTGCAAGTCCCAGTTGATCGCCCTTGGCGTGATAGGCCTCCATGGTTTCCCAAATGAGCGCTTCCGCGGCCAGCGCGTTACCCTGTTCTTCATAGAGCCGTTCGGCTGTTTGCAGTTGCGCTGCCAAGTCCGGCACCGCATTGTTCCAGGTTCCCGCACAGCCGCCCAGCGCAACTGCCAGGGCAAACACAAAAACGCAAAGCATTTCAAGACAGCGCAAGGTCAGCCTCCTTTGGACTTAAAGAATTACTGTTGTCCTAGCCGTCAACCCATGGATTGCCGGTACAAATTTCTGGCTGATATTACGTAGTCCGTGTGCATTTGCAATCACTTTGCAGCGATTAGGACACGGGCACGCCTGTAAAAATTACAAAGGCCGCGTTCACAGTTTGCGATGGCGGAATTACGGCGCGCGTTTGCGTGAAGTGATCAAAACGGAACACTCGGTCCCGGCCCTGCGATAGGAGGTGTGCGCGCCACCAGCATGGGCGCGTTTCGCAGCGTGTTTACAGGAGTTCTATGCCGAAGCGGCGCACCGCGAGTGCGAACAGACCAAAACAAAGCACTGTGATCATGATGCAGACCAGCAGCGCGGGCCAGAAGCCAAGACGTGGCAGCAATACCGGAAAGGCAAGGAACATAGGCAAGCTGGGCAGCACATACCAGAACGTGTACCAGGCGTGGTTGGCTATTTTCTCCATGGGCTGCTTTTCCGCGTATAGCCAGATCAGCGCCATGACGGTAACCAGCGGCAGCGCTGCGACAAAGCCGCCGAGTTTGTCACTGCGTTTCGCAAGCTCTGACACGAGCACTACAACAGCGGCAGTCACAAAATACTTGGTGATAATCCAGGCCACGTGTTCACCGTTGGCGTTGTTGGTGTCCGGCGCGAACGATTGTAATGTAGGGCGGCGATCATTGACATTCTGCGCCAGGGCGCCTGTTGATAGTTCGTCAGCCGTGTCTGCCGGGTTCCCGGCAGCAGCATATCCCCCGGAATAAATGCATTTCGGCGGAAGACCGATGCCGCTTTTTCGACACGTGGGATTGGCACATGGCATGCGATATAAACATTGCAGTAAGTACTCAATTTCGCGGGGTGTCACCATGAAAGAACGCGCACTGCATGATGGTCCGGAGCGCTTGAGAAAAGTCTGGCTCGCGTACGAATATCCCGGCCGGTTGGTGCGTCGCGACGCCATTCGCCTGATAAGGCTGCTCAAGCACGCGTATCTTGCGTTGGCCGGGCGCAATTCTTACGTCGCCGACCCGGACGAAAAAGAACAATATTTGTGGGCCGAACGACGCGAATAACAGCAAGATGGCCCGGCAAGGACGGACGGAAACTCAGGCGCTATTGCAACCACCGTACAAGGCTTGGTGCCCGGGCGGCTTTTGTAACGTTGAGCACTATGCTGCAGATCCCATCGCATAGGAATACAGCAGATAAACGGACGCGACCACCAGCGTAATGAAGGTCATCGTTATGCCAACAACACGGAACCTGTAGTTTTCCTTCACTTGGCTCACACCGAACGCGTGTGATGCCCGGCCAATAACGAGGCACCATGCCAGCCCATGCACCAGCAGCACGTTCGCGTCCCTGATCTCCACGAAAAAAATCAGCAGCAGACTGAGCGGAACATATTCTGCGAAATTCGAGTGCACGCGCATGGCGCGCAGCATTGCGTGATTGCCAGCGTCCCCGATCACGATCTTGAAGCGACGACGCATTTGAACCGTTCGAATACTGAGTACTACAAACAGTAGTGCAAGAATTGATGCGTACAGTGGGACGATGCTCATGGTTTGAATGCTCCAGGACGATGCTTTACAACCATCCGAACTCGGCAGTTAGCTTCGCTAGCTTCCGCCAAGCTGTTCCTTGCAGCAGTAGATCAATAGTAATTTCGCAATCTGGTCAATTGCTGTGGGTGTGCAAGCGTTATCCCAAGCGCATAAGCTGTCAAGGATGAAAAAGCAGCACGAAGCGCCGGGGGCCCGGAAACGGTTTATGCAGCTTCGCGCAGGTCTGGCTGCAAATAATCTCGAACGATTTACGCGGCTGACGGAAAGCAGGCCGGTCCAATGGGCTCGAAGCTCTTATAGGTCAGGATGAACTCCTGATGACCGAGTTCCTCTGATTTGGTTTGCTCGCCGTTGGCAACGCGAATGATGAGGTCGTAGATTTCGCGGCCAACTTCATCCAGAGTGGCGCGGTTCTCCAGGATGCGTCCGGCATCGACATCCATGTCATCGGACATGCGCTTGTAGGTATGCGGATTGGCGCAGACCTTGATGACCGGGGCGATCGCGGAGCCCACTACCGATCCCCGGCCGGTGGAGAACAAGCTCAAATGGCTGCCGCACGCCATGAGTTCGGCAATTTCGGCGTTGTCGCTGATGTTCGGAAACCCGAACAGCGGCTCGCCATCGGGCACGACATCGAGCAAATACAATCCGCCACGGATCGGCACGTCGCCCGGCTTGATGATCCCGGAGATGACCGACTGACCCGACTTGGCATAGGCGCCGAGCGATTTTTCCTCGATGGTAGTTAGTCCGCCGTCGGCGTTGCCAGGGCCGATGCTGGCATGGCCGTAGGTTGCGTAATATTTCGCAGCCTTGGCGACGGTTTTCACGATTTCCTCGCCAAGCGCGGGATTTTCCGCGCGCTTGGCCATCCAGTGTTCCATGCCGATCAGTTCGCCGGTTTCCTCGAAAATACAAGTTGCGTTCTTCTCGACCAGGAAGTCGAACGCCCGGCCCATTGCCGGATTGGCGGTCAGCCCGCTGGTCGCATCGGATCCACCGCAAATCGTGCCGACCACGAGTTCGTCCAACGCCATGTTGACGCGTGGCGTGCTTTCCAGCTGCTTCAGGGTTTGTTCGATCCACGCCTTGCCTTCTGCGATAGTTTTGCGTGTGCCGCCGGTGCTCTGGATTTCAATCAACTTCACCGGACGACCGGATTTACGCACGGTCTCCTGCAGCTTGCCCTTGTTGAAACCCTCGCAACCCAGCGATACCAGCAGCACGCCACCTACATTCGGATGCGTACACAGCCGCTCCATCATCTTGTGCGAATACACGTTCGGGAAGCATCCCGGAAAGCCGATCAGATGCGCGCCCTGTTCGCGAAACGGATAGTAGATTTCGCGCGAGACGTGGTGCGCACACTCGACCAGGTAGGCAACCACAAGCGTGTTGCGGATGCCCTTGCGGCCATCGGCACGAAGATAGGCATTGATCATGATCAGTGCTCCTTGAAGAACTGGTGACCCTCGTCGAGGGTATAAGTAGGGATATAGTCGCTGGTGACGTTGTGGATGTGCATGGAGTCGCCCGGCGCGATGTCCTGCGTGGCCACGCCAATCGGAGCGCCATATTTCGTTATGCCTTCGCCCTTGGCGACTTTCTTGAACGCGAATTTATGGCCGGTTTCCATAGGCGCCTTCACGGTGACCGTAACGCCCATGACCTGCAGGGTTGTACCGACCGGAATGTCGGATTTGGCAATCGCCACGTTATCGCCGGGGGCCAGCACGAGTACGCGCGCATCAGTGTTCATCGTCGTGTTCCTATTCGGGTCGCGGCTTTTCGCAATTCGCTTATTTTCCCAGTTTTGAAATTCTGCGGGTCAAGTCTTTGCGCTTCAGCAGGGAAGGCTGCAGCCTGGTGCCCAGCCCAGGGCCCTTCGGGGCAGTGATGTAGCCGTCCTTCACCGGTGGCAGTTCGGTGACAAGCTGCCCATACCAGTCATAATAGAACGCGCGCACCATCTCCTGTACCAAAGTATTCGGGCAATTCATCGACAGGTGCACCGAGGCTGTCAGCAGGATTGGACCGGTGCAGTCGTGCGGCGCCACCGGCAGTTGGTAAGCCTCCGCCATGGTCGCGATTTTCTTGGATTCCGACAAGCCGCCTGTCCAGCCGACATCGAGCATGCAAACCGATACGGCCTGCTTCTTGAACAATTCGCGGAAGCCCCAACGTGTCCCGAGTGTTTCGGATGCCGTGACCCATACGTTGGTGCGGTGCGCATAGTCAGCGACCGCGTCCAGGTTGTTCATCTTGATCGGGTCTTCGTACCAGAATGGGTCGAACTGTTCGAGCGCTTCGGCAATCCGGATCGCAGCCGGTAGATTCCACATCGAATGGAATTCGACATGGATGTCCATCTTGTCGCCGACAGCCTTGCGGATCTGCTCGAACGGCCGCATGGCTTTCTTGAGATCCGCGTTTGAAATATAGCTGCCGTTGGAAGCTTCAGCAGCTTCGTCGAACGGCCAGATCTTCATGCCGCTGATGCCCATATCCAGCAGCGACTTCGCGAGCTCACCGGCGTCGGTCTTGAACGCCATGAGATCCTCGTACGGCCGGTTTTTCTTGTCGATTTTCGCCGGAAGACCGAAATTCTCGGTGCCCTGGGTAGGCTTCGCGCGCACGTATTGGTAACCCGCGCAAGTGTTGTACACGCGCACCCGATCGCGGGAGGCGCCGCCCAGCAGTTGATAGATGGGCTGGCCGGTAACCTGGCCAAACAGGTCCCATAATGCGATGTCGATGGCGGAGGCCGCGCGCATTTCCACGCCTACGCTGTTGAAGCCCAGGTAGGTATTCAGGAACTGGCGGCTGTGCTTGTCAATTTCGAGCGGATTCTTGCCTAGCAGATATGCAGCGCAGGTCTGGTGAATGTGTTCGGCGACCGGCGCAACCGCGTAAAACGTTTCTCCGAGGCCGACCACCCCCTCGTCGGTATGCACCTGCACCCAAAGTATGTTGGGAAATTCCGCCAGGTTCAGCGTTTCGACGGCTGTTATTTTCATTGTTACGGTCCTCCGCTGTTATAGCCAATTCTAGCAGCCGCGTCGGGCAGGGTGCCCACTGGCCGCGCCCGCGATGATAACCTGGCATATAGTAAGCTAGGCTACCAGTTTTTCGGTAGAATCCGCGTCATGATCCGTGAAGACTTGTCGCGAAACTTTGGCTTCATCCTGAACGATGTGGCCAGGCTGATGCGCACCACCTTTGACCGTCGCGTCAAATCGCTCGGCCTGACGCGCTCGCAGTGGTGGGTGCTGAATCATTTGTTTCGCAACAACGGCGTAACGCAGTCGGAGTTGGCGGACATTCTTGAAGTCAAGAAGGCCACGCTGGGCCGCCTGCTGGATCGCATGCAGCAGAAAGGCTGGGTCCGGCGCGAAGGCCATGCTGGTGACAGGCGCGCCAAACGCGTGTTCCTGACCAAGGAGGTCGAGCCAGCCATCAAGACCATGCGCGCTGCGGCAGCGGAACTGCGCCGTGATGCCTTGTCCGGACTATCAGCCGCGCAACAGAATGGCTTTGTCGATGCGCTGCTCGCCATCAAGGCGAATTTGTCGAGGACCGACAATGGCGCCAATGGCAACGGCGCGAAACATCGCAAGCGCTGATATGACCGCGACAGCGCCAAAGGCGGTCATCGTCGTGCATCGCGCCGTGCGCATATTGCTGCTGCTCGTCGTGCCGCTGCTCGCCGTGGTTGCCGGGCTTTATCTGTTCGCCACCGGCGGGCAGGAGGTTGAAACCGATAACGCCTACGTCAAAGCCAACATCGTCCCGATCAGCGCGGCAGTGACCGGCCGGGTCATTGAAATTTTCGCGCATGACAACGAGCGGGTGGAGGCCGGCGCAGTTCTGTTCCGCATGGATCCCGAGCCGTACCTGATCGCCGTGGCCGGCGCGCGCGCGCAATTGGACGTTGTAAAGACCGACGTTCAATCGCTGCGTGCCGAATACCGTGCCACATTGCAGGAAGCGGCCGAAGCTCGAAGCCGCATCGAGTTTCTCGCCAAGCAACTGGAACGCCAGGAACGCTTGAAGGAAAAAGGCATGACGCGTGGCGATACTTACGACGAGGCGCGCCACAATCTCGAGGCTGCCAGACGCAGGCTGGACAGCATCCGCGAAAAGACTAATCGCGTAGTCGCTGAATTGTCCGGCAGCGCCGATACGCCTGTGGAACGCCTGCCGCGCTATGCCCAGGCGCGAGCGGCTTACGACGCGGCCATGCTGGACCTGGCGCGTGCGCAGATCAAGGCTCCATTCGCCGGCGTGGTCAGCAACATGAGACTGCAGGTTGGCGAGTACGTCGAGAAGGGCGCGCCAATGTTTAGCTTGATTGAAACCGGCGCGCTATGGATCGAAGCCAACTACAAGGAAACGCAACTTACACACATGACCGTCGGCCAGACCGCGAAAGTAGTGGCCGATGCCTATCCGGATCATGAATGGCCGGCCAGCGTGGAAGCGATCGCATCAGCAACGGGCGCTGAATTTGCCGTTCTGCCGCCGCAAAATGCGACCGGCAACTGGGTCAAGGTCGTGCAGCGCATACCCGTGCGCATCAAGGTCGAGCAGCCGTCCGGTCATCCGCAGTTGCGTGCCGGCATGACCGTGACGGTAAGCGTCGATACCGGCCGGCCGCGCGGCTTGCCGCGCACCGTGCAGAAAATGGTCGACAACGGCTGGCTGCCGCACTTCCTGGTGCCGGCTTCCGCACTGGCCAGCACGCGCCGCTGATCGTGAGCGCATCGAAGCATCCGGCCCTGATCACCGCGTCGGTCGGGCTGGCGAGTTTTCTGTATTCGGTGGACTGGACCATCGCGGCCGTCGCGCTGCCGCACATGCAGGGCACGTTCTCCGCGACCCAGGATCAGATTGCCTGGGTCATCACCTCGTACATCGTGGCATCCGCGCTTTCAATTCCTGCCGCGGGATGGCTGAGCCTGCGCTTCGGCCGCAAACGGGTTTTCATGTGGGCGGTCATCGTATTCCTGGTCGCTTCGGTCGCCTGTGGCGCAGCCGATTCGCTCGCAGTGGAAGTCTTTTCTCGCATTGTGCAGGGGCTAGGGGGCGCGTTCCTGATTCCGCTATCGCACGCGATCATTCTTGACACCTATCCGCCCCACGAACAAGGCAAGGCCATGGCGCTCTGGGGCATGGCGTCCGTGATGGGTTCTTTCATTGGGCCCACGGTGGGCGGCTACGTTACCGAGTACATGAGCTGGCGGTACATTTTCTACATCAACATTCCGTTCGGTATTCTGGCACTGGCCGGTGCAGCGGCTTTTCTGCCCGAGACTAAAATCGATCCCGGCCGGCGGCTGGACTGGTTCGGCTTCCTGAGCCTGTCACTGGGCATCGGTTCATTGCAACTCATGCTGGATCGCGGCGGACAGCTGGACTGGTTCGAGTCCTGGGAAATCATCACCGAAAGTTGTCTCGCAGTGCTGGGCCTTTACATGTTCAACGTGCATTGCCTCACGGCAAAGCAGCCTTTCCTGGATCCGCGACTGCTGGCACAGCGCAATTTTTTTCTCGGGCTCGTCTTCGCCTTCATCTACGGTTTCATCGCCACGCCGCCGATGGTGCTGATGCCGGCGTTTCTGGATCACGTGCGCGGCTACCCGATCGATACCATCGGCCTGCTGCAGGCGCCGCGCGGCTTTGGCCTGTTCGCTGCCATGATGATTGGCGCGCGCATTACCGGGCGCATCGAGCCGCGCGTGCCGATCGCATTCGGATTGTTGTGCATGGCATTCTCAAGCTGGGAGATGTCAAACTGGACTGCCGACGTTGGTGTATGGCCGCTGGTGTGGACTAATTTCATGCAAGGCATCGGCGGCGGCATCATTCTGGTGCCGATTCAGGTCATTGCTTTTCCGGCTCTGGAACCGCACCGGCGGACCGAGGCGACGGCGGTTTACAACCTTGTGCGCAGCCTTGGCGCAAGCATTGGTGTATCGGGTGCGCTGGCCATGCTGGTTCGGACCAGCAGCGTGATGCATTCGCAGCTGGCCGAGCATGCCAACCATTTCAACCGGGCGTTGCAGGCGCAAGGTCCCCAGGGATGGGGGATGGGTACCATCGACTCCCTCGCAAAACTGGAACGCGAAATCACCCTGCAATCCGCCGTCATCGGTTTCACGCATGACTTTCACGTGTTTGCGCTGATCGCCCTTGCAGCGTTGCCCCTGCTGCTGTTCATCCGAAAAACTAGCGTGCCGCGTGGCGCGGCGGATCGCGCCGAAACCATGGTGGTCGCGGAATGAGGATCGCCGGAACCTGCGGTGACCCCGGATTTAACCGACGATGTTGGCGGCAAGCGGAATTTCGACGCGGACTTCCACTCCCGACTCCTTTTCCATGGTGTGCGCGCTGGCGCTGCCGCCGTGGAATTCGGCGATCAGCCGGACGATATACAGGCCCAGGCCGAGATGCGGCTCGTCCGGTGCCGATTTCTCGCGCACGGATATCATGGATTCGAACAGGCGGTCATGCATATGCGCAGGCAGCGGCGGCCCCTCATTGGAGACTGACAGACAAACGGCGGATGCCATACGCCGCAATGTAATGCGGATTGCGCTTTGCGCCAGGCTGAACTCCGCAGCGTTCGCAATGAGCTTGTCCAGCATCTGCGCGATCAGTTCCGGTGCACCGTTCACCGGGAAGGCGCCTGCGCTGGCTTGCAAATTAAACCGGCGATCAGGATGCGCGATCCGGTAACCCTCGACGCAGCCACGCACGACGTCGGCCAGGTTGAAACGCTCGTGTTCGACCGAAGCCAGTGATTGCTCCAGTCGCGTGGCCTCGCTCATGCGCCTGAAAATCATGCTCAACCGGTCCAGTCCTTCATCTGCACGCTGTACATACACGCGCGCGGCTGCCGGTAGTTCGACTTGTTTCAGGTTGTCCAGCGAAGAACGCACCACTGCGACCGGCGTGCGCAATTCATGCGAAAGCCGCCCCGCCAGCGTTTCCAGATAGCCGGTGTACTGTTGCAGGCGACGCAGAATATCTGCGAAACTGCGCGACAAATCGCCGAGCTCATCTCCCGCGTCGGAACCGCCAACGCTGCTCAGCACGCGGCCTTGCGCATCGATGGACTTTTCTGCCTGGTCCCGCAAGCGCCGGATGCGCAGCGACAGCCGCGTGGCAAAGACGACCAGCGCTGCCGTTCCGCCGACATAGACTACGAGCAGCGCGGCGAACAATTTCTCGAACGCGCGATTACGCAAAGCCAGCACGTCATTGGTCGTTTCTTCGATCAGTACGGCGCCGACTACTTTGTCCTCGAGCCACACCGGTTGCGCTGCCGACAGCACCACTGCGCGCGAATCCTGCGTAAGGCGCCGGCGCGTACCGGTCTCGCCGGCCAGCGCGTCTTCTATCTCGCGACCTTCCAGCCGGTAAGTACCGGGCGCGATGTCCTGAAAATCTTCGTTCGGTTCCGACATCGCCAGGCGCAGGATCGGTCGCACCAGCACATCGGCAGCTTTTTCCCAAAAGCGCAGGAACAGTCCATCTCCAGGCTCCACCGGCACCGTCGGCCCGCGCAAAGCGCCGGCTTGCGCAATCACGCGGCGATTGACGTCGAGCACCCAGATGCGCGAACGGGCGCGACCCAGCCGGCGCACCAGTTCGCTGACTTCCGGCGAAGGCACGATGACAGCGCCCAGCGTCTTCTTGCTCGACGTATCGGAAGTTCCGATTGACGTGACGCGGACGGTGCCTGCTCGATCGTCTGCGTTGACGATCTTAAATCCCAGTCGCGGGCCGACCAGCGAGCGTGGCAAACGCAGCTCAATCAGGTAGCCGCCCGGCAGCAGCCGGAAAACGGCCTGAATGCGCGGATCGAGAATCGCCTCGCCTTCCGCGCTCAACAATGACACCGATGCCTTGCCCGTCCCACGCGCCTCGATCGCGAACCGCAGAAACTCGTCGTCCGGCGTAACCACGGCGATTTCCAGATGGTCGGTCGCTTGCAGCGCGTCACGATCGGGATCGCGCAACAGGATTCTCGCATCGGCGACTTCAAACAACGCATAGATCGCATTGCCGTTCCTGCCGATGCGATAGCGCGCCGAAAACGCCCGCGTTTCTGGTCCGCCGGCGCCCGCGCCAACGGAATGCGCGGCGACCGGCTGCTGCAGCCAGTCGTCAGGCTGGCCATCCACTACGATTGGCGCGTGCAGGTTATCGATGCGCAAATCGTTCCCCTTAGCCAGCGCAAACGGATAAATCTCGCCGCTCAGGAACAGGCTGGGCCGGTCATTCAATGCGGTGCCAACAGCGCGTGCGGTAGCGACCACCCCTTGTTCTTGCACCTTCAGTAGCAGGTTCTCGAGTTCGCGCACATACAGAAATCCAAGCACCGGGATCAACAGCAGAATGCTTGCCGCCAGAAACAGCTTCAGGCGCAAGCCCGGTCCGCGAAATTTAGGGCTCGCCATGCCAGCGATAGCCCAGGCCGTACACACTTTGTATCGAATCAAAGCCGGCATCGAGCGCGCTGAACTTGCGGCGGATGCGCTTGATGTGAGACGTAATGGTGCTGTCGTCTACCGTCAGGCTGGCTTCCCGCATCAGCGCGTCACGGTCCTTGACATGGCCGGGGAATTTAGCGAGCGCATGCACGATCCAGAATTCGGTCAAGGTCAGTTCCACCTGGTGCGCGGCCCAATGCGCCTCCATGCGTTTAATGTTCAGCCGCAGGCGGCCGCGTTCCAGCACGTCTTCCGCGGCAGGCGGCGAGCCCATGACTTCAATGCGACGGAACAGCGCCGCAATGCGAGCCAGCAGATGCGGCAAGCTGATGTCCTTCGTCAGATAATCGTCCGCACCCATGCGCAACCCTGAAACGGTATCCAGATCGCCGTCGCGCGCAGTCAGGAAAATGATCGGTAACGTCGACGACAGCGCGCGCAGATCACGGCAAAGCGCAAAGCCGCCTTCGATTTCGTTCGCCAGCCCGATGTCGACGAGCGCGAGATCGGGAAGACGAATCTGCATCGCCTTCAACGCAGCCGGACGATCGGCGAAGGTCGTAATTTCATAGCCTTGCCTTCGCAACGCATCCGCATAGTTTTCGCGGATCGCGGCGTCGTCTTCGACAATGGCGATGCGCCTTGCCATGTGCAACTGTTCCCCTCGTTTTGGCGTGTGAAGCCCGTCGCAGAACTATACCGAAAGCAGCGCGCAGCCGGCGCTGGCGCGCGAAATGCCATTTTTTTGCCACATTCCGCCCGCGACTTTCCATAACGGCGGCTCGCTGCTGCCCCGATGCAGGCTTCCAATGACTCGCGTGCAATAACGCACATTCTCACGTCTGGGGACAACATGAATACTCTATCGAATCGCAATCTGGTTAGCGTGCCGCGCGTTTCGGCGGCTCGCGATATCGTTCGCATTGTCATCGCTGCAGTGGTCGCGGGAACCGGATTTTCCGTGCTCATGGCGCTCGCGGTGCTGTCGCTGGCGGTAATCGCGCCACCTGTACAGGCCTCCGGGGCGCCGGCGCTGACATCGTCCGGATCTGCCGACATGGCCCCGGCGACTGAGAATCAACGCGAGGCGGCACCGGCCGGTACCGCGTTCATCGGGGAAGCTGCCGCAGCGTCCACTGTCGCAGCGGCCACTCCCTCAGCGCCCACCGCCGCACCAGCGATGCGCAATGGTGAAGCGCCGGCAGGCTCATCGTCCAGCTTGCCAAAGTTGGCGGCGTTGGCGCTGGTGCTTGCATTGCTGGCGGGCATGGCGGTTCTTGTTGTTCGTGCGCGAAGCAAGCAGTGAGTTCACCCGCATTGGTCTTGCCTTCGTCGATTGTTGGATCGCTGTGGCATGCCGGTAAAACGGTATGCCACAACGGGCGGGATGCTTTGGCCCGATGGCTGTTTTGGCGCGCGTGGAACCGGTCGCTGGCGATTGGCTCCGGCGTGAAGCCTTGGCCGTGGGCCGACACCTGGCCCGTCGCGCAGCTCGAGGCGCCGCGCCAGCGCGCGCAAGTCATGGTACTGGCCGGTGCCAGCGGACGCACGCTGGCTTTCGGCCCCGGACACGTCGAAGGCACGCCGTTGCCTGGTGAGGCCGGCAATGCGGTGATCAGCGGCCATCGCGATACACATTTCGCATTTCTTCGCGATTTGCGCTCAGGCGATCTGTTGCTGGTGCGTTCGGCGAGCCGATGCGTGGAGCGCTATGTCGTATCCGGCATCGAAGTCGTGCGCAACAAGGACGTGCGCGTACTGCTGGATGCCGGCGACGATCGCCTAACTTTAATGACGTGTTATCCCTTTGACAGTCCTGTGCCCGGCGGTCCCCTGCGCTACGTTGTCGTGGCCCGGCGCGTCGACGCGGCGGTTGCGTGCATCTAGGACGAAATTCGAAAAGGCTCAGGAAGAAATGCAAAGTCGATTCATGGCACGTCCGGCTGTTGCATTCAGATTGTGTTGCGCGAAATAGCGGCGTGGGGCTAGCATGCCTTCTTTCATCAGAATCGGATTACGTTCGATGCTGCAATCCAGCCATGTGGTGCGGCCGCGCAGAAGCCTGCTGTTCGTGCCGGGCTTGCGTCCGGATCGTTTTGCGAAAGCGCTGGATTCGGGTGCCGATATTGTCTGCGTGGACATGGAAGATGCAGTCGCGCGCAGCCGCAAGGACGAAGGTCGCGCGCTGACATTGCCGTTGTTCAGGGACAAGTCGCATCCGCATGTTGAGAAAATGGTGCGCATCAATGCATTGTCCACGCCGGATGGCCTGAAGGATCTGACGGCGATCATCGAACTCGAGACGCCACCGCCGGCGATCATGATTCCAAAAATTCGTTCCGCGGAAGAAGTTCAGCTGATCGATTCCCTGCTGTCGTCGGGGCCCTCGCGCCAGATCCGCTTCTGCGTCATCGTTGAAACCAATCAGGGTCTCGAGCGGGCGATGGAGATCGCCAAATCTTCGTCGCGGATTGATACGCTTATTCTGGGCGCGGTTGACATGTCGGCGGACCTGCGTTGCGAAAAGTCCTGGGAGCCTTTGCTCTATACGCGCTCGCGGCTGGTGCACGCCGCCGCATCGGCCGGCATCGATTTGCTCGACGTGCCGTTTTTGAACCTCGAGGATGCCGAAGGATTGCGCCAGGAAGCAGCCGCCTGCGCGCGCCTGGGCTTTACCGGCAAGGCGTCGATTCACCCCAATCAGATTGCGATCATTCACGCCGCCTTTACGCCGGATGCGAAGGCGATTGAAAAGGCGCAGAAGGTTTGCGCCGCGTTCGAGCAGGACACGACCGGGCTGGTGGTTGTGGATGGCGAGCTGATCGAGCTTCCGGTGGTGCGTTCGATGTACCGCGTGCTCGCGATTGCTGAGCGCACGAGCCGGGCGGCCTGAGCGCACCTCCACACACAACAGGTCACGGCTTCACGGACCTGGTAAATAGCTTGTTTGCTCGCTGGATTCATTAGCTGCGCCCGAAGCCCAGGCAGAAGCTGCATTTGCACTATGATGGATTGAATCAACAATGAGCCAGACGCAGCTTTGGGAGAGAAGCGATGTTTCGAGGAAGTTGCCTTTGCGGTAGCGTTAGCTACGAAATACGCGGTTCTTTGAGTCGGGCGACCCATTGCCATTGCTCAATGTGCCGAAAAGCGCACGGGGCTGCTTTTGCAACGTACGGCCGCGTCCAATCAACAGACTTCATCCTGACTTCAGGCGCGGATAGCATTGCGTCGTACCGTTCCTCTCCGGAAGTTACACGCACATTTTGCAAACGGTGCGAGCTCGACGCTTCAATTCATCAGCACAAGGCGGCCCGGAAGCTTTTCGCTGGCCATGGGAACTCTCGACGATGATCCCGGGATTCGCAGCTTTGAGCATATCTTCGTGGGCTCGAAGGCTCCGTGGTTTGATATTGCCGATGCGCTGCCGCAACATGCTGCTCGTCCCTGAACCAGGGGATCCGCAGCCAAAAATCAGTGCGTAGACGTGCTGCAATTAAAATAAGCCGAAGGAGGCACTGATGAAGACGGATCTGGTATACCTGACTTATGTCACCGTTCTGACCGCTCTGTTGTGGGTTCCGTACATCCTGGATCGCATTGCGGTACGCGGGCTCATCGATACCGTTGGGTATCCTGAGAACCCAAAACCGCAATCGTCCTGGGCCCAACGTCTCATGAAAGCCCATGCGAACGCTGTTGAAAATTTGGTGGTGTTCGCGACGCTTGTACTGGTGGCCAATGCTCTCGGTGTTACGGGTGATACGCTCGCAACAGCGGCTGTGATTTATTTCTGGGCTCGTCTGGTACATGCACTGGCTTACGCGTTCGCCATGCCATGGGTGCGCACTCTTGCCTTTACGGCAGGTTTTTTTGCACAGGCGGCAGTGGCATGGCAAATCCTCGCGCGATAGAGAATGGACATGTCAATGGGATGGAGCGCCGAATTGAAAACGTCAGGTGACCAATGAACCACGAATTATCTCTGAAGACGCCGTCCATGCAGGCGCTCGGGTTCGCCGGCTGGCTGCTACTGTGTTTTGCTGCAGCAGCCATCGGCGCCATCGCGTCTGCTGAAGCCGGCGCATTTTACAGTCAACTTGCTCTTCCTTCCTGGGCTCCACCGGGCTGGATTTTCGGCCCCGTGTGGGCTTTGCTGTACTTCTCGATGGCGCTCGCGGTCTGGCTGGTATGGCGGGATGCCAGAAATGCGCGAGCCTGGCAGCTGGCGCTTTGCTTGTTCATCGCTCAGCTCGCCGCCAATGCCCTCTGGAGCTGGTTGTTTTTTGCATGGCACCGCGGAGGCTTTGCTTTCGCGGACATTGTCATCCTTTGGGGGCTCATCGCCGGCACTACTGTCCAGTTCTGGCGCCTCAAACCGCTCGCAGGTTTACTGTTGGTCCCGTACCTGGCCTGGGTCACGTTTGCCGCAGTACTGAACTGGACAGTATGGCAAGCGAATCATGGGTCCCTGGGCTAAGCGCCGATAGAAAGATATTTTGCTGGCGCCGCCCTTCACCGCGTTGGTGAGAGCTGTCTGCGGCTGCGCGCGAAAGCGCCCTGTCTTGTTCATCGAATGGGAGTGTAAACAATGACAAAGGAGCAAAAGATCGTTGCTACCGGCGCGGCCACTGGAGTGTTAACCATGGCGGTGAGCGTGTGGATCTTGACAGGGCTCCTGCCTGCGCCGGTGATCGGGGATGCGCTTGGTGAACGCCTGGCCTACGCACTTCTTGCCAATGTTGTCGCACTAGTGCCGTTTTTCATCATGCTCATCACAGTGGGCAATTCGCGTTTCCTCAGCGAGGCGATAGATCCGACACGTCGTGCCGAAAGCCGTTCAATGGAGATCGACGGTCGCGTCGCAGACAACACGCTGCAGCAGAATTTCGCTTTTGCGATTGCTTCGCTGGCACTGAGCACGGTTGTCGCGCTCAAGTACCTGCAAGTGGTGTGGGCGTGCGCGATTATCTTCGTCGTTGCGCGACTTGTGTTCTGGTTAGGCTATCGGCTCAATCCGCTCTACCGCGCGCCCGGAATGGCGGCAACTGCTTACATGAACCTCGGCATGATTCTGTATCTTCTATTCTGCATTTTTTTCGCCAGATGACGTCGGAAGGCCACTGTGACCACGAGCCAAAGCATTGTCCGAGTCTGCTTGCTGCTGGTTGCGGCCATCATGATGTTCGGCGGTCCTTTTCAGTTTTTTCTTAGGCAGACAGACACCTCGCCGTGCCTGGATAATGTGGACGCGCTGTAATTAACACACATAGAGGAGATCAAACCATGCCCACGAATACTGTCCGACTTCACCGTGTGCTGCGCGCGCCACCCGACAGGATCTATCGCGCGTTTCTGGATGCCGCTGCAATGGCCAAATGGCTGCCGCCGCATGGCTTCACCGGCAAGGTTCACCAGATAGACGCCAAAGTCGGAGGCACCTACAAGATGTCCTTCACGAATTTCAGCAACGGGCAAAGCCACTCCTTTGGCGGACAGTATCTCGAACTGGTGCCAAACCAACGCATTCGCCACACTGACAAGTTCGATGACCCCAACTTGCCCGGAGAGATGCAGACCACGATTTCATTGAAGCAGGTGTTCTGCGGAACCGAACTGAGCGTCGTGCAGGAGGGCATACCGGAAGCCATTCCGCCAGAGGCCTGTTATCTCGGCTGGCAGGAGTCATTGACCTTGCTTGCACAACTGGTCGAGGCGGAAATCCCGGCGTGATAAGCCCCATGCATAGCAGCCTTTGGTTGCGCGGCTGGATGTTTTCAGCGCTGCTGCTTTTGCTGGCCTCTTTTGCTGCGATGGCAGATGAGTCCATGGGCTATCACAGCTTGTCACTCACGCAAGCCGCACAGCTGATCCGGGAAAAAAAGATCACCAGCACGGCGCTGGTCGAAGCCTTGCTCCAGGAAGCAGAAGCGGCGCGTAATGTGAATGCCTTCATCACGCTGGACCGCGAAGGCGCGCTCAAAGCCGCGCGCGCTGCCGACGCCGCACAACAGCAGGGCAGAACCCTCGGGCCTTTGCATGGTGTGCCGCTGGTGATCAAGGACAACATCCATGTCGCTAATCTTCCGAATACCGGCGGCACGCCAGCGTTGCGCAATTTCATCCCGCGCGAGAACGCGCCAGTGGTTCAGTCGTTGCTCGATGCTGGCGCCATCGTACTGGGTAAAGCGAACATGCATGAGCTCGCATTCGGCGCCACCAGCAACAACGCAACGTTTGGCGCCGTCCATAATCCTTATGATCTTGCGCGGTTCCCCGGTGGATCGAGCGGCGGCACGGCAGCCGCTATCGCGGCCGGAATCGCGCCCGGTGGGCTCGGCACCGATACCGGCGGCTCGGTGCGCATCCCGGCGGCGCTCACGGGCCTGGTTGGACTGCGCCCGACGTCAGGACGCTACAGTCTCGAAGGCGTGACGCCGTTTTCACATACGCGCGATACGGTCGGTCCGTTGGCCCGCACCGTTGGCGACGTCGTGCTTCTGGACCAGGTGATTTCGGGCGACATGTCTGCCGTACAGCCAGCAGACATCAAAAAGGTACGTCTTGGCATTGCGCGAAACGCGTTTTATTCCAATCTCGATCCCGAAGTCGCCCGCATCATGGCGCGCACCCTGGAGCAATTGCGCAGCGCAGGCGCCGAACTCGTGGAGCTCGATCTGGATGACTTCGTTGCAACCAGCGGCAAAATCGGCGCGACTGTAGGGTATTTCGAAATCAAATCTGATCTGACTGGTTATCTGGCCAAATATCAAACCGGAGTATCACTGACCGAACTGGCCGAAAAGATTGCGAGTCCGGATGTAAAGGAGCTGTTCGACAAGAATGTTCTCGGAGAAAAGGCGCCGACCGCCGCTGCCTACCAGGAAGCAATGGAGCACTATCGCCCGAAGCTTCAGCAGCTGTATACGCACGCGTTCACCGGCAGCAGGATTGACGCGCTGATTTTTCCGACCACACCGATGCCGGCACAGTTAATCGAAAATTCCGCCGAGGTCACACTGAACGGCAAGAAAATGTCGACCTTGCTCGTGTTCGTAGCGAATACGCGCCCCATCAATAATGCCGGCATCGCAGGGCTCAGCATTCCCATGGGCATGACAGTCGACGGTTTGCCGGTCGGGGTCGAGATCGACGGACCGGCAGGCAGTGACCGGCGCCTGCTGGCCATTGGATTGCAGATGGAAAAAATCCTCGGGCCGGTGCCGCCGCCGAAGCGCTGAGCATCCGTGTAGCCTATACGACGCGCGCCAAGTCCTGATGCGGCGCTGGGTTATCATGGCTCGTCGTTCGCGATTCAATTTCTGGTAAACGTCGGTATGGCCGGCTATTCTTGCACGGTGGGTGACCAGCGTTATCGGTTCACCGATCTGAAGACCCTGTTGGCGAAAGCCACGCCCGCACGCTCGGGCGACCGGCTTGCCGGGCTCGCGGCAAGCAATGAAGAAGAGCGCGTTGCCGCGCAAATGGCTTTGGCCGATACGCCACTGCAAGGCTTCCTCGATGAAGCAGTCGTGCCTTACGAATCCGATGAAGTCACGCGTCTGATCATGGATTCGCATGATGCGCCGGCCTTTGCACCGATTGCACATCTGACGGTGGGCGGTTTGCGCGACTGGCTGCTCGACTACGATACCGACTCCGCCAAGCTGCGCGAGCTTGCTCCGGGCGTTACGCCGGAAATGGCGGCGGCCGTTTCGAAAATCATGCGCATTCAGGACATGGTGCTGGTCGCGCATAAATGCCGCGTGACGGCACGGTTTCGCGATACCCTCGGGCTGGAGGGACGGTTGTCAAACCGGTTGCAGCCGAATCACCCTACCGATGACCCGAAAGGTATCGCCGCCAGCATTCTCGATGGGCTGCTGTATGGCTGCGGCGACGCCGTGATCGGCATCAATCCCGCAACGGACAACGTGGATCAGGTCATCCGCTTGCTGGTGATGCTTGACGAGATTATCCAGAAGTACCGCATCCCGACGCAGTCGTGCGTGCTGACGCATGTCACGAACACGCTGCGCGCGATAGAACGGCGTGCGCCGGTGGACCTGGTGTTCCAGTCGATCGCAGGCACTGAATCTGCAAATGCGAGTTTTGGTTTCAATCTGGCGTTGCTCGCAGAAGCGAATCAGGCGGCGCGCCAACTCCGGCGGGGAACGCTGGGCAGCAACGTAATGTATTTCGAGACCGGGCAGGGCAGCGCGCTGTCAGCCAACGCGCATCATGGCGTCGATCAGCAGACTTGCGAGGCGCGCGCGTATGCCGTTGCACGCGCATTTTCACCACTGCTGGTGAACAGCGTCGTCGGCTTCATCGGACCGGAATATCTGAACGGGCGTGAAATCATCCGTGCCGGCGTGGAGGACCACTTTTGCGGAAAGCTGCTCGGTCTGCCGATGGGCATCGATGTGTGCTACACGAACCACGCGGACGCCGATCAGGATGACATGGACACTTTGCTGACTTTACTCGGCACCGCCGGCTGCAATTTCATCATGGGAGTGCCGGGCGCAGATGACGTCATGCTGAACTATCAAAGCACTTCCTTTCATGATGCGCTGTACCTGCGCCAACTGCTGGGCCTTAGACCCGCCCCTGAATTCGAAACCTGGATGGAACACGCCGGCATTATCAAAAACGGCACGCGATTGTGCCATGTCACGCCAGGACATCCGCTGCTGGGTTTGGTGGAGCGCTGAGCATGAGCAAGACCCCAGTCGTTCAGCATCATATCGTCCCTGCGCAGGCGGACGCATGGCACTCGCTGCGCCGGTTCACGCCGGCCCGCATTGGCCTGGGCCGTGCTGGCGGCAGCATCCCGACCAGCCGGCTACTGGATTTTCAGCTTGCGCATGCGCGTGCGCGTGACGCGGTACATTGTGCATTCGATATCGAGGCGTTCGGCCGGAAACTGGACGCCCAGCGAATCGAATACGTCAGCCTTGCCAGCGCGGCCGGTAACCGGCACACCTACATCCAGCGCCCGGATCTGGGACGCATCTTAGATGACACATCAAGAGCGTTGCTTGAGCGCCGCACACGCGCCGAAACTTGGGATGCGGCGTTCGTGATCGCGGACGGATTATCGGCGCGCGCGGTCGAGCGCCATGCCCTGCCGCTGGTCGAAATGATCAAGCCGCATCTGGAGCGAGAGGGCTGGCAGATTGCGCCATGCTGTC
The DNA here is from genome assembly GCA_045810225.1 of Burkholderiales bacterium. GTDB lineage: Bacteria > Pseudomonadota > Gammaproteobacteria > Burkholderiales > JACQAP01 > JACQAP01. The sequence continues at coordinate 104,955 of JBJMWI010000087.1, forward strand.
TGGTGGTCCAGGGACGGGTAGCGATCGGCGACGAGATCGGCGCGCTATTGCCGGCGCAGATGACTGTCATCCTTATCGGCGAACGCCCGGGACTGAGTTCACCTGACAGCCTCGGCGCGTATCTGACCTGGAGCCCGCTTCCGGGACGCACCAATGCCGAGCGCAATTGTGTTTCGAACATCCGCCCGCAAGGCTTGAATTACGCCGCCGCGGCCTTCAAGATCCTGCACCTCATGCGCGCGTCGCGCGCGGCGAAAGTGTCCGGTATCGCGCTGAAGGACAATGCGCTGCTGCCAGAAACGGCGGAACTCGTCCGACTGTTTCCTGATGGTAGTCATGCATGAGGTAAATTCAGCACTGCGCGATTACCGCCACCAGGAATGCTGGTTCGGAGGCGTGGAACATGAACCGGAACATATCGGCCTTTGTTGCTGAAACTTTTTATCAAACTTCCCAAATCTGACAATTTATGTCTCGAGCTTCTGCGCTACGGGCCGTCCTCTACGCACTGGGCGCCAATACCGGAATTCTGATTGCGAAAGGCGTTGCCGCGGCGTTGACGGGGTCCACGGCGATGCTGGCCGAGGCAATCCATTCGGCAGCGGATTGCGGCAACCAGGTCTTACTGTTGCGGGGCATGACGGAGGCAAAGCGCGCACCGGACGCGAAACATCCGCTCGGCTACGGCAAAGTCGTGTACTTCTGGGCTTTTCTGGTGGCCGTGATGCTGTTTACCTTGGGCGGCTTGTTTTCTGTTTATGAAGGGTGGCATAAGCTGGATCAGTCGGAGCCGATTGCAAGCCCGATCGTGGCCATTATCGTACTGAGCGTTTCCATTGTGCTGGAGTCGTTTTCGCTTGCGGGTTGCGTGCGCGAGATCCGCAAAGTGTCCAAAGGCATGTCGCTGTGGCGATTCTTTCACGTGTCGCGCAACAGCGAACTCATCATCGTACTGGGAGAGGATATTGCAGCACTGGCCGGACTTTCACTGGCGTTGCTCGCGATCCTGTTGGCGATCGTGACCGGTAATCCGATGTTTGACGCCCTGGGAAGCATGGCCGTTGGCGTATTACTGATCGTGGTGGCGGTGCTGCTATGCCGCGAGATCAAGGGACTGATCACCGGGGAGAGTACCGAGATGGAAACCGAGGCAGCCATCCGCGGTTTTATCGCAGCACGCGCGGAAGTCGCCGAACTGTTCAGTTTGCTGACGCTGCAGATGGGCGACGACATCATGCTGGCCGTCAAGGCGAGAATGGTCGAGACTGGCAGCGCGGCAGCGTTGATCGAGGCAATCAACCGCGTCGAGGCCGATTTGCGGGTTGCGTTTCCCGCGGTGCGCTGGTGTTTTTTTGAACCGGATGACAGGAACTGAGCACCTCACCCCAGCCCTCTCCCCAAAGCGGAGAGGGAGTGTCAAACCAACAGCTCTTGCCAAACCGAGAACCGAGGGTTTTTGTGAGCGATACGAGCAAGGCACTGAGGAAAAATCAGACTGATGCAGAGTCCCGCTTGTGGCAGCGACTCAGGAACCGACAGCTCGAAGATTGCAAATTTCGACGCCAGCACGGATTCCAGCCCTACATCGTAGATTTTGTATGCCTTGAGAAAAAATTAATCGTAGAGGTGGACGGCGGACAACATATGGCCAACTCAAAAAGTGATGAGCAGCGGACGAAATTCCTCGAATCCCAGGGCTTCAAGGTCATCCGATTTTGGAATAAGATGTCCTTCAAAATACTGATGCGGTCTTGAACCAAATCGGTAGCTATCTCAATTCGATTACCTAAAAGGACGATGCACGGCTTGCTCCTCACCAAGCCAAATGTACTTCGCTCCCTCTTCGCTTTGGGGAGAGGGCTGGGGTGAGGTGCTCCCTCCCGCTGCAGGGAGGGTGCTGAGTTAGGTGGTGGTACTTCGCTCCCTCTCCGCTGGGGGAGAGGGCTGAGGTGAGGTGGGCCGTTCTAACTGACCAGCTTTACTTTCGACGCGAGTGCTATTGCGAACAGCGTTGCAGCAACAGCAATCAACCCCACCAGCCAGAAATTCGTCAGCGTGCCGCCGTCTGCACGGCCGATGATGGATCCCGCCAGCAGCGAGGCGGCGCCAAGACCGAGTTGCTGGATCGCTGAGTTGATGCTCATGAAACCGCCGCGCAGTTGTGGCTGTACGCTTGAAATCACCAGCGCCATGGCTGGTACGAACCGTCCCGAGACAAACACCATGAAGATGACGGATGCGCCGATTGCCAGCGGGACGGAAACGCGTGGCAGATTCGTCGTGATCAGCAGCGGCACGATCGAAATCAGGCCGATCAGCGTAAATATCTGGCGCTTGCCGTGCCGGTCAGCGAGCTTGCCGATGTAGCGCGATGAAAACGCAGTGGCCAGGCCTGCGAACAGGTACAGGTATGGCAGGTCGCTTTCCTGCAGGCCAACATTGGCGACCATGTATGGGCTGATGAACGGAATCACCGGGAATCCAGCGAACATCAGCGCGAACATGAAGACGAATGCGCGCAGATGGTTCGGGGTCCCTAGCACCGCTTTCATCTGCGCCAGGGGCCGGTGCGATACGCCCTCCACAATGTGGCCGCGCATGGGCGAAATGACTTTCCAACTAACCATCAGCACCAGCGAGGACACCGCGACCAGCAGCAGGAATGGCCAGCGCCACGAAAAGTGTGCCGCCAACACCAAGCCGATCGGCACGCCGATGATC
>JBJMWI010000088.1:0-10522 GCA_045810225.1 Burkholderiales bacterium
TTGCGCCACGCGCGTGATCAGGTCCTGGGTGGCGACCGAGAGCTGGTTCTGCGCCTGGCGCACCTGGACCTGGGCCTGCTCGTAGGTGGCGTTGTTTTGCCTCCGGTACAGCGGCTGGGTGAGGTTCACGCCGTAGTTGTAGTCGTAGAAGTTGAAGTGCCCGGAGACCAGCCCGGGATTGTTGGGGTAATCGGCGTTGACGTCGTTGTAGTGGGTGGCGGCACCAAAGTTAACGCTCGGCAGCAGCAGCGCGCGTGCCTGCGGCAGGCGCTCCTGGGATCCAATGTATTGGGCCTTGGCCCCCGCGTAGGTCGAGTCCTGGATCAGCGCTTCCCGGTAGATGGTCAGCAGATCCGTAGCGAAGGCGGATTCGCCGCTTCCGAGCAAAAGCGCCAAGGCGAGTATTTTTCCGGACAACCGATTCATTTTTGTTAAGTCCCCTTTTTGTTTCACGCGGAAGTCAGACAGCACACCAAGCTGCATACCTTCCGCGCGATGGCCGCCTAGAAAACAAAGCGCTCTGGCTGTTTTATATTTTTCAATGGCTGAATTGATGTTTCGAACAGGCCAATCGAGTTGAAAGCGTGCGTGGAAACGCGTGTGATGAGATGTGCAGTCATCACGGGCGGCTCACCGATCACCGCAAGCAGCCGACCGCCAATCGCGAGTTGCTGACGGAACGATTCGGGGAGTAGTGGAACGGAACCCGTCAGAAGGATTGCATCGTAGGGCCCTTGTGCGGGCCAACCTTCGGCGCCGTCACCGACATGCAATTGAACGTTCTGCACTGCATGGCCGGCCAATTTGCGGGTGGCCGACTGACTGAATTCCCGGATGCGTTCGACCGAGATGACTTGCCCTCCGAGTTTTGCCAGCAGCGCAGTGACGTATCCACTCCCTGTTCCGATCTCGAGAATCTTGTCGCTCTTTTTTATGACAAGTTCCTGAGCCATGCGCGCTTCCATTTTGGGCGCGAGCATTACTTCACCGTGTCCGAGCGGAATTTCGAGGTCCGCAAACGCGAGCTCGCGGTATTTGTCGGGAACGAATTCCTCACGCCTTACGGTCAGCAAAAGATCCAGAACGGTCTGGTCAAGAACTTCCCAAGTGCGGATCTGGCTCTCGACCATGTTGATGCGAGCCTGCTCCAGATTCATTTCGCGTGGGCTGGATGGAGTGATTTTGAAGCTTGCAATTATCACATAATTCAATTAGCTTTCATGACTGCGTTGGGGGTCCTGCGCATGGATCGCGCGGGTGAGACAAACCCTTTGCACCTGTACGGATAATGCCGATGCAGGGAAGCGCGTCGAAGTTTTGCTCGCGCTTGTCCTGTGACTTCCAAGCTCATCAGGAGCGCGTCATGAATGCCAATCCCAAGTTCTTAAGTACCACTGCCCATGTCGATGAGGCAGCGGTAAAACCGTTGCCACGTTCGCGCAAGGTGTACGTACAAGGTTCACGGACCGACATCCAGGTGCCGATGCGTGAAATCACACAAGGCGATACGCCTGCCAGCTTCGGTGGCGAGGGGAATCCACCGCTGTTGGTATACGACACGTCCGGCCCGTATACCGATCCGCGCGCAACAATCGATATTCGTAATGGACTGGAGCCGATGCGCGAGCGCTGGATCGAGGCACGTTCGGACACCGAACTGACTGGAGGACCGACGTCTGTCTACGGGCGTGTGCGTCTCGACGATCCGAAACTCGCGCAGATGCGCTTTAATCTTCATCGTCAACCCCGTCGAGCCCGCCCCGGCACGAATGTCAGCCAGATGCACTATGCCCGCAAGGGCATCGTCACGCCGGAAATGGAATTCATCGCCGTTCGAGAGAACCAGCGGCGTGATGCCTTGCCTGAGATGATCACGCGACAGCATGCCGGGGAAGCGTTCGGCGCCGCCATGCCAAGGCATATCACCGCGGAATTCGTGCGAGATGAAGTCGCACGCGGACGCGCCATCATCCCAGCGAACATCAACCACCCGGAATCCGAGCCGATGATCATCGGGCGCAATTTCCTGGTCAAGATCAATGCAAACATCGGCAATTCGGCACTCGGTTCCAGCATCCAGGAAGAAGTGGAAAAAATGACCTGGGCGATTCGTTGGGGCGGCGATACGGTCATGGATCTTTCTACAGGAAAGCACATCCACGAAACGCGCGAATGGATCGTGCGCAATTCTCCCGTTCCGATCGGAACCGTGCCAATCTATCAAGCACTGGAAAAAGTCGATGGGCGCGCCGAAGAGCTCAACTGGGAAATATTCAAAGATACCTTGATAGAGCAGGCGGAACAGGGCGTGGACTACTTCACGATTCACGCTGGCGTGCGGCTGGCATATGTGCCGCTGACTGCAGCGCGCATGACCGGCATTGTGTCACGTGGCGGGTCCATTCTTGCCAAGTGGTGCCTCGCGCACCATAAGGAAAATTTTCTGTATACGCATTTCGAGGAAATCTGCGAGATCATGAAAGCGTATGACGTGTCGTTCTCTCTCGGCGATGGCTTGAGGCCCGGATCGATTGCAGATGCCAATGATGAAGCGCAACTCAGTGAACTGCGCACGCTTGGCGAATTGACACAGGTTGCCTGGAAGCACGACGTGCAGGTCATGATAGAAGGACCCGGCCACGTGCCGATGCATCTCATCAAGCAAAATATGGATTTGCAACTCGAGTTGTGTCACGAGGCGCCCTTTTACACATTGGGCCCCCTGACGACTGATATTGCACCGGGATATGACCACATTACTTCGGCCATTGGAGCGGCCATGATCGGCTGGTATGGCACTGCGATGCTTTGCTATGTCACGCCCAAAGAGCACCTCGGTTTGCCGGATAAGGATGATGTGAAGGACGGCATCATTGCCTATAAGATCGCCGCGCACGCCGCGGACCTGGCAAAGGGCCATCCCGGCGCGCAGATACGCGATAACGCGTTGTCGAAAGCGCGATTCGAGTTTCGTTGGGACGATCAATTCAATCTCGGGCTGGATCCAGACAAAGCGAAGCAGTTCCACGACGAAACCTTGCCGCAGGAGGGTGCCAAGCTGGCCCATTTCTGTTCCATGTGCGGGCCGCATTTTTGCTCCATGAAAATTACCCAGGACGTGCGCGAATATGCGGCGACACTAGGGGTACCTGAAGCCGAGGCGCTCGAAAAAGGCATGGCCGACAAGGCAGCCGAGTTCGTTGCCGGCGGCGCAGAACTGTACCGCAGGGCGTGAGCCTGGTACGGTCCGGCGGTAGACGTTGTCAACTTCTCGTGGGGTTTAATGGACCTGCCGCTGATGCTAAAGGCGCTGATTTTGGGCGTCGTGGAAGGAATCACCGAATTTCTGCCCGTTTCCAGCACGGGGCACTTGATCCTGGTAGGTGACCTTCTCGATTTCAACACTGAGAAAGGCAAGCTGTTCGAAATCGTGATTCAGTGTGGCGCGATTCTGGCGATCGTTTGGGAATATCGCTCGCGACTCACCGCGGTAGTTTGCCGACTGGGAAGTGATTCACTGGCACAGCGCTTCGCAATGAACCTGTTGATTGCTTTTGTTCCGGTCGCGATCCTGGGCTTGCTGTTCGGCAAGGCCATCAAGGAAGTACTGTTCAAGCCAATTCCGGTGGCCGTAGCTTTTATCGTTGGCGGCTTTATTATCTTGTGGGCGGAACGCCGCAAGCATGAGGTTCGGGTCTTGAGTGTCGAGGCGATGACCCCGTGGGATGCGCTCAAAATTGGTCTGGCGCAAACAGTGGCCCTGATACCGGGAACGTCGCGAGCGGGGGCCACTATCATCGGAGGATTATTCTTCGGTCTCTCGAGGCAGGCCGCCACCGAATTTTCGTTCTTTCTCGCTATTCCAGTTCTATTCGCGGCCTCGGGCTACGAGGTGTTCAAACATCGCAACACGCTTTCGACAGAAGATCTCGGAATACTGGCGGTCGGCCTGGTCGCCGCATTCGTATCAGCGTTTTTTTGCGTACGCTGGCTGCTGCGCTATATCAGCCGACACGACTTCACCGTATTCGCCTGGTATCGCATTGCCTTTGGTATTGTCGTCTTGATTACTGCTTACACCAACGCTGTGAATTGGACACTGGGTTAGCGATGCTGTGAGTTTTGCCGCGTGACGGGTTAGTTTTGCACCCACGGCAACCCGGAGAACTGCCAACCTCCGACGGAAGCGCGATGGCCATTCGCGTCTTTATCGCCTTCGAAGCCCTGAAGGACGTTGTAACTTTTTGAATACCCTTTATTGCTGGCTGCTGTTGCTGCGGCGTGGGAACGTGCACCGCTGCGGCAAAGAAACATCAGAATGTCGCTTTTCTCGGCCCGGGCAGCCAACTCCTCCAGGAAAGATGGATTCAGCAGTGAATTGGGATAAGTTTGCCATTCGATCGTCAGACTTCCGGGCACCTTGCCGACATAATCCCACTCCGGCCGAGTTCGTACATCCACCAGACGGGCGCCCGGGACGTTAGTCATCACCGCGTAAGCTTCCGTGGGCAACAAGGCTCCAGCATAGGACAGCCCCATCTGCTGCGCTCTTTGGTGCGCTCTATTCAAAATTTCTGATACATCATCCATTCGACCGATCCCTCGTTTGCTTTGTTTCGAACGCGCCGGCGGCTCGTAGCGGGCGGCCAACACCAGATCCGATCTGGTCAACCGGCGGAAGATTTCTCTTGCCAAGACGCATGCCTTGCACTAATTTCGGGCACCCACGGATATTAGGCTTTTATTTGGTGCACAACAATGCCATCAAATAGGCCTAACTATTTGTGCACGGACGATTTATCGGATTTTTTTGCTGGGCATGTTTCCTGCTGACGCTGTGCCTCGCCGAAATTTCCTCGCGCTTACTTCCCCACTCAGGAGAGCTATATGGCGGTTGCTGCCGACGTATTTAAAACAATTAAAGAAAGCGATGTGAAGTTCGTTGACCTGCGGTTTACCGACACCCGCGGCAAGGAACAGCACGTTTCCGTTCCCGCCCATGCCTTTGGCCAGGACAAATTCGACGATGGGCATGCCTTCGACGGTTCTTCTATCGCAGGCTGGAAAGGTATTCAGGCTTCGGACATGCTTCTGATGCCGGATGCCGACTCGGCTCGCCTCGACCCGTTCTCCGATGAGGTCACGCTCAACATCACCTGCGACGTGATCGAACCGACAGACGGCAAGGGCTACGACCGCGATCCTCGGTCAATTGCCAAGCGAGCGGAGGCGTATCTCAAGTCGAGCGGTATAGGAGATGTCGCCTATTTTGGTCCTGAACCCGAGTTCTTCATTTTCGACGGCGTCACCTGGAACATCGATATGTCAGGGTGCTTTGTGAAGATCTCTTCCGAAGAAGCGCCCTGGTCCACCGGCAAGGACTTTGAAGCCGGAAACATGGGGCATCGGCCGCCGGTCAAAGGCGGCTATTTCCCAGTCCCACCTGTTGATTCACTTCAGGATATCCGCAATGCGATCTGTCTTGCACTCGAGCAACAAGGCGTTGAGGTGGAAGTACATCATCATGAAGTCGCAGCGCCCGGCCAGTGCGAGATCGGTACCAAATTCAATTCCCTGGTGAAACGCGCTGACTGGCTGCAGATTCTTAAATATACCGTCTGGAATGTTTCCCACTCTTACGGCAAAACCGCGACATTCATGCCGAAGCCGATCGTTGGCGACAACGGGTCCGGCATGCACGTCCATCAGTCGGTTTGGAAAGGTGGACAGAACCTGTTCGCGGGCAATGGCTATGCAGGGCTGTCTGATTTTGCCTTGTATTACATCGGCGGAGTGATCAAACACGCCAGAGCGCTGAACGCGATCACCAACCCTGGAACGAATTCATACAAGCGTCTTGTGCCCGGGTTCGAGGCGCCGATAAATCTCGCCTATTCGGCAAAGAACCGCTCTGCTTCGTGCCGCATTCCGCACGTTGCCAGCCCGAAGGGGCGCCGGGTCGAAGTCCGCTTTCCCGATCCGACGGCAAATCCCTATTTAGCTTTTGCCGCTCTTTTGATGGCCGGACTCGATGGGGTACAGAACAAGATTCATCCAGGTGATCCGATTGACAAGAACCTGTATGACCTCCCGCCGGAAGAAGCCGCCAAGGTCCCCCATCCATGTCATTCGCTGGATCAGGCGCTCGAAAGTCTGGAAGCCGACCACGCCTTCCTAACCAAGGGCGGCGTTTTTTCAGAAGATATGATCAGCGCTTACATTGAACTAAAGATGGAAGAGGTAACCCGTTTCCGGATGACCACACATCCGGTGGAGTTTGATATGTACTACAGTTCGTAGGCAGCATGTAAGGGCAAAAAAGGGCGGGAATTCCCGCCCTTTTTCGTTTTGCGGTGGTAAATCTCGATGGACTACGCGCATTGATAATGCAAAACAACTACCTTAGACTCTGTCTCGGAATTGCCAGGCTTTACCGCGCTTCCTTCTCTTTGGTTCACGTAGCAGGGGTTACAGATGCAGTTTCACCGTCTAGCCGCATTGCTTGCAATGATATTCATGCACCCCTTCGGGTGGGCGGAAACCTGCAAATACGTGGATGCCGATGGCCGAGTCATCTATTCGAATACGCCGAACAGTCCACCGAAAGGTGCGACCAAGGTGAAGTGCTTCGAAGACCCGTCGCCAAAAACAGCGGTTACGCCCACCAAACCGTCTCCAGAGTCCAAAGCGCGAGCCCCACGCGTAAGCGAAGACACGCAAAAATCTCGCGACGACGAGCGGCGTCGCATACTGGAGCAGGAACTTGCGGACGAAACCAAGCAACTTGCACAAGCGAAAGAGAAATTGGTCGCGGAAGAAGCCATCCGCAATGGAAACGAACGCAACTACCAGCGATTTCTGGAGCGCGTACAGCCTTATCGCGATGCTGTAGCAACCCACGAACGCAATCTCGAAGCACTCAAGCGCGAAATAGCCAACCTGAAATAGGTTGCCCGCCTCTTACTGCTCGCGCGCGTGTTTCCTACACGTGCCGAAAATCCAAATGGCATGGTGCAAATCTTGCTGAGCTAGCGTTTGTCTGGGGGGTTGCGATTTCATGGCGCCCGTGAGCTTTGCCGGACTTGAGGCGCTTGCGACCGCAGTCGTCTTGCTTGATCTGCAGCAGGTCGTGCGCTACGTAAATCCAGCAGCCGAGAATCTGTTTGCAATCAGCGCCAAGAGCCTGGCCGGTATGCCGCTGGACAAACTGATAGCCGATCCCGGTTTACTGGTAGCGGCAGTGAACTATGCAAGGGAGAACAATTGCAGCTACACGCAGCACGAGTTGCCTTTGATAACTCCCAGTCACATGCGAATCGAAGTTTCGTGCACGGTTACACCTACTGAGATGGCCGACTTCACGGGTTTTTTGATTGAACTGAGTCCGCTACAGCAACAGCTGCGCATTGCGCGCGAAGAGCGGCTCATGGATCAAACTGCGCAAACCAGAGAACTGATCCGCAATCTGGCTCACGAAATAAAGAATCCGCTGGGCGCCCTGCGCGGAGCCGCTCAGCTATTGGAAAGGGAATTGGAACGACCGGAACTGCACGAATATACGCAGGTCATCATGAAAGAGGCGGACCGGCTGCAGTCCCTGATGGATAGACTGCTAACGCCCCATCGTTTGCCGCACGTCACGCACTTCAGCATACACGAGGCCCTGGAGCGCGTGCGCAGTCTGCTGGCGGCGGAATTTCCGGACGGAATAACTGTTTACCAGGACTATGACGTAAGCCTGCCGTCACTAGTCGGCGATCGGGAACAAATCATTCAAGCGCTATTGAACATCGCCCGCAATGGCGCACAGGCAATGCAAGGCAACGGCACGTTGAGTTTGCGTACCCGCATTGCCAGACGCATCACTATTGCAAAGAAAAAGCATAGGCTCGCGATACTTATAACTATTAGTGATGATGGACCTGGAATCCCGGCCGAGCTCTTGGACAAAATTTTTTTCCCGCTGGTATCGGGGCGGGAGGGCGGGCATGGTATCGGCTTGACCATAGCCCAAACATTCGTCAATCAGCATCACGGGACTATAGAAGTCGAAAGTCGGCCCGGTGAAACGCGCTTCAGTATTCTGCTGCCGGTCGATCACATTAACGCCTCATGAAATGAATCCTGTCTGCCGCCACTGTCTTCTCGAGACCAACCAACAATGACTAAAGCAACATGAAACCTGTCTGGATCATCGATGACGATCGCTCCATCCGCTGGGTGTTCGAAAAGGCGCTCTCACGCGAAGATGTTTTATTCAAGACTTTCGCTTCAGCCCGGGAAGCAATGCAGGCGCTGGACTCCTCCACGCCGCAAGTCGTGGTAAGCGATATTCGGATGCCGGGAAGTTCCGGGCTCGAACTATTGCAGAAAATGAAAGAGAAGCATCCGGCCTTGCCGGTGATCATCATGACTGCATATTCAGATCTCGACAGTGCGGTGGCCGCCTTCCAGGGCGGAGCCTTTGAGTATTTGCCCAAGCCCTTCGATGTGGATCACGCCGTGGATCTGATCCGACGGGCGATAGAGGAAAGTCTGCGTCAGGACGACGTTGCGGAAGTGACGCAGGATTCCCCGGAAATCCTCGGTCAGGGCACATCGATGCAGGAGGTTTTCCGCGCCATCGGCCGGCTCACGCAATCGCATGCAACGGTACTCATCAATGGTGAATCCGGGACGGGTAAGGAACTGGTCGCTCGCGCACTGCATCGGCACAGTCCTAGAGCAAGCAAACCTTTCATCGCCATCAACACCGCGGCGATTCCGAAAGATCTTTTGGAGTCTGAATTGTTCGGCCATGAGCGGGGGGCTTTCACCGGCGCCCAAGCCATGCGTCGCGGGCGTTTCGAGCAGGCTGAAGGCGGGACACTGTTTTTGGATGAGATAGGGGACATGCCCCCCGACCTTCAAACGCGGCTGTTACGGGTACTTTCGGACGGACAGTTTTACCGGGTAGGTGGCCATCAGCCGATCAAGGCAAACGTACGCATCATCGCGGCCACGCATCAGGATCTTGAAAGCCGCGTCAAAAGCGGATTATTCCGCGAGGACCTTTTTCATCGATTGAATGTCATCCGGCTGCGATTGCCTGCCCTACGCGAACGGCGCGACGACATTCCATTGCTTACTCGGCATTTTTTGCAAAAAAGCGCGCGCGAGCTTGGCGTGGAAACCAAAAAAATGTCTGATGCTGCCATGAAATATCTGGGATCGCTCGAGCTGCCCGGTAACGTGCGCCAACTTGAAAATCTCTGCCACTGGCTCACTGTTATGGCGCCCGGGATGAACGTGGATGTCAAGGATCTACCGCCGGAATTGCGGAACGAGAGTCCAGTAGCGTCCGCTGACCACTGGATCGCCGCGCTTGAGCGCGAAGCGGATGCATCTTTGAAACGAGGGGATAGCGCGATCCTGGATGAACTAACTCGTCAATTCGAACGGGCTTTGATCACACGCGCGCTGGCACATACCGGAGGGCGACGCATCGAGGCGTCTCTATTGCTCGGCATGGGGCGCAACACATTAACACGCAAGATCCAGGAACTTGGCTTAAGCGAAGACGCGGGCCGGGAAAAATGATGCCCTTCCCTTACAACTGAAGGTCTGTTCGCGGTACTCGGCATCAGACCAACGGAAGCAATCGCCGCATCGGAGCAAAAAAGTTCTAAAGCTATTTGGATGTCTCGGACGGGACTGGTGGTGGAGTAGTGGTAACAGCGTCCGCCGGTTTTGTTCGATTGATTGGCGCACGCGGAGGACTGGCAGCGGTTTTGGGGTAACCCGCCGCGTCCAAAGATGTATTCCATTGACTTTCTTCAAAGCCTCTTAATGTATTCTGCCCCACTTTAAGAAGTGGTACTTCAAGGGGTCCGCCAGTCAGTTTCTTCAATTCTTCCTGCGCGGCCTGTACCGTTGCATCCATTTCGGTGTAAGGAATACCGCGTTTGGCAAGCAGTTCACGCGCTTTACTGCATGCCTCTCCGCATTCTGTAGCGAACAACGTCACCGGAAAATTATTAACTGCCTGTTGAAGTGCGTAAGGCAGCGGAGGTTCACTGGGCTTGCCGCCTGCAGCTTTGATCCGGTCGACATGCTTGATATGGGGCGGCGGAAGCTGATCGCTGTACTGAACTCTGCCGTCTTTGTCTACCCAGCGGTAGAAATCGGCTTGCGCGCCAGAGCATGCCAAAACAAATACCGCGAATCCTATGCACCTCTTCATACGCACCCCGCATCCCGAAATAAGCGTATCGCAGTCATCATGCCGCCTGTGCCATGCCATTGTGGCGCAACAATGCCTCAATGGTCGGCTCGCGGCCTCGAAATGCAATGAATGATTCAAGCGCGGGCCTGCTGCCTCCGGACGCCAGAATCTCTTCCCGAAACCGAGTTCCGACGGTGGAATTCAAGACACCCTGCTCTTCGAACATGCTGTAAGCATCGGCTGAAAGAACCTCGGCCCACTTATAGCTATAGTAGCCAGCAGCGTAACCCCCTCCAAATATATGCGAGAAGCTGTTTG
>JBJMWI010000089.1:0-20780 GCA_045810225.1 Burkholderiales bacterium
TTGCGCCACGCGCGTGATCAGGTCCTGGGTGGCGACCGAGAGCTGGTTCTGCGCCTGGCGCACCTGGACCTGGGCCTGCTCGTAGGTGGCGTTGTTTTGCCTCCGGTACAGCGGCTGGGTGAGGTTCACGCCGTAGTTGTAATCGTAGAAGTTGAAGTGCCCGGAGACCAGCCCGGGATTGTTGGGGTAATCGGCGTTGACGTCGTTGTAGTGGGTGGCGGCACCAAAGTTAACGCTCGGCAGCAGTAGCGCGCGTGCCTGCGGCAGGCGCTCCTGGGATCCAATGTATTGGGCCTTGGCCCCCGCGTAGGTCGAGTCCTGGATCAGCGCTTCCCGGTAGATGGTCAGCAGATCGGTGGCGAAGGCCTGTCCGGCACACAATGCCCCCGCCAATATGGCAATGCCTCTCATCGATTTCTCCCCTTTTTCCCGATGCTAATTATTGTGGCGGGCTCGACGCCCGTTTTTTTCTCTCGCTCGCCCGGAGCGAGGCCATTGACTACCATGTCCAGGTGCTGATCCAAAAACTTTTCGGGATCTACCCGCTTGTTATCACAAAAATCGAATGAATGGCGCCACAGCAGCAAAAAGACCAGCGGCGCGAGTATCATGCGCATGGCGTTGTTTGCATCCATACGCCTGAACTCACCGCTTCTCATGCCTCTTTCCAACACCGTCTGGACCAAAAGATGGCCGCGACTAATGACTTCTTCATAATAGAACTTGCCAATTTCGGGGAAATTGCGGCATTCGGAAAACATTAATTTCGGAATGCCACCGAGTTGCGTTGTGCCGACCGACGTCCACCAGTTGAATACGATTTTGCGCAATAACTCCGCACAGCTGCCTCGATGTTCATCGAGAAGACGCTCACCACGCTCGATGAGCGGAACAATTCCGGAACGGATAACCGCCTTGAACAATTCCTCTTTGCTGGAAAAATAGAGATAAAGCGTTCCCTTGCTGACACCTGCCCGGGCAGCGACCTCGTCGAGACGTGTTGCGGCAAAACCGCGCTCGACGAATAAATCCAGTGCTGCTGCCATCAGTTCGGCTGGGCGAGCTTGTTTGCGCCGGGTCCACCGACGGTCCTGCTTGGGCTGTGAATTCACGCAATGTTGAATGGGTAAGGTCTTAATGACTGGGCGGTCAGTAATATACACGATTGCGACTGTGCCAGATCAATAATTACGCGGAAATCCACTGTTTAAATTCGGCAAATTAAATACGGCAATGTGCCCGCGCCGAGCGCATTCAAACCAATAAAATAACGGCGGTCGGCCTTGATGATGTCGCACTGGAGCCCCATTTTTGCACCATGGAAACCCTGAGAAACTCGCTGTGCCAAAGGATGTAGTCCGCGCACCCGCAGTAGCCGGCAGTTTTTATCCCTATGCCGTCGCCGAATTGCAGACACAGCTCGACGGCATGCTTGCGTTTACGCCATCCACAGCAAGTGAGCCGGCGATGCCAAAGGCACTCATCGTGCCGCATGCAGGCTATGTCTATTCGGGGCTGGTAGCCGCAAGCGCGTATGCCGTGCTGCGTCCGTTCCGTAAAAATATCGCGCGCGTTGTCCTGCTTGGGCCAACGCATCGGAAAGCCGTGAGAGGACTGGCGTTGCCCGCGTCGACAGCCTTTGCCACGCCCCTTGGCCAGGTGCCTATAGACACTGACGCCGCCACCGGGCTGCGTGCCATGCCGCAGATCTGTACCAGCGAGGAAGTGCATGCGCTTGAACACTCGCTCGAAGTTCACTTGCCATTTCTGCAGCGCGTGCTTGACCGCTTTCAGCTGGTACCGCTCGCCGTTGGCGACGCATCAACTGAAGAAGTCGCGCAAGTGCTCAACGCGCTTTGGGGCGGAGAAGAAACCCTGATTGTCGTGAGTTCGGACCTGTCTCATTATTTGCCGTACGATCGGGCGCGCGAGGTTGATGAGCAAACTGCCAGCATGGTCCTCGGGCTGGAACCGCACCTGGATCACCAACGCGCCTGTGGCGCCACGCCAGTAAATGGTCTGCTGCAGGTTGCCAGAGAGCGCGGTTTGCGTCCGCAGCTACTCGATCTGCGCAATTCGGGCGATACGGCCGGCGACCGCAATCGGGTTGTCGGCTACGCGTCGTTCGCGTTTTACCCGGCCGCTGTCCGGCCACAGCGGGAATCCGGCACTACGGAATCTGCCGTAGATGGAAAGCTGCTGGTGTCCCATGCGCGCGCATCGATCGCCAGTCAGTTCGGACTGCATTTTTCGGTGCGGGACAGTGCAGCGTTTCTGCACAAGCCGGGCGCATCATTTGTGACTCTCAAGAGCGGCAGTGAGCTGCGCGGCTGCATCGGCACCTTGACGGCTCATCGCGAGCTGGTGGACGACGTGCGCGCCAATGCATGCGCGGCGGCTTTCAAAGATCCCCGCTTTGCACCGTTACGGTTCGATGAGCTCAGCAGCATACGTGTCGAAGTATCTTTGCTTTCCGAGCTCGAGCGTATGCATTTCCAGAGTGAAGCGGACGCGCTCGAACAGATGCGTCCAGGGATCGATGGCTTGATGCTTGAATTCGATTCCCATCGGGGGACCTTCCTGCCCCAGGTTTGGGAGAACCTTCCTGAACCGCGTAGATTTCTCGGTGAACTCAAGCGCAAGGCGGGATTACCCGCCGATTTCTGGGACCCCGGCGTGCGCCTCTCCCGCTACACGGTCGCCAAGTGGTCGGAGTCCGAATCATGAGCAATCCGGAACAACCGCTTTACCCTGGGCGCTGGTGGCATATGCTCGCAGATGGCCGCATGCAATGCGACCTGTGCCCGCGCGACTGCAAACTGCACGAGGGACAGCGTGGCGCCTGCTTCGTGCGCCAACGCATCGACGGCAAAATGGTGCTGACGACGTACGGCCGTTCTTCCGGATTCTGCATCGATCCGATCGAAAAAAAGCCCTTGAACCATTTTTACCCGGGTTCCAGCGTACTGTCGTTCGGCACTGCGGGCTGCAATCTGGCGTGCAAGTTCTGCCAGAACTGGGACATCTCCAAATCACGCGACATGGATCGGCTCATGGACGTTGCAGGGCCGGAACAAATCGCCGCCGCCGCGCAGCGTGGCGGCAGTAAGAGCGTTGCTTTCACCTACAACGATCCGGTGATCTTCGCAGAGTATGCAATGGATGTCGCGGATGCTTGTCACGAGCGCGGAATCAAGACTGTCGCAGTTACGGCAGGGTATATGCACGACGCCCCGCGTCGGGAATTCTATGCGCGCATGGACGCCGCCAACGTAGACCTGAAAGCATTTACGGACGAGTTTTACGTAAAACAGACTGGATCGCATTTGCAGCCAGTGCTCGACACACTGAAGTATTTGCGCCATGAAACCGAAGTGTGGCTTGAGATTACGACGCTGCTCATTCCGACCAAGAACGATTCAGACGAGGAGCTCTATCAGCTTGCCAAATGGGTCGCCAGAGAGCTTGGGGCCGACGTGCCGCTTCACTTCACGGCATTCCATCCGGATTACAAGCTGAATGATTTGCCTGCCACGCCAGCCGCCACGCTGACCCGCGCACGCGCCATCGCACGCGGCGAAGGATTGCAATATGTCTACACCGGTAATGTGCACGACAATGAGGGTGGCACAACGTACTGCCCAGGCTGCGCTGGCGTGCTGGTGGTGCGAGATTGGCATCGCATACTGGCCTACAACATTTCCACAGACGGTCGCTGCAGCAAATGTGGCATCCAAGTTGCGGGGCGTTACGGAAAGTTTGAGCAACCGTTCGGAGCACGCCGCATCCCGGTCTCCATTTCGGCCGCTTAAGTTGTTTTGCTTAAGCGCCGCGCGGCAGAGATTATTTTTGCAGCGCCGCTTCGCGGCCGTTTTCTGATAGAACGGTCTTGAGCGATCGTTCAGCAGCCCGCACGGTGTTCGCCAGCAACATGGTGATGGTCATCGGCCCAACGCCGCCGGGAACCGGCGTGATGTAGGAAGCCTTATTTTTCGCGCTGTCAAAATCAACATCACCCACCAGCTTGCCGTCCGGCAAGCGATTGATACCGACATCGACGACTACCGCGCCTGGCTTGATGAAGTCCCCGGTAATCAATTTCGGTTTGCCGGTCGCGACCACGAGGACATCCGCCATCAAACTATATTGCTTTAGATCCCGTGTCTTCGATGTGCAGATTGACACGGTGGCGTTCCGCGCAAGCAGCATCAGTGCCATCGGCTTCCCAACGATGTTGCTGCGACCCACGACCACCGCATTCTGGCCTTCCAGCGCAATACCGTAATAATCCAGCAGCGTCATGACGCCGTAAGGCGTGCAGGGGGGAAAATCCGTAGATCCAGTCACCAGCGCGCCAAGATTATAGAGATGGAAGCCATCCGCATCCTTGTCCACTGAAATGGCCTCCAGCACCTTGTGATTGTCGATGTGCTGGGGCAATGGCAGTTGCACCAGAATGCCGTGGATTTTGTTGCTGCGGTTCAATTCGGCTATTTTCTCGAGCACGGCGTGCTCTGGCACATCTGCAGGGAAATGGTGTACTTCGGAATGCAGGCCCATGTCCGCGCACGCCTTGGCCTTGTTGCGAACGTAAACTTGAGAGGCTGCGTTGCCACCTACCAGAATGACTGCCAGACCAGGCGTCACGCCATGCGTTTTCAACGCGTCCGCGCGTGCTTTCCATTGCGCGCGAATGACCGTGGACACCGCCACTCCGTCCATCAGCTTGGCGCTCACAGATTCCTTCGCCAGGTCATTGCATTGAGCGGCAAGCTCAGGGTGTCACTACTCAAGCTTTCTCCAGCTGCGCCAGCGTGGAAAAAAACACCGGTCCGCGTCCCATGTCGGCTTCACGCTGACTCGTCAGCGCGTTGATGTTGACTCCGCCAGGCATTTTCGAGCCCTGAAGCTGTTTTTGCGCGCCCAGTACGCCTGTCAGCAGGCCTTCGACGATTAACGCATAGCCGAATGTTTCACCACGGTCGTTGAACAGCCTGCAGTAGTCGCCATCCTCGATGCCGCGCGTTTTTGCGTCCTGGACACTGACTTCAAAAGTAGGACGCGCGAGCATGTCCTGGAGACGAGGCACATGCTGGAAACTGGCGCCGATGAAGTAGTGCGTTGCCGCGCTGATTACCTGCAGCGGAAATCTTTGCTTCAGCTCGATGCTTTCGAAACCTTCCTGTTCCGGCACATGCATCGGCAACGGATCGACACCGGTTTTTGCGAGCGCTTGTGAATAAATTTCTATCCTGCCGGATGGCGTCGGCCATTTGCCGCTATTGATACCCCAACGCCGGGGGGAATCGACATTCGCCCTCGCCCATCCATCACGCTTGAGTCCTTCATAAGTAATGCCTTCGAACAGCGGATTGACTTGTGGGTCCATCAGATCGCGAATCATGTCTTCATCCGACTGCGAGAAACACGGCTCGTCGTAGCCCATGGCTTTCGCCAGCCGGCGAAACATTTCCTGATTGTCCAGACTTTCGCCTTGTTTCTCTATCGCTTGCTCGGACAGGGAGTAATAGTAATTGCCGTAAGCAGGCAACAGGTCCACGTGTTCAAGTGCGGTGTCCGCTGGCAAGACGATATCCGCGTAAGCCGCGGTATCAGACCAGAACGTATCATGCACTACGGTGAACAGGTCCTCGCGTGCCAGACCCTTGCGCGCGGCGATGGTGTCGGGAACGCAGTTCGCGGGATCCGCGCTCCAGCAAAACAACGCCTTCACCGGCGGATCGAGGGCAGAATCATTTAGGGCGTTACCGAGTTGAATCATATTGATGGTTCTCGGCGTGCGGCCTTCGAGCAAATAAGTCGCCTGCAGCTTGCGCATGTCTACGCGGCGCATTTCGCCGCCGGTGGACATACAGACACCGCCCTTGCCGCGCATGGCCCCGGTCACCACCGGTAATAGCTTGATAGCGCGAGTCATCATGCCGCCGTTGTCATGGCGCTGAATTCCCCAGTTCAGGCGGATGAACGACTGCCGCGTACCGCCGTAGAGCAACGCCAGTTTTTCGATATCAGCTGCCGGAAGGCCGGTAATGGATTCGACTCGCTGCAGCGAATATTCGGGCAGACGTGCCAGCAATTGTTCCCAACCAATCGTATTGCGCTCGAGGAATTCCTCATCCTGCAAACCCCGGTCGACAATGATTTTCATCATGCCGAGGGCTAGCGCTGCGTCCGTTCCGGGCCGCGGCTGGAGATGCCAGTCCGCAAATGCCGTGGTACGGGTAACACGCGGATCAATGGCAATGATCTGTGCGCCATTGTCGCGTGCCGCCGTCACGAACGGCATGGCATGCACACCAGTGGACACCAGGTTCGTTCCCCAAAGAATGACGACCTTCATTTGCGGCAGATCTTCGATATTGGCATCGCCGACCCGCCCGAACGTATGCATCTCTGCGGCGGCGCCGGCCGCAGTACAAATGGTGCGCTCCAGCCGGGCCGCGCCCATCTTGTTGAAGAAGCGCTCTCCCATGCCGAAAAAACCCAGCATGCCGAGCGTGCCCGAATAGGAAAACGGCTGCACCGCTTCGGCGCCGTACTGCGCTATGACACCCTTTAGCCGGGTCGCAATTTGAGCCAGCGCTTCATCCCAGCCAATGCGCACGAATTTCGCCTCAGGCCCTTTGCGGCCGACCCGGCGATGCGGATATAACACGCGCTTGTCGTTATAGACCAGATCGAGATAGTTATTGACCTTGTTGCACAGGTATCCCCGTGTCACGGGGTGAGTCGGGTCACCGACGACCTTGATTGCACGTCCGGAAGCATTATCGACGCTGACCAGCATCGAGCAGCCGTCAGGACAGTCATGCGGACAAGCCACGCGCGCGATCCGCACCTTGCTGGAAATGCCGGCTTCGTCGATTACACCCATGAGCGTCTCGCTCCAGAGATCATTGTGCGATATTGTAAACCCCGGCCGCTATTGCCGCAGGATTGCTGCCGCTGCACGATTACAACCACCGCTATTTGATGAGGTCGCCATGCAATACGTTCGTGCGTTTTCAAACTTAGTTCTTGCCGCGGCACTTTGCTTCTGTGCCCATGTAGATGCCAGGGTGGTCAAGCTCGAAATCGGGAAGCGGGAAGTCGTTGCGGATGGCGCGGCTTTCGGATCGGCCGGACCATACGAAAAACTGACCGGGCGCGTCTATTTTGAGGTGGATCCGGCATTGGAAAGAAACAAGACGGTATTTGACATCGACCATGCACCGCTGAACGCGAACGGCAGGGTAGAGTTTTCTGCGGACATGGTCATCCTCAAACCAGTCGACATGGCGAAGGGCTCCCGCACGCTGTTCTTCGAAGTCAACAACCGCGGCCGCAAGATTTCCTTCGGCCGCATGCAAGACACCGCCGCGGACGCGAACATGAACGAGCCGATGTCAATGCGCGATTTCGGCAACGGTTTCCTGATGAAGCGGGGTTATGTCGTGGCCTGGGTAGGCTGGGGTGCCGACATTGCGCCCGGTGACGGTCGTTTGACGGTCAACTTTCCGATCAGTCAGGAAAACGGCCGGCCGATCACCGAGCGTATTCTGACCGAATTCTCCGACCGCAATTTCAACGGCGGCAAGCCCACGTCCCTGCCCTTGTCCGGCAGCCCGGCGTTCAAATCCTATGCCGCCATTTCCAATGACAAAAAACTGGCTCACGCGGAGCTTTACGCGCTGGCCAGCGATTCGCTGAAGTCGAGCACAGCGGATATTCCACGCGGCGAAGCGGTGCCGGATGATCAGTGGGCGCTGGCCGATTGTCCCGACGGATGGCCGGGCCAACCGAGCGCCGAACACATCTGCCTGAAGGAAGGCTTTCGTAACGACAGGAATTACCACTTGATCTACCGGGCGACCGGCTCACCGGTCATGGGGCTGGGATACTTGACGACGCGCGACTTCGTTTCCTTTCTGAAGCATGACGAAAAGGACGCCTCCGGAAATGCAAACCCGGTTTTTGGCATCAAGAACACGTTGTGTCAGGGCATTTCGTCTTCCGGCATGTATTTGCGCGATTACCTGTATCAGGGGTTCAACGTCGACGAACAGGAACGCCAGGTATGCGAAGGCATGCACATTCATGTTGCCGGCGTGCAGAAGCTGTATCTGAACTATCGCTTCGCACAGCCGAATGCATTCACGCAGCAGCACCGGGAACGTTACGTGCCCGACACCAACTTTCCCCGCCAGTACGCGGTGCGCATTAATCCGTTTACACGCGTACCCGATGGCATCCTGAAGCGGCCGAAGACCGATCCCAAGATCGTTCATACGGACACGTCAAACGAATACTGGCAATTCCGCGCTTCGCTGACCGGATCCAGCGAAGGCGGTACCATGGACTTCAACGAATCTTCGCGAGTCCGGCGCTATTTGCTGGCCGGCCTGCAGCACGGGGGATTCAAATCAGATAAGCCGAACCACGGCCTCGCCGACAAGCAATGCGAGCAACTCACCAACCCGACGCACCCGGGAGTCCTGCTGCGCGCGCTAATGGTCGTGCTTGATGAGTGGGTAAAGGGTAACGCTGCGCCGCCCGAGACGCGCGTACCGAAGATAGGCGACAAAACGTTGGTGCCTCCGGCCGAACTGAACTTGCCCAAAATTCCGGGATTCACGTTTGAACGTCTGTATAACGGTTCCGGCGACCGCGACTTCGGGCCGCGCGTAATTGGCAATGCAGGGGTAATTGATCTATTGATTCCCAGAACACTCGCGCCGCACAAGGTGCTGGTGCCGCAGGTAGACGCGATCGGCAACGATATCGGAGGGATACGCCACCCCTCGGTCGAAGTGCCGGTCGCCACGCTGCTGGGCTGGAACACCCGCACCAAGGATTTCGGCGGACCGGATCTTTGCGATCTGCTCGGCTCCACTATTCCCTTGCCTGCAACCCGCAGCGATGCACAGCGGGTAAATGATCCGCGTCCTTCTTTGGAAGAATTGTACGGAACGCACGAGGCTTATGTGCGCAAGGTCGCCGATGCCGCACGAAAACTGCAAGCCGAACGCCTGATGCTGGCCGAGGACGTGGACATGATCGTGCAGGAGGCCGAAAACTCGAATGTGTTGCGTTAGTTACCATTTGACTGGTCGTGCTCGTTCACTGCGAAGGCCGCCCGCAGAACGCAAGCGAAAATGCGCCGGCTGCGCAGGCGCGCCATTGAATAACTCATGACGCTGCACGTCCTCCCCCGTAGGCTGCGCCGGCTCGCGCTGCGGATGCTGTGGATAATTGCCTCGCTCAGTATCATTGCCATGGCGGGTTTTCTTTACGTCACGTTCGTCGGCATCTCAGTCGATGCGTCGTTCCTCCGTAGCACGATCGCGCAGACGTTCAGCGACAACATCGGCCGCCGCGTGCGTTTCGAAGGTCCGATGGAACTGGAAATCTCTGCGCGGCCAAAGTTGCGAATCGGCGGCTTGCATGTCGCCAATCCACCCGGATTCGGCGATGAAGATTTTGCCAGCCTCGGCGAAGCCCGTCTCGCACTTGACTTGTGGCCTTTGCTGTTCAAGCACCGCCTGCATATCGAGGAATTGGCTGGCAATGACGTGCATGCCCGTTTGCAAGTTCATGCGGATGGCAGCAACAACTGGACATTCCGGCGTCCGGTCCAGAATGAGGTCAAGTCGCCACAACCAACGGGAACGCCTTCCATGCGCGCGGATCAGGCGCTTGCGCTGCTCGACATCCGGAAAATTTCGCTGGATAAACTGCGAGTCCGCTACAGCGGCGCGGACGGCACCGTGCATTTTTTCAGTCTGCATACTCTGGCGGCACAGTCGCCCTCGGGCGAGCCGTTCACGCTCACGCTGAACGGCGCCATCGATAAGGAATTCCCATATCGCCTCGAATTCACCGGTGGGAAGCTCGCCGACCTTTCCAGCGCCAAGCCATGGCCCATCGCATTCACCCTGACTTTTCTGAGTTCAACGCTGGCCGTCAGCGGCACGATCAGTGGTGCCCACGGCGAGATCATTTTCGGCCTTGGAACCGAAAATTTGCTCGAGTTCCAGCGACTGTTTCAGATCAAATTGCCAGACGTCGGCGCGAGCGGTATTGCCGGGACAATCGTGTTCGATCCGCAGCGGCTCAGCTTGACGCAGCTGACCGGCGCAATGGGAAACACCACGTTGGTCGGCGCGCTCGATGTTGACAATGCCGGGGCCAAACCCAGAGTTTCCGGTTCGCTGGTGCTGCCAAGTCTTGACCTGCGTCCATTCCTGAGCGACAAGTCGCCCGCACCGAGCGCTGAGCCGCCGCGCAGCCTCGCTGAGGTTTATCGCAATCTATCCACTGCGACGTTCAACCTAAGGCAGATGAATCATTTGGATCTCGACGTGGCCCTCGGAGTAGGCCGCTGGTTGAGCCTGCCCGGTGAAGTCAAGAATGTAACTGTGCAATTGAGGCTCAAGGACGGGATGCTCAATGCTCCGGTTAATGCCTCGGTGGCGGGCGTCGCCCTATCTGGCCATCTGGAAGCCGACGCCGTCGCCGATCCGCCACAATTCAAACTACAGCTCGGCACACGCGATTCGGAACTGGGTGGGCTGGCCGAATTGTTGGCTGGCCTGCGAGGTGTGAAGGGACATCTTGGTCGTTTCGATTTCCGCCTCGCCGCCCATGGCGACCAAGGCAGCGAACTGGTGCGCAGTCTCGACGTCAGGCTGGATCTTGGCCGCGGCAGCTTCAGCTACGGCAACGTCGCGGGAGAACGCCCAGTGGCGTTCACACTTGAAGAGCTCGCCGTGCGCCTGCCGGCCGGCAAGGAACTGGCGGGCGACATGCGCGGAACGCTTCTGAGTCATCCGTTCAGCGCGCACTTGCGTGGCGGTGTGCTGGAATCAATGATGTTGACCGCGCGCGCTCCGCTGGATTTCATGCTGCGCTCGAAGGACGTGCGTGCGCGCATCAACGGCGCTCTGCAGGTGCCGGACTCAACCAGCGGCCCTGACCTCACTTTCGAGTTTTCCGCGCCACACGCCGGCGCGCTGGCAAGCTGGTTCGGTTTCAAACCCGGCGCCGAAGCGCCGGCTGCGCTATCGGGCAAAGCAAGCCTGCGCACATCGCAATGGCAAATCCGCGACCTGCTGTTCAGCCTTGGCAGAACCACGCTGACCGCAGATCTCGCGCAGCAGGTCGTGGACGGTAAACCGCTCGTCAAAGTTAAACTCAATGCGGACCAGGTCGATGTCAAAGAACTCGAGACGCTCATACCGCATGCGGAGCCAAAAGATGGTGAACCAGAGCGCCCGGTCCTTGACATCCCGTTGCTGCCGCAAGGCATCGACCTGACCGATGCCGATGTCAACGTGACGGTAAAACGCCTGGCAGGCACAGCGGTCGACGTGCGTGATATTTCGTTCGATGGCCACGTCCGCGAGGGTTACATGCACCCCTCCCCGTTTGCTGCGAATGTGGACGATACAAGCTTCACTGGTGCATTGCTGATCGACCTGCGCAGCGCCGAACCGACTGCAGGTCTGTGGCTTTATGCTGCAAACTTCGATGTTGGCAAGCTGCTGCGCACACTCGGCGTGGCGCAAAATCTGGAGGCGACGTTCAATGAATTCGGGGTGAACCTGCTCGCGCGTTCAAGCCGTCTAGGAGACATGCTGGCACGCTCGCAATTGCTTGGTTCAATCGGTGGCGGCCGCATCGTGCTACGCGATCCGAACACGCACGCAGAGGCCAGAATCGCACTCGACAAGGGTGAGTTGCGGGCCGATCCGGGCGCGCAACTGAAATTGAGCCTGAAAGGCGCGCTCGATGACGTGCCTGTGTCGATTGCGCTCGAAACCGCCCGAGCCAATCAACTCGCAGACCCAAAACTGCCGCTGCCATTCAAGCTGGACGCCGAAGTCGCGGATGCGGGCGTCACGCTGTCGGGAAACATTGCGCGGCCTGTTGGCAGCGAACTCGAGCTCGCACTGGAAGCGCGCGGCGGGCGTTTCGATAGCCTGAACAGACTTGCGCGCATATCGTTGCCCCCGTGGGGCCCGTGGTCGGCATCGGGCCGATTTCGCATGTCGCGAACCGGTTACGAATTTAATGGCATGCGAGTGCAAGTTGGCGCGAGCGTTCTCGAGGGCAACGGACGCGTGGAGACACAGAGCGGTCGCCCCGACATTGATGTCGTACTTAAGGCCCCGGTTGTTCAACTGGATGATTTCAAACTCGGTGCGTGGTCTCCAATAGAGAAAAAACCCGATGACAAAACTATTGCCCCGACCGCCGAGGACGTTCGCAGCAAGACCGCGGCGGCGAGCGATCAGGCGCAGAAATTACTCAGCCCCGAAACCTTGCGCCGGCAGGATGTACGTCTCAAAGTCGAAGTAAACCAGGTGCTATCTGGCAAGGACAAGCTAGGCAGCGGAAAACTCGAAGCCAAACTACAGAACGGGCGTGCCGACATCGGCCCGGTCGAAGTCGAGGTGCCCGGTGGCGGCGCAAAACTGTGGTTGGGGTATGAACCCACCGATCAGGACGTCAAGGTTGATCTGCACCTTGATGTGCAAAAGTTCGACTATGGCGTACTCGCGCGGCGCATCAAGCCCGAAAGCGATCTCCGCGGTACATTCAGCCTCAAGATGGATGTCGATTCGCGGGCACGCTATCTTTCGGATACGCTGCGTCGTGGAAGCGGACACATCGAATTCGCCGTCTGGCCACAAAACATGCAGTCCGGAATTTTTGACCTGTGGGCAGTCAATGTTCTGGTGGCACTAGTGCCTGCGGTCGATCCAGGCAAAGCCTCAAAGGTGAACTGCGCAATCGGCCGCTTCGATCTGAAGGACGGCAAGCTGGTGGAGCGGAGCATTATTCTGGATACCAGCAGAATGCGCGTCACTGGCACCGGAAAGGCTGACTTTACGAACGAGGTTTTCAACGTACGCATGAGTCCGCAAGCCAAAACGGCTCAGTTTCTGAGCCTCGAAACACCGATCGAAGTCACTGGAACATTCAGTAATTTCAAGGTCGGAGTCTCCCCCGGGGATATCATTGGCACAGTTGGCCGACTGGCGACTTCCATATTGTGGGTACCACTGCAAAAGCTGGGCGGAAAAAAAATCCCCGCCGACGGCGCCGATGTGTGCTTCCCGTCGTTCCAGCCTTCCGCGCCGGCCTTTCCGAACACGCGCTGATACCGGGAAAAGAAAGGGCGCATTTCTGCGCCCTTTTCCGTGTTCGCGTCAGATCACAAACTCAGCTGTGTGTCAGGACCGGTAGCAAACGCAGTAATTCAATCGCCCGCAGCAACTGGCAGTCGCTTGCGGACACCGGGTCGGCAACCAGCCCATCGACGGCGGCATACCCACAAGCAAAATTCGCCGTGTCGGCAGGCGCTGTCCCATGCACTGCCGGCTTCAATCCGGCCGCCTTGTCGATTGCCAGCTGATCGAGCAGAGCATCTGGGGTCACGCCCTTGCCCTGGATTTGCCTGCCATTGGGCGTAAAGTAATACGCCGTCGTTAGCTTCAATGCGGAGCCATCTTCAAGCGGCACCAGCACCTGAACCGATCCTTTCCCGAAAGTCTGTGTGCCAACGACAGTCGCCCGCCGGTTGTCTTGCAAGGCACCCGCCATGATTTCGGATGCGGACGCCGATCCCGAATTCACCAGCACCACCAGAGGCAGAGTTTTGATATCGGGGGTCTGCTTCAGCACGTCATCCCGGCCTTTGGGTTGATATTGTTCATCGCTGGTCTTCAAACGCATGCGTGACTCCGCGTGTGCGGCCTCGGTGTACACAACCAGGGAGTCCTTGGGCAAGAATATGGAGGATACGGCCACCGCAGATCTCAGCAGGCCGCCAGGATTGTCGCGCAAGTCGATCAGCAGGCCTTTCAGATTGCCGCCGCCCTTGCGATAGAGCTGTGTCAGTTCCGTCACGGTCGACTCGGCAGTACGCTGCGTGAAGCTGCTGATTCTGATATATCCGTAACCGGAGCCTAGTAATGCAGACGTTACGCTGCGGCTTTGAATGATCGCGCGCTTGAGCGTAATAACGCTGGGCTGCTCTTGTCCCTTGCGTAGCACGGTAAGCGCGATGCTGGTGTCCGGTTCACCGCGTGCGCGCCGGATGGTCTGGTCCAACGTCAGGCCTTCGAGACTTACTCCGTCCATCCGGGTGATCAGGTCGCCAGGCTGCAATCCCGCGCGAAAAGCTGGCGAATCCTCGATAGTGGCAACGATTCGCGCAGCGCCGTGGTCCATTCCGACTTCGAGACCAAGGCCGCCGAATTTTCCGCTGTTGTCCTGACGCAGTTCGCTATACGACGAGGGCTCGAGATAATCGGAATAGGGATCAAGACCCTGGACAATGCCGCGAATGGCGTCCGAGACCATCTTTTTCTCGTCGACCACGCCTACGTATTTGGCTCTTACCTGCTCGATTGCCTCGGCGAGCGCGTGAAGCGTCGGATCCTTGGCGGTGGACGCAGCAAAAGTGCTGCTGCACTCAAGCGATGCAACGATGGAAACAGCAACCAACGACAGGCGCAACACGTTGCGCCAGCTAGATACCTGCGCGCGTTTATTGGTCGCCCGCTCGGCAACATACCCCCGTATTGAATTCAATCTGTTTTGTCTCCCGCGTATTTGTAGGCCGTATCTTACGGGAATGGAGCGAAAGCTCTACCGAAATTTTACGTGCGCGTCTCCGCACAGCGACAGCGTGCGAGTTGCAAGAATTACAAGACGCTGTACGGTAAAATTTTTTTGTGGGACGTGAAGTTGAAGCACCGTAAATTTTTCGACGCTTGATGTCTTGCAGCGGGATGTTGCGTTTCGGAAGGGTGGGCGCGATGGCCAAAATGTATTCGCGCTCTCACGGCCCACCGGCACCGGCCGCTATGCGAGCCGCGTGATCGGCAGAGTACTAAGAAAATTTGGCAAGAACAAAAGCCGACGACGCGACCGGGCCCGCGGCCGGTCGCGTCATGGAAAGCAGATCCCGCTGAAGATTAGTGGCTGCTATCCCGAGGCGCTATGAAAAGGATTACTCAGTTCCTGTCTGACGCTACGCCCAACGCGACCAATGAAGGCGTGGTGCCATGGATAACGTTGGTAGTGTGCAATTGATACGTCGGACGGGGCGACTTGTCCGCGTAATAAGGCATCATCTGCGGAACCAGCTCCGCCAGCGTTTCCATGCGCTTGACGGGTGCAGGATGGGTTGACAGGAAGTCGTTGCGGGAATTTGGATTGCCGCCGCCCACTTTGGCCATTTTCTGCCATAGCGTCACCGCCGCATGCGGGTCATACCCCGCTTTGGCGGCCAACTCTATACCGATACGATCGGCCTCTGATTCTGCCGTGCGGCTATTTGGCAATTCCAACCCGACAACCGCCGCGGCCTGCGCAGCGGTGAGGGTGAGATTGCCATACTGGCTGTTCTGTTGCGTCAGCGCCACTGCGCCCAGCCCCACTTGCATGGCCATGGCACGCGACATTCTTTCCTGAGTGTGCTTGGCCAATGCGTGCGAAATTTCGTGACCCATTACCTGTGCCAGCTCATCGTCGGTCGGTTGGATTTGCTGGATGAGTCCCGTGTATATCGCCATCTTGCCTCCGGCCATGCACCAGGCATTCACGGTCTTGGGGTCATCGATGACCTTGACGCTCCAATCCCACTTTTCTGTTTCCGGCCGGTATTTGACTGCCTGCGCAATCAGTCGGCCGGTGATTTCGTGTACTCGCGCAACCGTACCGGGGTCGGTGTCGATTTTGTGCTGCTGCGCTAGCGGCTGCAGCATGGCGACATACGCCTGCTTGGATTCATTGATTGCGGTATCTTCCGAAACCAGCATCAATTGCTTTCGACCGGTAACCGGATTGGATTGACAACCTGTCAGCGCCAGGAGCGCAAGAATGGCAGTAATGAGAAATCGTCGCATGGTCTCTCTCCTCAATGCTTTGTTGGATTCACGAACAGGGTTTTTGTTCAGCGACATAATCCGGCTGGCATGTGCAACGCACAAAAAAAGCCGGCGTTCGCCGGCTTTTTGGGAGTATTAACGGATCACGCGTACAGCCGGCTATATCTCGGCACCTTGGCCATTAGATATTCCATCTGGTCCTGCAGAATACGGCGATTTTGCAGAATCAGGTGCTCATAGCGGTTGGGTACGTACGGCGTATAGAGCAACGGCATGTGTGCCTCTTCAGGCGTTCTACCGCCTTTGCGGATATTGCAGGAACGGCACGCAGTAACGACGTTCATCCAGCGATCGCGTCCATTCAGATAGACGGGAATCACATGATCCCGGGAAAGGTCCCGTTCCTTGTACTGGCCGCCGCAGTAGGCGCACAAGTGCCGGTCACGGAAAAACAACGAGGTGTTCGACAGATGCGGCTCGGTATGGTGGTCCTTGACGAAATCGACCGCGCCTTTGATGGCAATGATGCTGTGCGTGGATAGTTCGGAACGTTTGCCGGTAAGGCGGCAGATACCCCCGCGGTAAGTTGCGACCGGGTCCCCCAGCGACCACGCCACCATGCGTCGGGCATAGTAGGAGATGGCCTCTTCCACCATCAACCACCGGCTAGGAACGCCGGCCATATCGACCGCAAGCACCAGGGCCAACTCCGCTCTCCTGACATAGTCATGCCGAAGCGCGGACAACGAACGGTCTTCGGCTCTTTACCGGCGCTGCCCGGGAATCAAATCATCGGGCTGCCACACGGCCTTCAAGCGCAGTATAGCTGCAAGAAACGCGATTTTGGAAGCCGATGCGGACACATGGTTATCGTGCGCACCGGTCTGCGCCGGGTTCGTTAACCCTGCAACGAGACCTTTTGCATGGTAATGGCGTTGACCGGACAGGCTGATTCACACCGGCCACAGCGAATGCACTGGTTCTGGTCAATCCACAGCCGGTTGTAATACAGCGAATCGGTTTTGCCCTGTTCGATGCGGGTGTAACCGGTGATCCGCCCCTGCTCATCGCGCTGCAGCGAGGCGATTTCCACGATGCATCCCTCGACCGGCTTTACCTTGAGGCATTCGTCGCACAGGACGCATTTCTCATCAATAATTTCAAACTTATAGTGACAGAGGTAGCAGCGGGAGGCCTCTTCGTTTGCGGTTTCACGGGAATAACCTGCTTCAACTTCGACGCTGAGTGTCCTGGCGGCGACCGGCTGTGTCGGCATAGCATGGATGGGAATGACATTCATTTCCGGCGTTCGCCCGGTGCCGTGCCCGTTACGGACCTTCGACTGGAATATCGGTCCGACGCTGGCACGCACGCGCACAGGCGCCGCGCCCGTCAGCCAGCTATTCACATGCCGGGCACATTGACGCGCATGTCCGATGGCCTGAATCAAGGTGGTCGCCCCCAACGCAAAATCGCCCGCTGCAAAAATGTTTCCTTGCGGCGTGGCGTGCGCGGTGCCGCTGACCAACCAGCCGTCGTTGTCCACCAATGTTCCTTTCAGCGGCTCACCAATCCAATCTGTCATTGGAAACTGGCCCGTGGCCAGAATCACGCTATCGGCAGGTAGTGCCAGTTCCGAACCTGGAACATCGACCGGCATGTTTTTGCCATTCAGGCCAGGTGCTCCATTACGGGTTCGCATAAAACGCACGCCGGTCGCTTTGCCCGCTTCGCTCACAAACTCAATCGGAGAGTAGTTTGGTAGCAACTGACCGCCCTCTTCGATTAATTCCTCTATTTCCCCCGGCAGAACGACCATGTCCTCACGCGAACGCCGGTAAACCACGCTGACTTGAGCACCCAGGCGGAGCGCGGTGCGCGCACAATCCATGGCCGTGTAACCACCGCCAATTACGATGACTTTCGCGCCGATGGTGCGGCGGCCAAACTCATTGGCATGCAGCAGAAACGAAAGGCCGTGTTCGACGCCTTGCAATTGCTTGCCTGGCAGATCCAGGATATTTGGACGCAGCGTACCCGCCGCCATGACGACGCAGTCAAAACTGGCTGACAGTTCCGCCAAGGCAATGTCCTTGCCTACCGCTACGCCGCAACGGATCTCTACGCCGGTGGCCATTACCTGCTCGATTTCGCGCGTGATGATCATTCTCGGCAGGCGAAATGCCGGAATGCCTTGGTTCAGCATGCCTCCCGGTGCATGGTGTTTTTCGAACACCGTGACATGGTGTCCGGCAAGCGCAAGATCACGTGCCGCCGCCAAGCCCGCGACGCCACCACCAACAACGGCAACGGTTTTTCCGGTGGCAGCATTGGGTTTCAAATGCACCGGCGCACTATTGCCAAAATCAGCAGCGGACCGCTTCGAGAAGCAAATAGCTACCGGTTCGCCATTGCCTTCCCAACCGTGCCGGCATGCGTCTTCGCAAGGTCGCGAACAAACTCTCCCGAGCACGGCAGGAAATACATTGTCCCGCAGGTTGATTGCGTAGGCTTCGGCGTAGCGCCCGTGGTAAACCGCTTCCAAGTAGCCGGGAATATCAGTTCCGGCCGGACAAGCCGCCTGACACGGGATGTTCTGCGCAAGCCAATGAAGGTCTTGCGCAGCCGTGCTTTCTCCGCGCTCCACAGATAATGCCGTTGCCGCCTTGAATTCAGAGCGCATGAAGGTGACTAGCGCCTGCGCTGCTTGGATGGAGAACGCAGATCACACAAATTTTCATGTGGGGCTAGAACAGTCCGACGACCTTGCCGTCAGGTGTCAGGTCGATTTTCGTCGCGGCCGGAACCCTGGGCAGTCCAGGCATGGTCATGATGTCCCCGCAGACCATGACCACAAACTCTGCACCGGCGGCAAGGCGAACTTCCCGCACGTTGATGGTATGCCCGGAAGGGGCACCGCGCGCTGATGCATCCGTGGAGAAGGAATACTGCGTCTTGGCGATACAGACCGGATAGTTTCCATAGCCCTCTTCCTGCAATTTCTGGATCTGTGCTTTGACCTTCGCGTCCGCGGTTACTTGCGCCGCCCCGTAAATCTTGGTCGCGACCGCGCAAACCTTATCCCATAGCGTTGCAGAATCTTCGTAGACGAATTTGAATCTGGAAATTCCCTTGTCGATGGTGCCGACCACCGCGCGCGCCAGCTCTTCCGCGCCAGCGCCACCCTGCGCCCAGTGCCGCGCCACCACCACAGGAGTGTCCGGCGTGCCGATCCTGCTCTTCAGGAGTGCAATTTCGGCATCAGTGTCGTGGGTAAAATGATTGATGCACACCACGCACGGCAATCCGAACTGGGTGCGCACATTGCTGATGTGACGATCCAGATTCGCAAGGCCCTTCTCCAAGGCCACCAGATTCTCCCGGTTCAAGTCCTTCAGGTCTGTCCCGCCGTGATATTTCAGCGCGCGCAAAGTCGCGACGATGACGCAGGCATCCGGACGCAGACCCGACTTGCGGCATTTGATATCGACGAATTTTTCCGCGCCGAGATCGGCGCCGAAACCAGCCTCCGTCACGACGTAGTCCGCTAGTTTGAGCCCGGCTCGCGTGGCAATCACCGAATTACAGCCGTGTGCGATATTGGCAAATGGCCCGCCATGCAGGATGGCAGGCGTATTTTCCAGCGTCTGGACCAGGTTGGGCTTGAGCGCATCTTTGAGCAACACAGTCATGGCACCGTGTGCGGAAAGATCTCGCGCGCGAACCGGCAGCTGGTCCCTGGTGTAACCGACTACGATATTGCCGAGCCGTTGCTTCAGATCGGTCAATGAAGTCGCCAGACAGAAGATGGCCATGACTTCGGAGGCCACGACGATGTCGAAGCCATCTTGCCTGGGGAAGCCGTTGCCCGGGCCGCCGAGGGACACGACGATATCCCTCAACGCACGATCGTTCATATCGAGCACACGCTTCCAGCCAATCCGGCGCACATCAATACCGAGTTCATTGCCGTGATGGATATGATTGTCCAGCAGTGCGGCCAAAAGATTATTGGCAAGCTGAATCGCGTTGAAGTCGCCCGTGAAATGCAGGTTGATGTCTTCCATGGGCACGACTTGCGCGTATCCGCCGCCTGCCGCGCCGCCTTTCATGCCGAACACCGGTCCGAGACTCGGTTCGCGCAGCGCAATCAGTGCCTTTTTGCCGATGCGGTTTAATGCATCGCCGAGCCCAACTGTCGTCGTGGTCTTGCCTTCTCCGGCCGGTGTGGGACTGATTGCCGTCACCAGGATCAACTTTCCGTCGGCACGGTCCCTGAGGCTGTCGAGATAGTCGAGCGAAAGCTTGGCCTTGAAGTGGCCGTAGGGCTCGAGGTGTTCTTCGGCAATGCCGAGACGCTCGCGCGCCAGCACGCTGATGCGCTGCATCCGGGCGTTTTGGGCTATTTCAATGTCGGAAAGCACGGTGCGCCTTGTTGTTCCTTGCGTTTGAAAACGAAAAAGCGGCAGAGAACTCTGCCGCTTTATGAGGATCGCTACTGATTATCTGGATGGACCGGTATGACCATCCTCCGGGTGAATCATGGTTGTGCCGCCAGGGCCATAGCCGATCAGTTGCAGAATGACTTCCTCATCCTTGGCGCCGTCGAAATGGTGACCGCCTGCCGGGTGCTTCATGAAGCCGCCGGCCGGAACCGGGACCGTAGAGGCCGGATCGAAAGTATCTCCGGTGCCCGTCCACCAGGTGCCCTTGAGAACGACAGCATAACGGTCATCCGGATGGAAATGCGGACGCGACATCAGTCCCGGCGGAAACTTCACACGCACGACGTAGACGCCGGGCTTGGACGGATCTCCGGCAATCACCGCCATCTTTACCCCGTTGTACCCGGGGGCGTCTTTCCATTCGATATTTTCT